>NZ_JBHYQH010000010.1:151242-188510 GCF_042746715.1 Streptomyces sp. NPDC058741 | reverse complement strand
CAGCTGGCACCTCACCCCGGCCACCGCATAAGCAAGAAGGGCCACCCGGCCCACGGCCGGACAGCCCTCCAACAAGATTTTCAGCAGGCTTCTAGAGCGGTCCTCGCGCCGGATCACCAGCCTTGGAGGGGGGGAGTCGTCCGCGACGGCGGCTCCGCCCACGGGTGGGCCGTGAGGGACCACACCGTGAACGCCGCGGCCGCCGTGAGCACCAGCAGCCACAGCAGGCGGCGGGCCAGCGCCCTGCGCCGCAGCATGCGGACACCACGGCGGACCGCCTCCGAGTGGATCTCGGGCGGCACGGGCCGCGGCGCCTGCTCCAGCAGCCGCCGCACGGCCGCCTCGCGGTTCTCCGCCCTCATGCCCGCCTCCGCTCGCCGCGCGGGCGCCCGCCCTGACGCCCCCTCATGACGGCACCGCCCTCGCGGCCGTGACCGGCGTGGCCGGGCCCCGCGCGCGGTGCAGCAGGGTCGTCGTCGCCCGGTGGCAGACGGCCCGTACCCGATCCGTGGACAGGCCGAGCAGGGCCGCCGTCTGCTCCTCCGCGACACCCTCGAAGAGCCTGAGCACCAGGATCAGCCGCTCCTGCGGGGGGAGCGGGGCCAGGGGGCTCGCCGGGTGCGGGCGGGAGCGGCCGAGGGCGCCGTGGTGGTGCCAGGCGCCGCGCGCGAAGCGGGTGGCCAGATACTGCCGGGTGTGGCCGTAGGGGTCCTCGCCGCGCAGCCGGTCCCAGCCCGCGTAGGTGTGGGCCAGCGACAGCGTCAGCAGGCGCCGCGCGCGGGGGTTGCCGTCCGGGGCCTCCGCGGTGAGCAGGGTCGCGGTGTGCAGCAGGCGCCCCGCCGCGCCCGCGACGAACGCCTCGAACTCCCGGTCCCGGCGGGCCGCCCGGGACGCACGCCGTTCTCGCACCGCGCCTCCCGCTGCAGGGCGACCGTGAGGACACGGACCCGGCCCCGGCCGGCCGGGCCGCAGCGACAGGATCCGGTCCCATATCAGGCCAGGGCCGGCCCCGCGGTCAAGAGCCGCGCACGCCCCGGGCGGTGCCGAGCACGCGTGCACGCCCCGGCCGGGCTCAGGACCCGGGCCGCGCCTCCGGCCCCGGCACGCCCTGCGCCGACATCCGCGACGACAGCGCGGTGTTGAAGCGGGTCAGCAGCGAGCAGAACGCCTCGCGCTCCTCCTGCTGCCAGTCCTGGGTGAGCTCCGCCATCAACTGCCGCCGCGAGGAGCGCACTTCCTCCAGCCGGACCTGCCCGCGCGGGGACAGCTGGAGCACCACCGCCCGCCCGTCCTCGGGGTGGGAGGTGCGCTTGACGAGGCCGGTGTCGACCAGCGGAGCCACCTGCCGGGTGACCGTCGAGGAGTCGATGCCCATGCTCGCCGCGAGCGCCTTGACGCCCATCGGCCCTTCCTTGTCGAGCCGGTTGAGCAGCAGGTACGCGGCACGGTCCATGGAGTTGCGCACCTGCCCGACCCCGCCGAGCCGGGTCTGTTCGGCACGGCGGGCGAACAGCGCCACCTCGTGCTGCAGCGTGTCGAGAAGACCGGTGTCACCGACGGTCGACATGTCCATCGACATTTCGGGTGTTGTGGGCATGGCCGGGGGCTCACTTCGTGGAGGGCTGGCAGACTGGGGGACAGGGTACGCGGCCCGGCGGCGGGTCGTACCGGCGCTGCGCAAAGCGCGTCCCGGAGGTTGGTCACAACGGCCCTTCCCGCCTGTGAACTGCGATGCTGGTGGCATGAGCTACGGCACGGCTGACTCCTTGCGCCCCGTCACCCTCGACGACGTGCGAGGCGCACGGAAGATGCTCTCGGGCGTGGCGCGGATGACCGCGATGGAGGGCAGCCGGCACCTCTCCCGGCTCGTGGGCGCGCCGGTGCACCTGAAGTGCGAGAACCTCCAGCGGACGGGTTCGTTCAAGCTGCGCGGCGCGTACGTGCGGATCGCCGGTCTGCTGCCCGGGGAGCGCGCGGCCGGCGTCGTCGCCGCGAGCGCCGGGAACCACGCGCAGGGCGTCGCCCTCGCGTCCGCGCTGCTCGGGGTGCGTTCCACGGTGTTCATGCCGCAGGGCGCCCCGCTGCCCAAGGTCAGCGCCACCCGCGACTACGGGGCCGAGGTGCGGCTGCACGGCCAGGTGGTCGACGAGACCCTGGCCGCCGCGCAGGAGTACGCGGCCGAGACGGGCGCGGTGTTCATCCACCCGTTCGACCATCCCGACGTCATCGCCGGTCAGGGCACGGTGGGCCTGGAGATCCTGGAGCAGTGCCCCGAGGCGCGCACGATCGTGGTCGGCGTCGGCGGGGGCGGCCTGGCCGCCGGGATCGCGGTGGGGGTGAAGGCCCTGCGGCCCGATCTCAGGATCGTGGGGGTGCAGGCGGCGGGCGCGGCGGCCTATCCGCCCTCACTGGCGGCGGGCCGGCCCGTCACGGTCGAGAATCCGGCGACGATGGCCGACGGCATCAAGGTCGGCCGGCCGGGTGACGTGCCGTTCGGGATCGTCGGGGAGCTGATCGACGAGGTGCGCACGGTCAGCGAGGACGAGCTGTCCGCCGCGCTGCTGCTGTGCCTGGAGCGGGCCAAGCTGGTCGTGGAGCCGGCCGGGGCGAGTCCGGTCGCCGCGCTGCTGAGCGATCCGGGTGCCTTCGAGGGACCGGTCGTGGCGGTGCTGTCCGGCGGCAACGTCGATCCGGTGCTGATGGAGCGGGTGCTGCGGCACGGCATGGCCGCGCAGGGCCGCTACCTGGCGGTCCGGCTGCGGCTGACGGACCGGCCGGGTGCCTTGGCCACCCTTCTGGGTGTTTTGTCAGTGGTAGACGCTAACGTCCTTGATGTGAGCCATGTACGGACCGACCCACGGCTCGGGCTCACGGAGGCGGAGGTCGAGCTGCACCTGGAGACGAAGGGCGTGGCGCACTGCTCCGAGGTGGGCCGGGCCCTGCGCGAAGCGGGTTACAAGGTCATGAGCTGACCCGGTTCCGGACCTGCCGGTTCCGGTTGCCCGGGCCGGCCGGGCGGCCTTCGTGATCACTGAGCGCGACACGGGAGAACTCATCGTGACACGCGATACATCGCGTTATGGTGTGTTCGTGAGGAGCCCTGCCGGACGTCCGTCCGGCCATCCCCGAAGACGTGGAGACTCATATGCCAGGCGCCATCTACGCCGAAGGTCTGGTCAAGACCTTCGGCGACGTCAGAGCCTTGGACGGTGTCGACCTCGATGTGCCCGAAGGCACGGTCCTCGGCCTGCTCGGGCCGAACGGCGCGGGCAAGACGACCACCGTCCGCTGCCTGACCACCCTGCTGCGGCCCGACAGCGGACGCGCCGTCGTCGCGGGCGTCGACGTGCTGGAGCAGCCCGACGCCGTGCGCCGCTCCATCGGCCTGTCGGGCCAGTTCGCGGCGGTCGACGAATATTTGACCGGCCGCGAGAACCTGCAGATGGTGGGCCGGCTCTACCAGATGCGGGCCAAGGCGGCGAAGCAGCGCGCGGCCGAGCTGCTGGAGCAGTTCCACCTCGCGGACGCCGCCGACCGCCCCGCCAAGACCTACTCCGGAGGCATGCGCCGCCGGCTCGACCTCGCCGCCGCCCTGGTCGTCTCGCCGCCGGTGATGTTCATGGACGAGCCGACCACCGGCCTCGACCCGCGCAACCGCCAGCAGCTGTGGGAGGTCATCAAGGAGCTGGTCTCCGGAGGTACCACGCTGCTGCTGACCACGCAGTACCTGGAGGAGGCCGACCACCTGGCCCACGACATCGCGGTCGTCGACCACGGCCGGGTCATCGCCCAGGGCACCTCCGACCAGCTCAAGGCCCGCACCGGCGGCGAGCGCGTCGAGGTCGTGGTCCACCAGCGCGAGCACATCGGGACGGCGGCCGAGGTGCTCGCCGGCTTCGGCAGGGGCGAGACGACGGTCGAGGAGCACATGCGCAAGATCACCGCGCCCGTGACCGGCGGCGCCAAGCTCCTGGCCGAGGTCATCCGGGAGCTGGACGCCCGCGGCATCGAGATCGACGACATCGGCCTGCGCAGGCCGACCCTCGACGACGTCTTCCTGTCCCTGACGGGACACGTCGCCGAGGTGAGGAACGAGGAGAACGAGCAGGAGGCCGCCGAGTGAGCGCCGTCACCGACACCGTACGGGTAGCGCCGGCCGCGAACCCGCTCAGCCAGTCGCTGCGCGACTCGATGGTCGTCGCCCGCCGCAACCTGATCCGCATGTCCCGGATCCCCGAGATGATCATCTACGGCCTGATCCAGCCGATCATGTTCGTGGTGCTGTTCACCTACGTCTTCGGCGGCTCCATGCAGATCGGCGGCAGCACCAGCGCCACCGACTACAAGAACTTCCTGATGGCGGGCATCTTCGCGCAGACCGTCACGTTCGCCACCGCCAGTTCCGGCGCCGGCATCGCCGACGACATGCACAAGGGCCTCATCGACCGCTTCCGCTCCCTGCCCATGGCGCGGGGCGCGGTGCTCACCGGCCGCACCCTCGCCGACTCGGTGCAGACGGCCCTGACCCTGGTGGTCCTCGCCGTGGTCGCCCTCCTGGTCGGCTGGCGCGTCGGGTCCGACGGCGACACCAACGCCGGCAAGGTCCTCGGCGCCTTCGGCCTGCTCCTGCTGCTCGGCTACGCCTTCACCTGGATCGGCGCCCTGATCGGCATGTCGGTGCGCACCCCCGAGGCGGCCACCTCCAGCGGGCTGATCTGGCTCTTCCCGGTCACCTTCATCTCGAACGCGTTCGTCGACACCGGCAACATGACCCCGTGGCTGCGCCACATCGCCGAGTGGAACCCCTTCAGCGCCACGGTCCAGGCCTGCCGCGTGCTGTTCGCCAACCCGGGACAGTCGCAGTCGGACGCCTGGCCCATGCAGCACCCCGTGTGGGCCTCGCTGATCTACTCGATCCTGATCGTGATGGTGTTCAGAACCCTGGCGGTGCGCAAGTACCGCTCGGCGACGGCATGACGGTGCCCCCGGCACCGCAGCGGTGCCGGGGGCGCGTCCAGGTCCGGATGGGGGCGGCTCAGCCCTCGTACGGCTCGGCCTTCAGGATCTTCACCGACGCCTTCTTGCCGTTCGGCAGCTCGTACTCCGCGTCCTCGCCGACCTTGTGGCCCATCACGCCGGTGCCCAGCGGGGACTGCGGCGAGTACGTCTCGATGTCCGAGCTGGCGTACTCGCGCGAGGCGAGCAGGAAGGTCAGGGTGTCGTCCTCGTCGCCGTCGAACGCGATCGTGACGACCATGCCGGGAGCCACCGCGCCGTTCGCCGCGGGGGCCTCGCCCACCTTGGCGCTCTCGAGGAGCTGGGTGAGCTGGCGCACGCGGAGTTCCTGCTTGCCCTGCTCCTCCTTGGCCGCGTGGTACCCGCCGTTCTCACGCAGGTCGCCCTCCTCGCGCGCAGCGGCGATCTTCGCGGAGATCTCCGCCCGCGCGGGACCAGTAAGGTACTCAAGCTCAGCCTTGAGCTTGTTGTACGCCTCCTGGGTCAGCCAGGTGACGTTCTCGCTGGTCTGGGTCACAGGTGCTCCTCGTAGGTACCGGGAATACAAAGCATCGCCCTACCCAGAAGAATGTTCCCTCATGGATGGGCGAAACCACGAGCCTAACAATTCAGGGCCGGAAGGGGGAGGACATAAGGCACCAGATTCACGTCAACGCAGGTCAGGCGCTACGGGTTCCAGGTGACACCCGGCTGTCGTCAGTCGGCGTGGCAGCCCAGCAGCTCGGCGGTCGTCCCCGGAGAGGTCGTACGCAGCGTGACGACCTGGTCGACGCGGGTCGCGTCCCCGTCGAAGCGGAAGTCGGCCCGGCCGACCTCGGCCCCGTTCCCGGCCTGCGAGCGCACGGTGCAGTAGCCCGCGGTCCCGGCATCCTTGTGGACCTCCAGGTGCACCCGCACGGACTTCTCGCCCGGCTCGAAGCGGATCACCTCGGCGCTGATCCTGCTCTGGGCGACGTAGTGGTAGCCGAACCAGGCGACCAGTCCCAGCAGTGCCACGGCGAGGACGGCACCGACGATCTTCAGCCCCCGGTCGGCACGCTCGTCCGAGGAACGGCCGTAACGGCCGTCGGGCAGTCGCGTGCTCGCCGTCGTCATGATCGTCCTCCAGACAGGGCCGGGACGACACGTCCCGAAAGGGGCCCCGGGACCCGGTCCCGGAATTATTCGCCCCCCGATTCGGTCACTATAGAAGCCGCCGATTGCGCCGACGCACACCGGGCGCCGACTTACTGAGGATTGAGTCTTGACTGACCAGTTGCGACTGATGGCCGTCCATGCCCACCCCGACGACGAGTCGAGCAAGGGCGCGGCGACCATGGCGAAGTACGTGTCCGAGGGGGTGGACGTGCTGGTCGTGACCTGCACGGGCGGGGAACGCGGCTCCATCCTCAATCCCAAGCTGCAGGGCGACAAGTACATCGAGGAGCACATCCACGAGGTACGCAAGAAGGAGATGGACGAGGCCCGGGAGATCCTCGGCGTCAGGCAGGAGTGGCTCGGCTTCATCGACTCGGGCCTGCCCGAGGGCGACCCGCTGCCGCCGCTGCCGGAGGGCTGCTTCGCCCTGGAGGACGTCGACGAGGCCGCCGGCGAGCTCGTGCGGAAGATCCGCTCCTTCCGCCCGCAGGTGATCACCACCTACGACGAGAACGGCGGCTACCCGCACCCCGACCACATCATGACCCACAAGATCTCGATGGTGGCCTTCGAAGGGGCGGCGGACGTCCAGCGCTACCCGGAGGCCGAGTACGGCCCCGCCTACCAGCCGCTCAAGCTCTACTACAACCAGGGCTTCAACCGCCCGCGCACCGAGGCCCTGCACCAGGCCCTGCTCGACCGGGGCCTGGAGTCGCCCTACGGGGAGTGGCTCAAGCGCTGGGACGAGTTCGGCCGCAACGAGCGCACGCTGACCACCCACGTGCCGTGCGCCGACTTCTTCGAGATCCGTGACAAGGCGCTGATCGCGCACGCCACGCAGATCGATCCGGACGGCGGCTGGTTCCGGGTGCCGATGGAGATCCAGAGGGAGGTCTGGCCGACGGAGGAGTACGAACTGGCGAAGTCCCTCGTCGATACCTCCCTCCCCGAGGACGACCTCTTCGCGGGCATCCGCGACAATGCCTGATATGAGCGCAAGCGCAAGCCTGGCACTGACGCACCTCGTCTCCCTCGCCAAGGAGGTCGACGAGGACAAGGTCACTCCCGGCGTCCTCGGGTTCGTCGTCTTCGCGGTGATGGCCCTGGCCGTCTGGGGCCTGATGAAGTCGATGAACAGGCACATGAACAAGGTCGACTTCCCGCAGGTCCCGGACCCCGAGGCCCCCGGGGCCGAGCGGGCCGGCACCGCGGACACGAAGTCCGCCGACGCCGCCCCGGCCCAGGACAAGCAGAAGCAGGGCTGACGCCCGCGCCGACGTGCCGGCACCCGTCGGTGATGGTCCCAGCAGGCTCATCACCGACGGGTGCGCCGCGCGCCGCGTGCCGGAGGCCCGGACGGCGGGCACCCGCCCCCCGAGCAGCCGGGTGCCCGGCCCCCGCGGCTCACGCCGACGTCTCCACCGGTACGCCCATCACCTCCCGCGCGTGCCGGCTCGGGGTCATCCCCAGGTCCCAGGCCCGCCAGCCGGCCTCCAGGCTCACCCCCCGTTCCAGCAGCAGCGCCCACGCGTCGACGTACTCGTCGAGCTGCTCGTCCCGCAGGGCGTGACCGGCGCGGGACAGCCGGGACAGCTCCTCCTGGGCCACGGCCGTGCCGACCTCGACGCCGCCCGGTGCCGCGTAGGGCAGGAGGGTGCAGCGCAGGAAGCGTGCCCAGTCCTCGCCCCGGCGGTCGCCGTACGACACGAACAGCTCCACGGCCTCGTCGCACAGGGCCAGCGCCTGCTGCGTCCGGGCGTTGCCCGCGTCCACCACCGCCAGTTCCAGACAGGTCCAGGCCTCCCCGTGGGCGACGCCGATGCGCTGGAAGTCGGCGCGCGCGTCGACCAGGAGCTGCCGGGCGAAGCCGGAGTTGCGCAGGGAACCCGTCTGCGCGGCCCGCTGGTCGCGGGTGACCCGGGCCGAGTGGTGGCGGGCGCAGGCCAGACCGTAGACATCGCGCATCCGGGAGAACATCGTCCGGGCCCGCTCCAGCTCGCGGACCGCCCGGTCCAGGTCGCCCGTCTCCTCCAGGGCCTGGCCCAGGTAGTACAGCGTCCAGGCCTCGCCCCGCGCGTCCTCGTTGTCGCGGTGCCGGGCCGCCGCACCCCGCAGCTCCTCCACCGCCGCGGACGCCTCACCGGCCACCAGCAGGGCCCGGGCCAGCTGGGTCAGCGCCCAGGCCTCACCGCGGGCGTCACGGGTACGGCCGTACAGGTCGAGGGCCGCGCGCAGCTCGGACTCGGCGCGCGGGACGTCACCCCGGCGCAGAGCCAGCTGACCGAGCTGGAAGTGCGCCCACGCCTGCCCGTGCACCGACTCGCCCGCCCGGTGCAGCACCAGTGACTCCGTCAGCAGAGCCAGCGCCTCGCCCAGCCGCGCCCGGTCCCGCTCCACCGCCGCCAGGGCGTGCATCGTCCACGCCCGGTCCGTCGCCAGCTCGGGGGAGGACTGCAGGGCCAGGGCCTCGCGGAGCTTCGCCGAGGCCTCCGTGAGCTGGCCCTGGTGGTGCAGCGTGATGCCGAGGGAGCACAGGGCACGTGCGGCCCCCGCGTCGTGGTGGGCCTCCCGGTACAGGTCGACCACCGAGGCGAGCGTGGTACGCGCCTTGTCCAGCTCGCCCAGCTGCCGCGCCGCGATGCCGGTGCGCCACTGCACCGAGCGGACCAGCAGGCCCTCGTCCACCGCCTGGGCCAGTTCACTGATCTCGCCCAGCCGGTACAGGTCGCCGCGCAGCAGGCAGTAGTCGCACAGGGCACCCAGCAGGTTCAGCACCGCCGCCTGGTCCACGCCCTCGGAGTGCCGCAGCGCCGCGGTGATGAAGCTCGACTCGTCGTCCAGCCAGCGCAGCGCCTCGTCGAGCGAGGTGAAGCCGTACGGGCTGAAGCGGTTGGTGCGCGTCGACATGTTGCCGTCGACCATGCGCAGCACCGAGTCGGCCAGCTCGGCGTAGTTCACGATCAGCCGCTCCTGCGCCGCCGACCGCTCGGCCGGCTCCTCCTCGTCGTGGAGACGGGCCTGCGCGAAGGAGCGGACGAGGTCGTGCAGCCGGTAGCGGTCACCGCGCACATGGTCGATCAGGCCCGACCGGGCCAGGGCCCGGAGCTGACGCGTGGCCTCCGCCTCGTCCGTCGCCAGCAGCGCCGCCGCCGCCGCGGCGCCCAGCGACGCCCGCCCGGCCAGCGCCAGCCGCCGCAGCAGCCGCCGTACGGTGTCCGGCTGGTCGGTGTAGCGCAGCCACAGGGCGCGCTCCACCGGCTCGACCGGACCGTACGCGCCGAGGTCCGTCGCCAGCGCCCGCGGCGAGCGCGGGCCGAGGCCCGAGCCCGCGACGCGCAGCGCCAGCGGCAGCCCCCCGCACAGCTCCCGCACCCGGTCCGCGGACTCGGCGTCGTACGGCTCCGGACGGTCCTGCGCCACCGCGCCCAGCAGCTCCTCCGCCCCGGCCGCGTCCAGCGGCTCCACCGCCAGACCGTGCACCCGCCCCGGCAGGCCGTCCAGCTCCAGGGGCTCCCGCGCGGTCACCAGCACCAGACTGTCCGACCGCTCCGGGACCAGCGCGCGGACCTGCTCGGCGTCCGAGGCGTCGTCCAGGACGACCGTGACCGGCAGACCGGTCAGATGCTGGTGGTACAGCTCGCCGAGCCGCTTGACCTGCTGGTCGGGGGAGGAACGCTCGCGGAACAGCAGCTGCTCGCGGGGCGCGCCGAGCCGGTTCAGCAGATGCAGCAGCGCCTCGCGCGTGGACAGTGGGGATCCGCCCGGGTCCTCGGCCCGCAGGTCGACGACGCAGGCACCGCGGAAGTGGTCCTTCAGCTCGTGCGCGGCACGCACCGCGAGGGCCGTACGGCCACTGCCGGGCGGGCCGTGCAGCACGACCACCGTGGGCTCGGTCCGCGTGCTCGCCCGGGCCGCCTGCACCCACTGCCGGATCCGCGCCAGCTCCTGGCGCCGCCCCGCGAACGGCTCCACCGCCTGCGGCAACTGCCCGAAGGACTGCGCCAGCACACTGCGCCCGCGGGCCGCCGCGCTCTTGTCCGCGCCCCGCAGCCGCGGCCCGCTCTTCGCCGGGGCCGCCGACGCGGCGAGCACCCGCTGCTGATCGAGGAACGGACGGACCCCCCGCACCTCCAGCGCCGTCAGCCACTGCAGCCGCAGCTGCTCCGGCCCGCCCGGCTGGCTCGCGGCCCCGGCACGGTGGTGCGCGGCCGGCAGATGGGAACCGACCACCTTGACGACGGTCGCCGCGGCGCCCACGACACCGACCGTCACCCCCGCGCCCAGGGCCGTGCCCGTGCCGGTGCCGAGGGCCATGTCGGCGACCACGGCCGCGACCGCCGCGACCCCCGCCACCAGCAGTGGCGTCCCGGCACCCTCCCGGGCGTAACGCTGCCCGAAGGTCAGCTGTCCGGCAGCCGCCTCGTCCAGCGCGCGCGTGTACGCCTCGTACTCCTCGGCCGCGCTCCGCGTCATCGCGTCGAGCCCCCCGCGCGCCCGGGCGAGCAGCACCTTGCCGTCGGTACGCCCGCCCGTCCGCCGCACCTCCTCCTCCACGGCCCGCACCAACAGCCGCTCGACGTCCGCCCGATGACTCTCCCGCATGTCATGTCCCCCTCTGGCGGCAGCGGCGATCCGCGGTGCTCCCCGGCCGCCCCCCCCCCGCGCGTCGTCCCGGTCGTTCCCTTGGGCAAGTGTGCTGCGGACGGCGCATCGGGGCGAGGGGGCGTGCGCGGCCTGATCGTGTGAAGACGGGCTGAGTTGGCGTGCCGCGCGTCCGGCGGACCTGTGCCCGGGGCGGCGCCCGCGCGACGCCTGACGCGTGCCCACCCGCAGCCTGGAGAGGTTGGGCCGTGCCGTCGTCACTGCCGACGGTCAGCTCGTCGTCGACGGGCACTCCTCCCCCTTCCCCTCGCCGTCGAAGGCCGCGGAGGCCGTGACCGGCAACGTCATCAACGGCTGGACCCTATGGCGGACGCCCGAAGGTTTCACGCTGGATCAGCTGCGACAGGAGCTGGATGCCGAGTAGCCGTCCACATGGCCCCGACCGCGGGGCGTCGAACTCGTTCCTGAACCATGCCGTCTGCTCGCACCCGCCGCTGAAGCATCTCGTTCCGGCAGCGGGCTTCGAACCCGGGGGACTCCTTCTACGTAACCTTTGACCTGATCACCGCCCTCGTCGTTTCCGGGGCCTGCACGGTCGGGGCGCTCGTCCACCACCGGACCGCGCCGCCGGAGGGTGCGACGATCGCTCTGTCGAGAGGCGAACGGCTGGCGGTAGCCCTTGGCGCGGCGGCGACCGTCATCATGATCGGCGGCTACCTCGGGAGCGGGTTCCGAGGCATCGAGCACGTCGCGGACACACAGTCGACGGGATCCGTGAAGTCCGGGGCCGACCGGTAGGCAGCGCCGTGGCCCGAGGCGCCCCGGGCGGAGCTTGCCCGGGGCGCCTCGGGCCGTCGTTTCTCCCGCTGCACGCCGTGAGCAGAGCGCCGTCACACGGCCCCGAGATCGACCGTGACGGAGAAAGGTGCGGTGGCCTTCACCGTGCCGGTGAACATCTCGCCGTCCCTGTAAGCCTTGGTGGCGGGATCGAGAACATACGTATAGACGATCGGGACCCCGGTGGCCGCCTGCTCGACCCGCCAGTAGAAGGCGATGCCGGCCTTGGCGTACTGGTCCACCTTCACGATCCGGTCCGTGGTCTCCGAACCCGGCGACACGACCTCGACGACCAGGAGGACGTGCTCGGGGCGGGTGGGCGTGAGGTCGATGGTCTCCGCCCGGTAGACGGTGACGTCCGGACGGCGGTTGGTGAGCGGAACGTCCTGCAGGCGGACGTCGAAGTCCGTGTCGGCGTTCCAGTCCGGGCCTGCGGCGGTGTCCAGGGCGTTGGCCAGGATCCGCGCCAGGCGGTTGTGCCGCTTGGAGGCGCTCGGGCTCACGACGACCATCCCGTCCACGATCTCGATGCCGGCGCACTGCTCCTCGGACCAGGAGTCGTACTGCTCCGCGCTGATCTGCGTGTGCATCCACGCGGGTGCCACCATCTCGGCGGACATGGTGTACCTCCTTCGAGGAGCCTCTGCAGGACAGGCGCTGCTGCGCCCAGCCTACTGTTGTGGGATGCAGGGTCGCCCTGTTCGACGGAACACCGGCGGGCTCGCGCCGCTTTCACCGACCGCCTCAGCCACTGTGAGAGGCTGGATCGTATGAACCGGCTGGCTGGTGTGACCTCCCCGTATCTGCTTCAGCACGCTGACAACCCGGTCGACTGGTGGCCGTGGGGACCCGGGGCGTTCGAGGAAGCGAAACGGCGCGATGTGCCCGTTCTGCTGTCGGTCGGTTACTCCGCGTGCCACTGGTGCCATGTCATGGCGCACGAATCCTTCGAGGACCGGGAGACCGCCGAGTACCTCAACGCGCACTACGTGAGCGTCAAGGTCGACCGTGAGGAGCGCCCCGACGTCGACGCCGTGTACATGGAGGCCGTGCAGGCGGCCACCGGGCACGGCGGGTGGCCCATGACCGTGTTCCTCACCCCGGAGGCCGAGCCGTTCTACTTCGGTACGTACTTCCCGCCCGCCCCGCGTCAGGGCATGCCGTCCTTCCGGCAGGTGCTGCAGGGCGTGCACCAGGCGTGGCGGGAGCGGCGGGACGAGGTGACCGAGGTCGCCGGCAAGATCGTCCGGGACCTGGCGGGCCGGGAGATCTCCTACGGCGACGACCAGGTCCCCGGTGAGCCGGAGCTCGCGCAGGCGCTGCTCGCGCTCACGCGGGACTACGACCCGCAGCGCGGCGGGTTCGGCGGGGCCCCGAAGTTCCCGCCGTCGATGGTGCTGGAGTTCCTGCTGCGCCACCACGCGCGCACCGGTGCCGAGGGCGCTCTGCAGATGGCGCGGGACACCTGTGAGCGGATGGCGCGCGGCGGGATCTACGACCAGCTCGGCGGCGGTTTCGCCCGCTACTCCGTCGACCGCGACTGGGTCGTGCCGCACTTCGAGAAGATGCTGTACGACAACGCCCTGCTGTGCCGCGTGTACGCCCACCTGTGGCGGTCCACGGGCTCGGAGCCGGCGCGCCGGGTGGCGCTGGAGACGGCGGACTTCATGGTGCGGGAACTGCGCACCGCGGAGGGCGGGTTCGCGTCCGCGCTGGACGCCGACAGCGACGACGGCACCGGCAGGCACGTCGAGGGCGCGTACTACGTGTGGACGCCGGAGCAGCTGCGCGAGGTGCTGGGGGAGCGGGACGCCGAACTCGCCGCGCAGTACTTCGGCGTGACCGAGGAGGGCACCTTCGAGCACGGTCAATCGGTATTGCAACTGCCTGATCAGGAAGGGCTGTTCGAGGCGGAACGGGTCGCCTCGATCCGGGAGCGCCTGCTGGAGAAGAGGTCCGGGCGGCCCGCGCCCGGCCGGGACGACAAGGTCGTGGCCGCGTGGAACGGTCTGGCGATCGCCGCGCTCGCCGAGACGGGCGCCTACTTCGGCCGGCCCGACCTCGTCGAGGCCGCCGTGGCCGCCGCCGATCTCCTGGTCAGGCTGCACCTGGACGAGCAGGCCCGTCTCACCCGGACCAGCAAGGACGGCCACGCGGGTGCCAACGCCGGGGTGCTGGAGGACTACGCGGACGTGGCGGAGGGCTTCCTCGCGCTCGCGTCCGTCACGGGCGAGGGCGTGTGGCTGGAGTTCGCCGGGTTCCTGCTCGACCACGTGGTGGCCCGCTTCACCGATCCGGAGTCGGGCGCGCTGTACGACACGGCCGCCGACGCCGAGCGGCTGATCCGCCGCCCCCAGGACCCGACCGACAACGCGGCCCCCTCGGGCTGGACCGCGGCCGCCGGAGCGCTGCTGAGCTACGCCGCGCACACCGGCTCCGAGCCCCATCGCACCGCCGCCGAGCGGGCGTTGGGCGTGGTGAAGGCGCTCGGGCCGCGCGTGCCCCGCTTCATCGGCTGGGGACTGGCCGTCGCCGAAGCCGTGCTGGACGGGCCGCGCGAGGTCGCGATCGTGGGTCCGGACCTCGGTCACGACGGCACGAAGGACCTGCACCGCACGGCACTTCTGGGGACCGCGCCCGGTGCCGTGGTCGCCGCGGGCGCCGCGGGGAGCGAGGAGTTCCCGCTGCTCAGGGACCGTCCGCTGGTCGGCGGTGAACCGACGGCGTACGTCTGCCGTCACTTCACATGTGACGCGCCGACAACGGAAGTCGAACGGTTGCGCGCGGCGCTGAGCGGCTGAAGTCGCGGGCGCCGGGCTGGTCGTGGCCTCCGGCTACATCGAGGGCGGCAGCCGCGCCGGGCTCGCGGGCGGCCACCGCGTGGCCGTCTCGCGCGGGGCGACCTGGCTGGCCAAGGCGCTCTTCCCGCGCCGGCTGAAGGGCATCAGCGACCCGATGAGCGGCTTCTTCGCGATCCGCCGCAGCGCGGTCACGGCGGAGGTGCTCCAGCCGCTCGGCTACAAGATCCTCCTCGAACTCGCCGTCCGTAGCCGCCCCCGCACGGTCACCGAGGTGCCGTTCGTCTTCCAGGACCGGTACGCCGGGGAGTCGAAGTCGACCGCGCGGGAGGGCCTGCGCTTCCTGCGCCACCTGGCCGGGCTGCGCACCGCCTCAGCGGCCGCGCGGATGATCGGCTTCGGCCTGATCGGGCTCACCGGCTTCCTGCCGAACCTGCTCGGCCTGTGGGCGCTGACCGCCGCCGGACTGCACTACGTCCCGGCGGAGGTCCTCGCCAACCAGCTCGGCGTCGCCTGGAACTTCCTGCTCATCGAGCACCTGCTGTTCCGAGAGCGACGCCGGCAGCGGCGCGGCTGGGACCGGGCCGGGCGGTTCGCGCTGCTCGCCAACGCCGACCTGGTCCTGCGCATCCCGCTGATCGCCCTGTTCGTGCGCCGGCTGCACCTGGGCGTGCTGTCCGCCACCGCGCTCGCGCTGGTGACGACGTTCGTCCTGCGCTTCGCCGGGACCGAAGCGCTGGTCTACCTGCCGCGCCGGGGCCGTGGGACCCCCGGCCGCGACGGCCGCACCGCGAGGAGAGACGCGTGAACCTTCGTCGCAGAACGACCGCACTGCTGTCCGTGGCGGGCCTCACCTCGGGCCTGCTGCTGACCGCGCCCCAGCCGGCCTCGGCCGCCAACCTCATCAGGAACCCGGGCTTCGAGACCGCCGGCACCGGTGACATGCCGTACTGCTGGCACAAGTCCGGCTGGGGCGACAACGACTTCACCTTCACCACCACGACCGACGCGCACACCGGCGGCACCGCCATGAGGGTCGAGCTGACCCGCCGCCTCGACGGCGACCGCAAGGCCCTGATCACCGAGTCCGCCGACTGCGCCCCGGTGGTGACGCCGGGCAGGCAGTACGACCTCGGACTCTGGTGCAGAACGACCACGCCCGACGCGGCGATCACGCTGTTCCGGCACGACACGACGGCCGGCTGGCACTACTGGACCGACCTCAAGACGCTGGACATGGCGGGCGACTGGACCGAGGCCACCGTCCGCACCCCCGAGGTCCCGGCCGGCACCGACCGCATCTCCTGGGGCGTCTCCGTCTACGGCACCGGCTCCGCCACCACCGACGACTACACGATGGAGCAGGTCCCGGACCCGGTCCTGCCGCCGGAGTGCACGGGCACGGCGGAGCAGTGCGCGAACGGCGCGTGGGACGTGCTCCCCACGCGCAACCCGGTCCGCTCCATGCACTCGGTCGTCCTGCGGGGCGGCAAGGTGCTGCTCATCGCGGGCTCCGGCAACGACGAGTCGATGTTCGAGGCGGGCACCTTCACCTCGGCCGTGTACGACCCGGCGGACGGCTCGTACACGATCATCCCCACGCCCAAGGACATGTTCTGCGCCGGGCACGTCCAGCTCCAGGACGGCCGCGTGCTGATCATGTCCGGCACCCAGGGCTACCCCACGGCCGACGGCCGCACCGGCTACCAGGGCTACAAGGACTCGTACGTCTTCGACCCGGAGACCGAGACCTACACCAGGACCAACGACATGAACGACGGCCACTGGTACCCGTCGGCGACGATCCTCGGCAACGGCGACGTCGTCTCCTTCGGCGGGCTGCGCGAGGACTCCACCGGCTCGGTCACCGCCGAGCGGTTCTCCGAGGCCGAGCAGCGGTGGCAGCCGCTGTGGAAGGTCAACCAGACCTGGTCGTACTGGGGCCTGTACCCGTCGATGATCCTCATGCAGGACGGCCGCCTCTTCGACTCGGGCAGCCACGTCTTCGGCGACAACATCCCCGGCACCGGCTCGGCGATCTACGACTACGACGCCAACACGGTCACGCAGGTACCCGGCCTGCGGAACAAGGACGAGCGCGACCAGTCGGCCAGCGTGCTGCTGCCCCCGGCGCAGGACCAGAAGGTCCTCACCCTCGGCGGCGGCAACATCGACGCCAACCCGGACGCGAACCGCCTCACCGACATCATCGACCTCAAGCAGCCGAACCCGTCCTACGTGGCCGGGCCGCCGATCCCGCAGGGCACGGTCGACCTGGGCGACGGGCCCGTCCCGCGGACCGGGAACCAGGGCAAGATGTACGTCTCCGCGGTGCTGCTGCCCGACGGCAAGGTCCTGGAGACGGGCGGCGCCCTGCACAACCGCGCCGACCCGGTCTACGAGACCTCGCTCTTCGACCCGGCCTCGGAGACGTTCGACCCGGTGGCCGTCGACCCCGAGGCGCGCGGCTACCACTCCTCGGCGTTCCTGCTGCCCGACGGCCGCGTGATGACCACCGGCGACAACCCGGTCAACGGCTCCTGGAACCACGACGTGTCGGTCTACAGCCCGCCCTACCTGTTCAAGGGCCCGCGTCCGCGGATCACCTCGCTCATCGACACCGAGTGGACCTACGGCGACACCCAGCGCATCACCGTCGACCGGCCCGTCGCCAAGGCCGAGCTGATCCGCCCGGCCGCCGTCACGCACTCCTCGGACCCCAACCAGCGGTTCGTCGACCTGCCGCTGTCCGTCGACGGCGCCACCGTCGACCTCAACGTGACGAGCAACCCCGACCTGGCCCCGCCCGGCTGGTACATGCTCTTCGCGGTCGGCGCCGACGGGGTGCCGTCGGTGGCCGAGTGGGTGCACCTCCAGGGTCCCCGGGCCCTGAGGGCGACGGACGCCTCGGCCCACGTGCACGACTTCGCGGAAGCGCCCGCGGGCAAGGTCGCCGAGCCCGGCAGGAAACGCGCGTCGCAGAAGGTCGGCCCGACGGTCTCCGGCTGCGACCGCCACTACGGCTCGATCAACGTCTGCGTGCCGACGCGCTTCCCGGCGGAGGTGGAGAAGACGGCGGCCGCCCGCTGCGCGTGGCTCAGGGCCAACGACTACGGCCGGCTGAGGCTCAACGGCAAGGACGATCCGCTCGGCCTGGACCGCGACGGCGACGGCGTCGCCTGCGGCGAGAGGGATCGGGCCGGCCGCTGAACGGCGCCCGAAGGGGCGCGGGGAACTGCGCGACCGGCCACGACGGTCCCGCGGTTCCCCACGGCGCCGCACGGTCAACGGCGCTCGGAACGCAGCGCCAATGCCTGCTCCACGATGGCCTCCAGCTGTTCGTGGTGCGCGCCCCTCCAGTACGCACGGCCGCACTGGGTGCACTGCGCGAACAGGTCGTACGTCGCGTGTGTACCGTGCTCCAACTGGTGCGCGACCTCGTCCTTGGTCGCCTCGCGCAGCACCCCGTTACAGGCCGTGCACCGCGTCCAGGGACGCAGCTCGGGCCGGAACCGGTCCAGGACGTCCGTGAGCTGCTCCTCGGGGCGCGTGCTGTACACGAACGCCCCCGCCCACAGCTCGCGCCGCCGCAGCAGCCCCCGGTCGCGGCTCAGCATCACCCGCTGCTCGGCCGCCGAGCGCGCCGCGAGGGCCGGGTCGCCGATGTCGGTCGACTCGTAGGCCGTGTCCAGGCCGAGCAGCCGCAGCCGGCGGGCCAGTGTGCCGAGGTGCACGTCGAGCAGGAAGCGCAGGGGGGCGCCGGGCACCCGCTGCGGGCGGGTGACGGTCCGTACCGTCACCGCCTCCCCGGCCGCCGGGACGTGGGACACCGGCACCTCGCGGCCGTCGACGAGCAGCGCGCCCACCTCCGTCAGCGGCACCCCCAGCGACTCGATCACATGACCCAGGCTGGAGGCGCCGTCGGTGGCGGCCCGCACGGTGCCCGTACGCCGGGCCCGGGGGACGAAGACGTGCAGCTCGGGGGCGAAGTCGACGTGGATCTCGGGACCGTTCACCCGGCCAGGATGTCACGGTGACGTGCCGGGCCTCGCGGTTCTCGGTGTCTACCCGTGCTGGTAGGCCACCAGCGAGATCCCCACGTAGTGCGCGATGAAGGCCGCCAGGGTGAAGGAGTGGAAGACCTCGTGGAAGCCGAACCAGCGCGGCGACGGGTTCGGCTTCTTGATCCCGTAGACCACGCCGCCCGCGCTGTAGAGCACGCCGCCGACGATGACCAGCACCAGGACGGCGATGCCGCCGGTGCGCATGAAGTCCGGCAGGTAGAAGACGGCCGCCCAGCCCATCGCGATGTAGCAGGGCGTGTACAGCCAGCGAGGGGCGCCGACCCAGAAGACGCGGAAGACGATGCCGACCGCCGCGGCGGCCCAGATGCCCCACAGCAGCCACTGCCCTTTGGCGCCGGGCAGCAGCAGCATGGTCAGCGGCGTGTAGGTGCCCGCGATGATCAGGAAGATGTTCGCGTGGTCCAGGCGGCGCAGGACGCCGTCCATGCGCGGGGACCAGTCGCCCCGGTGGTACAGGGCGCTCACGCCGAAGAGCAGGCAGGCGGTCAGTGCGTATATGCCGCAGGCGATCCGGCCTCTGGTCGAGTCGGCGAGCGCGGTCAGCACCAGGCCCGCGACGAGGGCCGCGGGGAACATGCCGAGGTGCAGCCAGCCGCGCAGCTTGGGTTTGACCGGATGCGGCAAGGAGAGCGCCTTGGGGCCGCGGCCGTCGACCGGCGAGTCCTGAGGCGCGTCGGGGGCGAACGCAGTCATGGCCGAATGGTAGCTACGGAACCGTAAGTGACGTATCAGTGCTGCCGCTTGGGCTACCAAGAGTGGCCATCCTCTCACTCCGTCGGCTCGACGGTCACGCAAACGGCTGGTCCGGTGAACGCAACGTGTACGTAAAACCGCATCCGGAAACCGTGGCGATCCTCACGTCGCTCACCTGTGCGCTCCTCTGGACAGATGGGCGCGGACGTCGGATGATCAAATGAGTGCGGTCGGCACCGGATGAGCGCCGAGATCTCCACGAAGCATCCGGGTCGCAGCCCCCACGGGGCCTCCCATCACCCAAAAACCCTCATCTAGGAGCAATCGTGGCGCGCGACATCGCGGCTCCCACCGTCCCCACCACTCACCAGGGGCTGATCTCGTGGGTGAACGAGATCGCAGAACTGACTCAGCCGGACAGCGTGGTCTGGTGTGACGGATCCGAGGCCGAGTACGAGCGACTGTGCGAAGAGCTCGTGGAGAAGGGCACCTTCCGCGAACTCGACCCGATCAAGCGCCCCCACTCCTACTACGCCGCCTCCGACCCGACCGACGTCGCGCGCGTCGAGGACCGGACGTTCATCTGCTCCGAGAAGGAGCAGGACGCGGGCCCGACCAACCACTGGAAGGCCCCCGCCGAGATGCGGGAGATCTTCCAGGGCTCCGGCGGGCAGGGCGGCCTCTTCCGCGGCTCGATGCGCGGCCGGACCATGTACGTCGTGCCCTTCTGCATGGGCCCGCTCGGCTCGCCGCTGTCCGCGCTCGGCGTGGAGATCACCGACTCGGCGTACGTCGCCGTCTCGATGCGCACGATGACGCGCATGGGGCAGGCCGTCCTGGACGAGCTCGGCTCCGACGGCTTCTTCGTCAAGGCCGTGCACACCCTGGGCGCCCCGCTGGAACCCGGCCAGGAGGACGTCCCCTGGCCCTGCAACCGGACCAAGTACATCTCGCACTTCCCCGAGGACCGCGAGATCTGGTCCTACGGCTCCGGCTACGGCGGCAACGCCCTGCTCGGCAAGAAGTGCTACGCCCTGCGCATCGCCTCCGTCATGGCCCGTGACGAGGGCTGGCTGGCCGAGCACATGCTCGTCCTCAAGCTGACCCCGCCGCGCGGCGAGGCCAAGTACGTCGCCGCGGCCTTCCCGAGCGCCTGCGGCAAGACCAACCTCGCCATGCTGGAGCCGACGATCCCCGGCTGGACGGTCGAGACCGTCGGCGACGACATCGCCTGGATGCGCTTCGGCGAGGACGGCCGCCTCTACGCCATCAACCCCGAGGCCGGCTTCTTCGGCGTCGCGCCGGGCACCGGTGAGCACACCAACGCCAACGCGATGAAGACCCTCTGGGGCAACTCGGTCTTCACCAACGTCGCCCTCACCGACGACGGCGACGTCTGGTGGGAGGGCATGACGGAGGAGACCCCGGCCCACCTGACGGACTGGAAGGGCAACGACTGGACCCCCGAGTCCGGCACCCCGGCCGCCCACCCCAACGCCCGCTTCACCGTCCCGGCCTCGCAGTGCCCGATCATCGCGCCGGAGTGGGAGGACCCCAAGGGCGTGCCGATCTCGGCGATCCTCTTCGGCGGCCGCCGCGCCACCGCCGTCCCGCTGGTGACCGAGTCCTTCGACTGGGACCACGGCGTCTTCCTCGGCGCCAACGTGGCCTCCGAGAAGACCGCCGCCGCCGAGGGCAAGGTCGGCGAGCTGCGCCGCGACCCGTTCGCGATGCTGCCCTTCTGCGGCTACAACATGGGCGACTACATGGCCCACTGGGTCGACGTGGCCAAGGACAAGGACCAGTCCAAGCTGCCGAAGATCTACTACGTCAACTGGTTCCGCAAGGACGACGGGGGCAGGTTCGTCTGGCCTGGCTTCGGTGAGAACAGCCGCGTCCTGAAGTGGATCGTGGAGCGCCTGGACGGCACGGCCGAGGGCGTCGAGACGCCGATCGGCGTCCTGCCGACGCGTGCGGCCCTCGACACGGACGGGCTCGACCTCGCCGACTCCGACCTCGACTTCCTGCTCACGGTCGACAAGGAGGTCTGGCGCGAGGAGGCCGCCCTGATCCCCGAGCACCTCAACACCTTCGGCGACCACACGCCGAAGGAGCTGTGGGACCAGTACCACGCGCTGGTCAAGCGCCTGGGCTGAGCCCACCCCCCAGCTCCGCGGCCGGTCAGGACCGGGATGTGCCCTGACCAGCGATCGTCACGTCACGACCGGCCGCGGGACGTGTTGGCGGGGCCCCGCACAACGGCGTGCGGGGTTCCGGGACCGGCGCCGCCCTCCGTCCGCCCCGACGGGACCCGGCGGCGACGGGCCCGTCCCGCCCCTTCGGCACGGTCCGCACAGCGGGCTCACGAACGTGCCGACGGATGACTGAGCGCTCCGGCCGACGGCCCACGTCGACCGGAGCGCTCGGCCTGTCAGGCCGCGTCGGTGTGGTGAGCGGTGAAGGTCACCTGGGTTCCGTCGCTGTCCAGGGCGATGTTCAGCGTCGCGTCCAGAGCTTTCGCCAGCTTGGCGAGAAGCGGCAGTGTGGGGATGGCGTCGGAACCCTCGATCCGGGAGATCCTGGCCTGGGTGAGTCCGGCGCGGCTCGGCCAGCTCGGTCTGGGTGAGCCCGAGCTCCGCCCGCCGGTCGTACACAGCCTTCGCCAGCGCCATGGACAGCCGGATCTCTCGCCGCGCCTCGGTGACGTCCTCGGACTCGGTGAAGCCCTCCGCGAGCTTCCGTTGGCGCAGGCTCTTCCACCTGCTGTGGCTCATCTCTCCACCTCTCCCTCATCGAGGGTGCGGATGAACTCCTCGTGGGCCCGTTCGTGTTCCGCCTCGCAGACCTTCTGTGCGAGTTTTGCGCGCCTGACTTCAGCGTCCTCCCGCAACCTCGTCTTGCGGAAGACGGTGAGCAGGACTGCGGTGCGGCTGGGGGCGAGCCAATAGGTGATGCGTACGGCGGCGCCATCAATCGTCGGGCGCAGTTCCCGGACTCCGTCGCCGAGGTGCCGGGCATAGGGCTCGCCGAGCTCGGCAGCGTGCTCCGCCAGCAGTCCGACCTACTCGTCGATCTTGAGGAAATGCCTGTGCCTACTCGCTTCACCGGACGCATAGCGCGTACCTGGAAGTAGGAGCGTGCGCGCGATGGCGGGCCGGAAACCCGCCATCGCTGGGGGACCCTTCCCGTGTGCAGTGGTCCTCGCGGCCCTGGCGCTGTGTGTGATCCTCGCGGTGCTGCTCGGGGCGACAGTCACGCAAGAACGTGGCGCCCGGTCCGCACGTCGCTGCGGGTGCGCGCGGACCGGGGCCGTCAGGGGGAGCCCGGAGGGCTCAGCGGGACGCGAGTTCGCGCGGCTCCAGGGCCGCCGTGTGCGCGTCCATCTGCTCGGCGGCCAGGATCGCGGCCGCCGTGTCGGCGCGGGAGGCGGCGACGACCAGGGCGCGGCCCGCCAGGGCGTGCGCCCGGCGGTGCAGGGCCGCGGCGCCGCGCTCGCGCCGGGTACCGCTCAGCGGGAGGCGGGCCGGCGCGCGTCCGCCGCGGAGCCGTGCCACCTGCTCCGCGAGCCGCTCCGCCGCGGTGTCCAGGTCGGCGGAGGCCTCCGCCGACCGCAGCTCGTCCGTGACGGCGAGCAGGGCGGCGAGGTGTCCAGCGAGCTGGATGTCCAGCTCTTCCTCACGGGAACGGTGCGGGAAGTCGGGGTCGGGGCCGTCCACCGTGCTGTGGACCGACTTGGTGCGGATCGGTTCGTACATGGGAGGGCCTCCTGGATTCTTACAGGAAGCCACCCTAGCTTAGAATCTGTCTAAAGTTGAGCGGTTCGCAAAACCGGACCGCCCGTGCGCACAGGGTGAGCGGGCGGTCCGCGGCCGTGCGGGGTGCCGGGGGGTCAGGGCTGGCCGTAGCCGTCCAGGAAGCGGCCGATGCGGCCCATCGCGTCCCGCAGGTCGGTGACCGAGGGCAGGGTCACGATCCGGAAGTGGTCCGGATCGGGCCAGTTGAAGCCGGTGCCCTGGACGACCATGATCTTCTCGCTGCGGAGCAGGTCGAGGACCATCCGCCGGTCGTCCTTGATCTTGAAGACCTTGGGGTCGAGACGCGGGAAGAGGTACAGCGCCCCCTTCGGCTTCACGCAGGTCACGCCCGGGATCTGGGTCAACAGCTCGTACGCCGCGTCCCGCTGCTCGCGCAGCCGTCCGCCCGGCAGCACCAGGTCGTCGATGGTCTGGCGTCCGCTGAGCGCGGCGACGACCCCGTGCTGTCCCGGCATGTTCGCGCACAGGCGCATGTTCGCCAGGATCGTCAGGCCCTCGATGTAGGAGTCGGCGTGGGCGCGCGGCCCGGAGATCGACATCCAGCCGACCCGGTAGCCGGCCACCCGGTACGCCTTCGACATGCCGTTGAAGGTCAGAGTGAGCAGATCGGGCGCGACGGCGGCGGTCGGGGTGTGCGTGGCCTCGTCGTAGAGGATCTTGTCGTAGATCTCGTCGGAGCAGACGAGGAGGTTGTGGCGGCGGGCGATGTCGGTGAGCCCCTTGATCATCGCCTCGTCGTAGACGGCCCCGGTCGGGTTGTTCGGGTTGATGATCACGATCGCCTTGGTGCGGTCGGTGACCTTGCGCCCGACGTCGGCCAGGTCCGGCATCCAGTCGGACTGCTCGTCGCAGCGGTAGTGCACGGCGGTGCCGCCGGACAGGGAGACGGCCGCGGTCCACAGCGGGTAGTCGGGCGCCGGGACGAGGACCTCGTCGCCGTCGTCCAGCAGGCCCTGCATCGCCATCACGATCAGCTCGGAGACGCCGTTGCCGATGAAGACGTGCTCGACGTCCGTCTCTATGCCGAGGGTCTGGTTGTGCATGACGACCGCGCGCCGCGCGGCCAGCAGGCCCTTGGCGTCCCCGTAGCCGTGCGCCGAGGACACGTTGCGGAGGATGTCCTCCAGGATCTCCGGCGGGCACTCGAAGCCGAACGCCGCCGGGTTGCCCGTGTTGAGCTTGAGGATCCGGTGACCGGCGGCTTCCAGCCGCATCGCCTCCTCGAGCACCGGGCCCCGGATCTCGTAACAGACGTTGGCGAGCTTGGTCGACTGGATCACCTGCATGTCTGGGAGCTTACGGCGCGGTAACGCGTCTCGGGTCGTGTTTTCCGCCACGTGAGACACGGTGCTTTGCGGCGATATCGCCGCCAGCTGTCCCACCAGCACCTCGGGTCCCTACAATTTCCCGCCATGTCCAAGCCATTCGATTACGCCGACGGAGTGACGGGCGGCGAGCCGCAGGGGCCACCGAAGGTGTACCTGCCGCAGGAAGCCCCCCCTCCGGCGTACGACGCGTACGCGGATCCGGCGGCGGCGCACGGATGGCGGGACGTGTACGCCACGGGCCCGGACGGCGGCCCGCACGGCCCGCACGGCCCGCACGGCCCGCACGGCGGGGGTGGCGCGGGCGGCGCGGGCGACCCGCATGCCCACGGTTACTCCGACGTCCCCGGCGGGTATCCCGGCGAGACCCCCGGCCTTCCGCACCCCGCCGGAGCGGGTGGTGCGGGCGGCGCGGGTGGTGCGGACGAGGCCGGAGAGACGCGCGAGCTGCCGGTGGTGCCCTCGGCGCCGGTGTCCGCGCCGGCGCGGTCCGGGGCGGGGCATCGCGCCCGGCGCAAGCCCCCTCCGTGGCAGTCGCGCCGGGTGGCGGTCGCCGCCGGTGCCGTGGGTGCCGTGGCGGCGGCCGTCCTCATCGCCGGGTTCTCCTTCTCGGACTCGCCGTCCGGCGGGACGCGGGACGGCGAGGACGGCCGTACGGGCTCGTCCTCCGGGGAGTCGCCGACGGCGTCGCCCGGCGGAACCGGTCAGGAGGAGGCCTCCGGCGCTCCGCTCGACGCGGGGACGGGGGCGTCCGGCGAGCCGTCCGGTCGCGCCTCCGGCGGTCCGTCCGCCGAGGGGAGCCGGACGCCGTCCCCCTCCGCCACGGACGGCGCGCCGCCCCCGCCGGCCGACTCCACGACCAGTGGCCCGGCGGCTCCCGCACCCACGGCCACGGCCACGGCCCCCGCCATGACCGTGCCCCCCGGCCGGACCGACGGGAAGCCCGGGCACGGCCCGGGGGGCACCAAGGGGCCCAAGTGACCGGCTCCTGAGGGGTGTTGTCCGAGACCCGGTGGAGGCCGAGGTTCCGGTCGTGGAACAGGTCCTTGTGCCCTCCCCCGAGCGGCGATCACAATGTGCATGACAACAGTGCGGGCGGCCGGAGGATGTCCGGCCGCCTCCGTCGCAAGAGGGGACCCCATGAGAAAACCCCTCGCCGCCGCGTGCTTAGCCCTGGCGATGTCCGGGGCCTGCGCGGCCCCCGCGAGCGCTGCCGAGGCCGTGGGCGTGCATGTCGACGAAGCCGGGGGAGAGGACCAGGCCCTCCGCGTCCAGCTCCCGGCGGGCCTTCGGCCGCTGGCAGCCGGCCGCCGCGGCCTCCTTGACGATGGCCGTGATCTGGCCGCCGTCGACCACCACGTCGCCCGGCAGGAGTCCGTGCCGGAGCCGTCGACGACGTCCGCGTCCCTGATGACGAGCTCTTCCATCGCGCCGGCCTCCTAGAAGAACGTGCGGACGTAGTCGACGACCGTACCGTCCGCCTCCGCGACGGGGATCAGCTGCCACTTGTCGAACGAGGTGCACGGGTGGGACAGGCCCAGGCCCACCCAGTCGCCGACCTCCAGGTCCGTCCCGGGCGCGGTGCTCAGCCAGGCGTGCTGGTCGGACAGGGCCGTCACGGTCACGCCGGTGGCCGGGCGCTCGGTGCCGTCGCGGCGGATCACCTGGGCGAAGGGCAGGCCGAGGTCGTGTGCCGCGTCCCGCTTGCCCGCGTTGACGAAGGCCTGCCCGGGGGAGGGCCGTGACACCACCTGGGCCCAGAGGCGGAACGCGGGCTCCAGGGCCCCCTCCTCGGGGACCCGGTTGAACGGGGTGAGCTTGCGGTAGTGGCCGTCGTCGTGCGAGACGTAGGCGCCCGAGCGCAGCAACTTCAGCACGGGCCGGGACAGTTCGGGGATCTCCGCGAAGACCTCGGCGACCGCGTCGAACCAGGCGCTGCCGCCCGCGCTGACGATGATCTCGTCCAGTCCGGCGAAGCGCCCGGCCCGGTCGAGTCCGGCCGCGAGCGCGACCAGCCGCCGCAGCCAGGCGGTCACCCGCTCCGGGTCGGCCTTCGGCACCTCGCCCTCGTACCCCGCGACCCCGACGAGCCGCAGCGTCCTTGTGGCCGCCACCGCGTCGGCGACCGCCTCGCACTCCGCCTCCGTGCGGACACCGGTGCGGGCGCCCTCACCGGCGGCGAGTTCCACCACGACGTCCAGGGGCCGGGCGGCGCCGCGCAGGGCCGCGTCCGTCAGCTCGACGCCGCGCACCGAGTCGACGTAGCAGACGAACCGGAAGTCCGGGT
Organism: Streptomyces sp. NPDC058741; assembly: GCF_042746715.1. Taxonomy (NCBI): domain Bacteria; kingdom Bacillati; phylum Actinomycetota; class Actinomycetes; order Kitasatosporales; family Streptomycetaceae; genus Streptomyces; species Streptomyces sp. NPDC058741. The sequence goes on along the minus strand of NZ_JBHYQH010000010.1, from coordinate 161,915 downwards.
CGGTGTCCAGCTCGCCGGAGATCCAGCGCAGGGCCGCCGCGTCGGCCAGTTCGTTCGCGAGGAACACGCGCCGGGTGCCGAAGGCCCGCGCCACCCGCACCTGGTGCGGCACCGCCAAGGTGATGCCCCACGCCCCGTGCTCGATCTGCCGGTGGAACAGCTGCGGGGCCATGGAGGTCTTGCCGTGCGGTGCGAAGGCCAGGCCGTGCCGGGCCGCGTACGTCTCCATGAGCCTCAGGTTGTGCTCCAGCCGCTCGGCGGACAGCGCGAGCACGGGGGTGGTGAAGCCGCCGTCGAAGAGGTTGCGGCGCTGGGCGGCCAGCTCGCCGACCGTCAGGCCGTCCGCATCCGGCGGGAGGCCCTTGAAGCGGTGGTCGACGCGCTCGGCGGCGAGCCGGGCGAGGGACTCGGCTGCGGTGTCGGCTGGCATAAGTCCTCCTGATCAGAGGCGTTGCATCAAGTGCAACTCTCATTGCGCATGTCGCTCAACGCTGTCTCACATCTCGGCCACCGCCGGTCAATGAAGCCGCCCCCCACCCAACCGCCGAGGAGCCAGACCATCGTGAGCCCCACCGGACCCGGCGACGCCCCTAACGTCGTGGACGTCGTCGCCGCCGTCGGCGCGGGCGACGCCTTCGCCGCCGGGTTCCTCTCCGCCACCCTGCGCGGACTGCCCGTCCGGGACCGGCTGCGGCACGGGCACCTGACGGCCGCCGCCGCCCTCACCGTCCCCGGCGAGCTCGCCGCGCCGCCCGCCCGGGAGCACGCCGACCGGCTCGCCGCCCTGGACGACACCGCATGGGGGAGACTGCGACTCGGCCCGGGCTGGACCGAGGACACCCAGCAGGCCGACGAGGAGGTACGAACGCCGCGAGCCAGACCGTCGACCGCGCGCTCAGCATCCTGCCGCTGCTCGCCGAGGGCCCCGCCGACCCGGGGCAGGTCGCCGACCGCCTCGGCGTGCACAAGTCCACCGCCCTGCGCCTGCTGCGCACCCTGCACGAGCACGGCCTGGTCTACCGCCAGTCCGACCAGCGCTACCGCCTCGGCGCCCGGCTCTTCGCCCTCGCCCAGGAGGCGATGGAGAACCTCGACGTCCGCGAGATCGCCCATCCGCACCTGGTCCGCCTCAACGAGAGCTGCGGGCACACCGTGCACCTCGCCGTGTACGAGGAGAACGAGGTGCTCCACATCGACCAGGTCGAGAGCCGCTACCCGGTGCGGATGTACTCCCGCATCGGCAAGCCCGTCGCCATCACCGTCGCCGCGGTCGCCAAGCTGCTCCTCGCCGACCTGCCCGAGCCCGAGCGCCGCGCGGTCGCCGAGAAGCTCGACTACCCCGCGTACACGGCCCGTTCGACCCCCGACGCGAGCGCGTTCCTGCGCGAGCTGCAGAAGATGCGCGAACAGGGCTGGGCCACCGACCTCGGCGGCCACGAGGAGTCCATCAACTGCGTCGCGGCGCCCATCCGCGGCGCCGACGGGCGCGTCGTCTCCGCGCCGAACGTCGTCGTCACCGCCGACGAACTCCTCACCTTCCTGCCGCTGGTGCGCCGTACGGCGGACGCCATCAGCGGCGAGTACTCCGGCAGGACACCGGTGAAGGGCACCGCATGACGGACAGGACCACGCTCACCCCCAACACCCGCACCACCCCGCCGAGCCGGTCGGCACCCTCCTGCTGGTGGTCGGCGCCGGCGTCTTCGGCGCCGTGCCCAGGGCCAGCGGCGACGCCCCTCCTTGCCTGGCTCCTGTTCCACACCCTGCCCGAACCCGCCGTGCCGTCCTCCGGCGGTGCGGTACCGAAGGGAGAAGAAGCCGATGCCGAACACTCTCCCGTCCAGCCCGGTCTCCGCTGAGGAATCGGAACCTCCTCTCCGATCGGGCACAGGGACCGGTCCCAGGCCCTGGCGGACACCTTCAACGGCATCGGCCTGCCGGTGATCGCGCTGTCGTACCCGATCTCCGTGGTGCTGCGCGTGGTTCAGGGCTCGGCTACGGTCGCGGCCGTCACCACGGCCGGCATCGTGGCGCCCCTGCTCTCCGAGGGAGACCACTCCCAGGCGTTCGTGGCCCTGGTCATCATGGCCGTCTCCGCGGGCTCCATCTTCGCCTCGCACGTCGACGACGGCGGCTTCTGGACGGTGGCCAAGTACTACGGCATCAGCGAACGCGACACCCTCAAGACGTGGACGGCGCTCGAAAGCGTGCTGTCCGTGGCCGGGTTCGTGGTGGCGGCGGTCCTCAGCCTGTTCGTGTAGGCGTCTGATAACGAAGTGGGGGCCGGCTGTGTGCGGCACAGGTTCGTCGACCATACTGCTCCGCTGTGGAGCAGCGCATAGGTTCGAGCAGCCAGCCCCTGGAAGGCGCCGGATTCGACCCGGCCTTCATCCCCGGGCTCACGTCACCCGCGTCCGGACGGACGGAGGAGGACGGGCCGGAGAAGGAGCCTGAGGCCGCCGGGACCGCCGATGCCGACGAGGCCGCCCCCGAGGCGGTGGAGGAGGACACGGTGTCCCCCTCCGAGCCGGAGGAGGACACCGAGGCCGACGGTCCCGCGTTCGAGGCGTCCGACCGCCGAGCGAAGCTGGTCGCCGACCGCAGAGGCGTCCGGCTCTGCCTGGACGACCAGGAGTGCGAGTTCCGCTGGGACGAGATCGGCGCGGTGGAGACGACGACGGCCCGCTTCGGCAAGCGCTGGACCGTCACCGTCCACACCCCCGACCGGCGCTGGTTCCCGATCGAGATCGAGGCGCCGGCCAGGAGCCGCTTCAAGGAGTGGGACGAGCGGCTGGACGCGGTGCTGGACGCCTACTTCGACGAGGACGCGAGCTAGCCGTCAGCCGCAGTACTGGCTCTGCTTGCCGATCGACCGGTACATGCAGTCGGCGTTCTCCAGCAACTGCAGGACCGCGTCCCGGTTGCGGGAGGTCTCCCGCGCGATGACCTCGTCGGGCGGGTAGAACCCCCCTCCACCTGACCTCGGGTACATCTCGAAGGCGTAAGCGAAGATCTTGTGCGCACCCCAGAGGTAGTCGTCGACCGACCCGTCCGTGATGTACAGGTCGCTGGACTGCTCCGGCGTGTACCCGTTGCTCGCGGCCGTCTTCTGCCCGACCGCCTTGAAGGCCGCCCGGTCGTCCGCGGTCATCCCGGTCGTCGTGTCGGAGTACGTGTAGCCGAACGGCCAGAGCACCAGCTCGCTGTAGGTGTGGAAGTCGATCGCGGCGCGGATCTGCTGCCTGCCGCCGACGACCCGGCCGCGCACGAAGTCCGCGACGACCTTCACCTCGGGCGCCGACTCCGCCGCCGGACCCCGGTAGGTCTCGGACGACGTCGAGCCCGAGGAGCCGCCGCAGCAGCCCCAGCGGTGGTTCCAGTTCCGGTTCAGGTCCGTGCCGACGTACGAGGAACCGGAGTTGGGCTGCCGGTTCTTGCGCCAGGAGCGGTACGAGCCGGTGGCGATGTCGTACTCGCCGCCGTCCGGGTTCATGTCCGGCACGATCCAGATCTCGCGGTTGTTCACCATGCCGGTGACGCGGGCGTCGGAGCCGTAGCCGGAGGTCAGCTCGCGCAGCAGGTGGAGCGCCATCTCGACGGTCAGGTGCTCGCGGGCGTGCTGGTGGTGCGTGAACAGCACCTCCGGCTCGGACTCGTCGGTGCCCACGTTGTCGCTGATCTTGATGGCGACGATGTCGCGGCCCTGGTAGGACCTGCCGATCACGCGCCGGCTCGCGAGGGACGGGTTGGCCGCGACGACCGCGTTGATCTCGCTCGTCATCTCCGCGTAGTTGGGGTACCTCGAGTCGCCCGACGGGGAGTCGAACAGCCGGACGCCGTCCTCCCCGGCGGACCGGTCGGCCGATGCGGAGGACGCCCCCCAGGGGGCGGAGACGGTTTCGAGGGGCCAGCCGGCGGAGGGTGCGGCGGGGCCGGGGGCGACAGCCGTGACGCTCCGCCGGGTTCGGCCTCCCCGGGGTTCGTCCCGCCTCCGGGTGACCGTTCCCGTCCGCGGGTCCGTGGGAGCTCGGCGCGCGGTTTCCCGCGCCCCCAGGGCGCGTCTGCGCTCATGCCCTCTTGCCGGGCGGGTCCGGTTGCGCTTTCTTGATCTGCATGGCGGACACCACGGGCAACACCACGCAGAGCACGGCCGCACAGTCATCCCCGCCCCGCAAGGGGAGCTGGAAGTACATCGGGCCGGGCATCGTCGTCGCGGCGACCGGCGTCGGCGCCGGTGACCTGGTCGCCACCCTCATCGCGGGCAGCAACTTCGGCTACACCCTGCTGTGGGCCGCGGTCGTCGGCTGCCTGGTGAAGATCTCCCTCGCCGAGGCGGCCGGCCGCTGGCACCTGTCCACCGGCCGCACCCTGTTCGACGGCTGGGCGAGCCTCGGCCGCTGGACGACCTGGTTCTTCGCGGTCTACGTCGTCGTCTGGGGCTTCGTCTACGGCGCCGCCGCGATGTCGTCGAGCGCGCTGCCGCTCCAGGCGCTGTTCCCGGACGTCATGGACCTCAAGTGGTGGGGCATCGCCTGCGGTCTGGTCGGGCTCGTCTTCGTCTGGTTCAACAAGTACGCGGTCTTCGAGAAGGTCATGACGGTCCTGGTGGGCGTCATGTTCGTGGTCACCGTGTACCTGGCGATCCGGGTCACCCCGAACATCCCCGACGCCCTCGCCGGGCTCCTGCCGGTCCTCCCGGACGAGAAGGACTCGATCCTCAACACGCTCGGTCTGATCGGCGGCGTCGGCGGCACCATCACGCTCGCCGCGTACGGCTACTGGGTCAACGCCAAGGGCTGGACCGACACCGGCTGGATGAAGGTCATGCGCCTGGACAACCGCGTCGCCTACGCCACCACCGGCGTCTTCGTCGTCGCCATGCTGTTCGTCGGCGCGGAGCTGCTGCACTCGGCGAACGTGGCCCTCGCCTCCGGCGACAAGGGCCTGGTGCAGCTGGGCGACATCCTGGAGGAGGAGTACGGCACGGCGACGGCGACGTTCTTCCTGATCGGCTTCTTCGCCACGTCCTTCACCTCGCTGATCGGCGTCTGGCACGGCGTGTCCCTGATGTTCGCCGACTTCGTGGCGCGGCTGACGGGCAGGGGCCGGGCCGAGGGCGAGGAGGTCGCCTCGGGCGCGCGGGAACGCTCCTGGCCGTTCCGCGCCTATCTGCTCTGGCTGACGTTCCCGCCGATCATCCTGCTCTTCGGGGGACAGCCGTTCCGCCTTGTCATCGTCTACGGTGTGCTCGGCGCTGCCTTCATGCCCTTCCTGGCGGCCACCCTCATCTGGCTGCTCAACTCCTCCCGGACGCCCCGGGAGTGGCGCAACGGTCTGCTCAGCAACGCGATGCTGGCCGTCGCGGGGCTCCTCTTCCTGGTCCTGTGCGTGAAGCAGGTCTGGGACCAGCCGTGGGGTGAGTTCTTCTAGCGGTGGGCCGTGGGCGGAGAATGGCTCGCCGCAGCACCGAGGCGTTTCCCGCGAGCACGAGGACCGAGGATCTGACGGATGAGCCAGCCCTACCCACCACCCGGCCCCGGCTTCGGCCCGCCCCCGCCGCAGTACCCGCCGGCGCCTCCGGCCGCTGGTCCGGCGGCGGTGCCCTGTCCGGCCCCGCCGGGCCCGTACGCGCCGGTGTCACCGCCCTACGGGCAGGCCCCGCCGCAGCCGGCGCCCGCGGGGCCGGAGTTCCTGGCCGTCGACAAGCGCAACTCGGTCGTCGTCGACGCGGCGGGCGTGGCCTTCGAGTCGCGCGGTCTCACCGTCGACTTCCACTGGTCGGAGATCCGCAGCGTCCACTACCGGGCGAGCCCCGACGGCAAGGCGCTGATGGTCGCCGTGATCCCCCTGGACGGCCGGTTCTACGAGTGCGTGGTGGAGGCCAGGCCCAGAACGCGGCTGCGGGAGTGGTTCCCGCAGCTCGCGTGGGTGCTGGGCCACTACCGGCCGGCGGGGTGAGGGAGGCCGTCCCCCCGCCCCGGCGGCGGTGCCGGCTACGGCAGCGCGTGCACGTGCGGTCCGACCGCGTTCGACCACGCGTTGCCCGCGGTCGCGTCCCAGTTGGTCGACCAGGTCATCGCGCCCCGCAGGTCGGGGTAGGTCCGCGGCGGCTTGAACGTGCCGCAGCCGGTGGCCCGGGTCAGGCAGTCCAGGGCGTTGTTCACCACGGTGGGGGAGACGTAGCCGCTGCCCGCCCCGCGCGTGGAGGCGGGCAGGCCGAGCCCGACCTGGGACGGGGCGAGGCCGCCCTCCAGCTGGATGCAGGCCAGGGCCGTCAGGAAGTCCACCGAGCCCTGGCTGTAAACCTTGCCGTCGCAGCCCAGCATCGAACCGCTGTTGTAGTACTGCATGTTGACGACGGTGAGGATGTCCTTGACGTTCAGCGCCGTCTGGAAGTAGGAGTTCGACGTCGACTGCATGTCGATGGTCTGCGGCGCCATCGTGATGATCAGCGAGGAGCCGGCCTTGGCCGACAGGGAGCGCAGCGCCTGCGTCATGTAGGTCGCGTCGAGGCCGTTCTCCAGGTCGATGTCGACGCCGTCGAAGCCGTACTCGCGCATCAGGGACCAGACGCTGTCGGCGAAGGCGGCCGCCGAGGCGGTGTCGTTGACGGCGACCGTGCCGCGCTCACCGCCGACCGAGATGATCACCTTCTTGCCGGACGCCTGCTTGGCCCTGATGTCGGCCTTGAACTGGTCGACCGTGTAGCCGCCGAGTCCTGCCGAGTCCAGGGTGAAGGTCACCGCGCCCGGAGTGGAGGTGGCGTCCGCGAAGGCCACGGCGATGATGTCGTACGCGGGCTGCACGTCGGCGAGCTTCTGGACGGTGGCCCCGTTGTCGAAGTTCTGCCAGTAGCCCGTGACCGCGTGCCCGGGCAGCGCGGGGCCGGGGCCGCTCGGCTTGTTCGTGGTGCCCGTCACCGCCGCCGACTTCGGCGACTCACCGGCCGCGTTCGTCGCGGTGACCTGGAAGGAGTACGCCGTCGCGGCCGCGAGTCCGGTCACCGTCGCCGAGGTGCCGGAGACCGCCGTGACCTTGGTGCCGTCGCGGTAGACGGTGTACCCCGTCGCTCCGGAGACCGTGTTCCAGGCGAGCGACACCGACGAGGACGTCGTGCCCGAGACGTTCAGGCCGCCCGGCGCGGCCGGGACCGTCGGACCCGGGTCCGTGCCGCCGCCCCCGTCGGGGCCGAACACGGAGACGTCGTCCGCGTGGTACGCGGCCTGGCCGTACCAGCCGTGGGTGTACACCGTGACCGACGAGGTCGACGAGCCGGTCGTGAAGGTCGTCGAGAGCTGCTTCCAGGAGGAGGAGTCCGGCGTCCAGGTGGACACGTCCGTGGTGCCGGTGCCCGTCACGCCGAGGTAGGCGTAGCCGCCGCGCACCCAGGCGCTCAGCGTGTACGTGGAGTCCGGCCGCACCCGCACGGTCTGGCCGCACCGCGCGTTGTCCTGCCCGGAGGGGGTCGCCTTGAGCGCCGCGGTGCCCGAGCGCACCGGGGAGGACACGGTCGTACCGCTGCCCGCCGAGCAGGTCCAGCCGCTCACGCCCGCCTCGAAGCCGGCGTTCCTGACGTTGTTGACGTCGGCGGCGGAGGCCTGGCCGACGGTCGTGACAGTGAGGGCCAGGGCAGCCGTGAGGGCACCCGACCACAGCCGCAGGGATCGTCTGTGTCTGGACATGACAAGAAAATGGTCCAGACCAACCATGCTGTCAAGAGGTCCAGACCAACCGGTCGAGCAGCACCCCCACCGCGCACCCGGCCAGCAGCACCCCCGCCGACATCCAGAAGGCGAGCCCCACCGGGTCGAGCACACCGGGCCGCAGCACCAGCAGCAGCACCTGCGCCGCCACCGGAACCGCGCACGCCGCCGCCAGATGCCGGGTGGGCCGGTACCGCCACGGCTCCGGGTGCACCCGCGCCGCCGCCCAGGTCGCGAGCACCACGCACACCAGGTTCGGCAGGTGCACCAGCGCCAGCGCGCCCCCGAAGGACCCGACGCCCTCCGGGCCGGTCAGTGGCCCGTACAGCAGCGTCATCTGGAGGTACTCGGCGACCACCAGCACCACGATGCCGACGGCCCAGCAGCGGACGAGCGTCATCGAAGGCCTCCGTGGATCTCGACGTACAGCAGGATCGCGAAGCCCAGCGCGGCCGCCCCGCAGCCCGCCACCAGCGCCGCCGCCTGGAGCACCGGGGACCAGCTGCCCCGGCCCGCGACCGTCGCCGTGCCCTGCGGGTCGCGCGGATCGTAGGTGACGGTGACCGGGCTGCCCCGCGCCGTCGACCAGGCCGCCGGCTCCTCGAACTCGACCCGGGTGCCGTCGGCCGTGCGGAAGGCGAAGACGTGCCGCCGGGCGTCGGAGCGGTGGTACGGCTCGCTCTCCACCCGTACGCACTCGCCCTCCGCCCGCACCACCCTCACCAGCCGTCGCGCGCACCGCCACGCCGGCACCCCGAACAGCAGGACGACGTATCCGGCACCCGGTACCTCCATGGTCAGTGCACCCGCACCGAGTCGACGATCCGCTCCAGGTCCTCCTCCGGCAGGGTGCCCCGCTCGGCGTCGATCCGGACCGCGAAAGCCGTGCCGGCCGAGTCCAGGCCGGCCAGGATCACTCCCTCGACCGGGGTGCCCTTCGCCGGGCCGCCGTCCTCGCCGGTCGCCCGGAAGGAGAAGTCGATCCGCCTCGCCTCGCCGGTGCCCGCCAGCTCCACGTCCTTCTGCCCCTCGACGTCGGCGCCCATCTGGATGCCCGCCTCGGCGGCGATGCCCGCCTGCTCGGCCGAGTCCGCCTCGGTGAAGCCGAGCTGCACGGTGAGGACGGAGACCTTCCTGCCGTCCCGGGTGCGCACCGCCGCCGCCGCGTTGTGCGGGCCCCGCTCGGCGGTGCTCTGCCGCTCGTACCCCTTGGGGTACGACACGTCCACGCCCTCGGTCTTCAGTGTGCCCCAGCCCTCGGGCACCGCGTCCGCCCCGGAGCCGGAGCTCCCGCAGCCGGTCAGGGCCGCGGCGGTCGTCAGCAGGGCGGCGGCCAGGCAGGCACGGCGGGTCTTCATCGGCTTCGGCTCCCGTTTCGTCAGTTCGCACAGTAGCTGTAGGGGAGATAGGAGCGGCTGTCCCCGCGGGGCGCCCCCAGGAACCGGGCGTCGGTCAGGGTCTCCGCCTTCTTCTCCGTGCTGATCGTCATGCCCAGACTGAGCCCCAGATTCAACTCGAAGCCGTATTCGGCCGCGTTGACGTCACCCGTGTACCTCATCCGGCTGGACGTGCCCCGGTCGAACATCAGCTGCCCGAAGGGGTCGTCGGCGCCCGGCCGGGACGTCGGCGCACGGTCGGAGAACATGTACGTGAACGGCGTGGCGACCTGCTCGTTGCCCGTGTCCAGCCAGCGCTCGGCCACCGCCCGGTCCCGGTCGCCGGCCGGTCCCGGGTCGAAGGCGACCGAGTGGGTGACGATCTCGATGCCGGTCTGCGCGTCGGTGCCCTTGGCCCCGGCGCTCCCGCCCCGCTTCGCGTCGTCCTGCTCGCCGTTGTCGCCGCCGGCCTTGGCGCCGTCGCGCTGCCCGCCCTCCTCCACCGTGCGGGTCATGTCGATGCGGACCAGCCTTCCGGTCTTCTTGTCGTAGGTGACCGTGACGGTGCCGGTCTGCGTGGTGTTCGCCGTGTACTCGCCGCTGAGCGGTCCCGCCTCGTAGCCCACCTTGGAGCCGATCTCGACGGACGAGGAGTACGTGTACGACTTGGTGCCGCTGTAGGCGTTGTCCGTCCAGGTCACCTCCGGGGCGTACTTGAAGGAGCCGCCGAGCGCGGCGCTCAGCTTCTTCTCGTCGCCCGCCGAGATCTTCAGGCCCGCCGACGCCGACGCCTCCAGGCCGACCTTGCCGTAGGTGATCTTCCGGTTGTCGCCGAGGTTCTCCTTGATGCGGTTCTGGGTGTCCTCCTCGTCCTTGAGGGGGCCCGTCCCGAAGAGGTAGAGGATGCCGTCACCGAGGCTCGCCTCCGCGCCGCCCGGCATCGTCCGCCGCATCTCGTACATCTGCAGCTTCTCCACGTCGTCGCGGAACCGCTGGGCCTCCTCGGGGCTCTTGAACACCCAGGTGTCCCCGTTGGTGACCTTGACGCCGAGTCCCAGCTCCACCTTGTCGGCGCCGAACCGGCCCACCTTCACGCCCGGCTTGAAGTCCTTCTTCGCGGCGGCCGAGGCGGCGTCCGTGAAGGTGAGGTAGACGATCTGGTCGCCGTCGTCGACCCTGCCGTCCCCGTTCACGTCCGTCTTCGCCTTCAGACGCTGCTCCTGGAAGCCGTACTCCTTGCCGATCTCCCAGAAGAAGACCTTCGCCTTGGAGCCCGCCTTGTCGGTGACGGAGGAGACCTGGCACAGCGCCGGCTCGAAGTCGGCGTCGGTCAGGGGCCTGCCCGGCCCCGGGCCGCCCGAGCCGCAGTCCCCGCCGCCGGCGACCCGGCACACCTGCGCGGCGATCCTGTCGTAGAGCAGCTGCCCGACGCCGGTCGCCGAGACGGCGAGGACGATCGCCGCGCTGACGACGACCATCCCGAGGTACTCGGTACCCGTGGCGCCCCGGTGGTGGCGGTCCCCCGCGCGCCAGTACGTCACGATTCCGCCCCCCCCCGCCAAAACCCCCCCCCCCCCCCCCCACCTGTGTGGGC
>NZ_JBHYQH010000010.1:29597-151232 GCF_042746715.1 Streptomyces sp. NPDC058741 | reverse complement strand
GGGCGGCTCCCGGGTCGAGGTGCCGCGCCCCCCCGCGTGGGGCCGCCGCGGCGCGCCGTGCCCCCGCGCTCCCCCCCCCCCCCCCGCTTACTGGGGACCCGGGGGCGCGGGGGTGGCCGGGCCCCGCGCCGCGCCTGTACGTCCGTATGCCGCCCCCGCCAGCCATACGGCACCCCTCCCCGCCCGACGTGTGTGCTCGTGGACGGCGAGCGTAGGGAGGAGACGCCCCGTCAGGCGTGGGCCTCAGGGCCCAAACAGAGGCCCACCGTCAACTCCGGGCCCGCTGGGCCCACCGCCCGGGCCCGCCCGAACTCCCCTCACCGACCGGCAAGATGCTCAACCTGTCCCGTTTTGACGCATCTTGTGCAACGACAGTTGCTCCTCAGCTACACAAACGCTGTTCTCCGGTCACAGAGCCGTGGATACAGTGCTGAGGTAGTCACGCAGTGAAGTCGACACGGCGCGCCGGAGTGACACCCGGCGTTCCGACGGGCATGGGGAAACGGGGAGCTGCGCGTGCCAACTGCCATTGCCGTGACCAGCGCCGACATGGCGCTGCCGCCACAGGACGAACGCACCCTGCCCGCCGCCGTGCTCCGGGACATCGAACAACGGCCCCTGGAGCAGGCGCTGGCCGATCTGCAGGCCCTGGTCGAGCAGCACGGCCATGTGATCGTGGTCTGCTCCCCGGCCGCCCCCACCGCGCTGCGGCACCGGCTGCACACCCTGCGCTCCCTCATGGAGACCGACCGGGTCGCCCTCTTCCGCCCGGAGCTGCCGCCCCTCGGGCTGGCCGTGCTGGCGCGGCAGCTGCGCCAGCTCGCCTCCTGCGACCTCAGCCCCGGGGTGCTCGCCTCGGCCGGACGGCTGCTCGTGCACTACATCCACGCCGGAGCGCTGCTCAACTCCGTCACCCGGCTCGACCACGTCCCCGTCGGACTGAAGTCGCACGCCAAGTCCTGGGTGCCCGGCAGCCAGTTCGGCGTCCTCGCCCACCCCGAGCCGCGGCTCGTGCGCATCACGCCCGAGGCGCGGCTGCCCGGCCCCGAGTTCGGCACCTGGATGCTCGTCGCCAAGGGCCAGCTCCCGTCCGACTGGGTCACCGGCACCCTCGCGCCCGCCTGGAAGGTGCAGGGGCTGCGCGAGGTGCCGCTCCCGGCCGCGTCACCCGGCTGGTGGGGCACCGGCAGGATCGTCGAGTTCTGCAGCTACCTGCCCGATCTCTCCGTCCTCTACCAGCTGGTCACCTCCGTGCGGCGCGGCCGCTGCCACTGGTGCGGCATCGACGTCATCGGCGACCGCTGCGTCTTCTGCTCGGCGACCCCGCCCGTCCACGACAGCCCGCCCCCCGGCCAGCTCGAGAACCGAAGGGCCGTCGGGTGAGCCCTGACACCCCTCGCCGGCACCGCTCCGATCCCGCTCGACCGATATCCCGAACGAGGTTGCACGGTTCATGAACTCCCGTCAGCGCCGCGGCGTGATCCTCCTGCTCCTGTCGATCGTCTGCGCCCTGGGCGCCTTCGCCGGCGTGCTGTCCGTCATCAGCGACGTGAAGTCCAAGGTCGGACCCGAGGTCACCGCCTACCGGCTGAAATCCGACGTGCCCCCCTACACCACGCTCACCACGGGCCAGTTCGAGAAGACCGAGATGCCCGAGCGGTGGCTGTCGGACAACGCCGTCACCGACCTGCGCGAGATACAGGGCAAGATCGCCGTCACGACCCTGAAGGCGGGCTCCCTGCTCCAGTCCGACATGATCGTCAGCCGGCCGGCCCTCCAGCCGGGCCAGCAGGAGGTCGCCATCATGATCGACGCGGCCACCGGCGTGGCCGGCAAGATCACCCCGGGCGCCTCGGTCAACGTCTACGCCACCTTCGAGGGCGCCCGCGAGGACGACCCCGACCAGTCGAAGATCATCGTCACCAACGCCAAGGTCCTCGACGTCGGCGAACTGACCGCGCTGCGGCCCGACGAGGGCAACCGCACCCAGCAGCCCACGGACGCCGTGCCCATCACCTTCGCCCTGTCCGCCCTCGACGCCCAGCGCATCACCTACGCCGAGTCGTTCGCCAGGCGTGTCCGCCTCGCCCTCGTCGCGCCCGGCAGCGACACCAGCGTCCCGGAGCGGGACCGGACGTACGAACTCGCGAAGGACAAGTGAGAGGCCGCCATGCCCACGAGGATCCTCCCGGCGGTCGGTGACGCGGACGCGGTCCGCTCCGTCACGACCCTGCTCAGCCAGCTCCCGGACGCCGAGCCGGTCGCGCCGGTGGTCGACTCCACCCAGCTCGTCGACACCCTCGCCCGGCTCGCCGCCGAGTCCGTCGACGAGCTGCCCGAGGTCGTGGTCGTGCACGAGGGGATCGGTCCGGTCCCCGCGCTGGAGCTGATCCGCGAAGTGGCCCTGCGCTTCCCGGCCGTCGGCGTCATCCTCGTCACCTCCGACGCGAGCCCCGGCCTCTTCCAGGCCGCCATGGACTACGGCGCCCGCGGCCTGGTCGCCCTGCCGCTGAGCTACGAGGAACTCGCCAGCCGCGTCCAGGCCGTCGCCCAGTGGTCCACCGGCGTACGACGGCACCTCGGCGCCGGCGGCGACGTCTTCACCGGCGTCGGCGGCACCGTCGTCACCGTCAGCGGCGCCAAGGGCGGCGCCGGAGCGACCCTCACCGCGATCCAGCTCGCCCTGGCCGCCCAGGCCTCCGGCCGCAGCACCGCCCTGGTCGACATGGACCTGCAGACCGGCGACGTGGCCTCCTACCTGGACGTGCAGTTCCGCCGCTCCGTCGTCGACCTGGCCGCCATCAACGACATCTCCCCGCGCGTCCTGGCCGACGCCGTCTTCCGCCACGACACCGGCCTCGCCCTGCTGCTCGCCCCGGCGGAAGGGGAACGCGGCGAGGACGTCACCGACCGCGCCGCCCGGCAGATCGTCAGCGCCCTGCGCTCCCGCTACGAGGTCGTCGTCGTCGACTGCGGCGCCCAGCTCGGCGGCGCGGGCGCGGCGGCCGTGGAGATGGCCGACCGGGCCCTGCTGGTCACCACGCCGGACGTGGTCGCCGTACGGGGCGCCAAACGGGCGGTGCGGATGTGGGACCGGCTGCAGATCCGCAAGGCCGAGGAGACCACCGTCGTCGTCAACCGGCACAGCCGCGGCACGGAGATCCAGCCGGCCCTCATCCAGAAGATCACCGGCACGGCGGTCGCCGCCACCGCGATCCCCGCCCACTTCAAGGAACTGCAGAGCGTCGTGGACGCCGGACGCATCCACGAACTGGAGAACAAGAGCACGGTGAAGCAGGCCCTGTGGGGCCTGGCGGCGGAGCTGGGCCTGGTCAAGGCCCCCGACGGTACGCAGAAGGCGGGCCGGTTCCGGGGCGGCGACCGGGGGCCGGTGGGCTTCAAACGGCGACGGGAGGGGTGAACGTGCTCTCAAGGGAGCGGGACAAGGGCCAGGTGACCATCGAGTTCCTGGGGATGACACCGACGATCATCGTCACGCTGATCGCGCTGTGGCAGGCCGTCCTCATCGGCTACACCTTCACGCTCGCGGGCAACGCGGCGGACGAGGCCGTACGGGCGGGGACGGCGGCGGAACCGGGAGCCAGGGCCGCCGCGTGCCGGGAGGCCGGGCTGGAGCACCTGTCCGGCGCCTGGCGCTCCGGCGCCGAGGTCACCTGCGGCGGCTCCGGTTACGTGACGGCCGACGTCACGCTCGAGGTCCCGGTCCTCTTCCCGGGGACGCTGTCCTTCCCGGTCCCGGTCCGGGGCCACGCCGGCGCGGTCGAGGAGGCGGACTGACATGGCCCGTCCTCTCCAGGACCGCGACCGCGGCCAGGCCGCCATCGAGTACCTCGGCTTCCTGCCGATCCTGCTGCTCGTCGCCTTGGCGGCCGTGCAGCTCGGCCTGATCGCCTACACCGCCCAGCAGGCCGGCACCGCCGCCCGGGCCGGGGCGCGCAGTGCCTCGCTGGACGGCCCGCACGAGGCGGACTGCCGGGCGGCGGTGAGCAGTTGGCTCGCCGACAAGACCAGCTGCCCCGCCTCCTACGGCGCGGACGAGGTCACGGTCACGGCGGAGATCACCATCCCCTCGGTCTTCCCGGGCAAGGATGACTTCGGCACGGCGCGCAAGACCGCCACCATGCCGCGCGACCACTGAACGGAGCACCGGACGCATGAGCCTGCGCGCACGCATCAACTCCCCCGAGGAGAACGGCAACCGGGGCGAGGACGGCCACATGGTCGCCTCCTACCGGGCCAAGCTCCTGGAGGAGATCGACCTCGCGGAGATGAGTTCGCTGGCCGCCGCCGAGCGCCGGGCCCGGCTGGAACGGGTCCTCGGGCACATCATCAGCCGCGAGGGCCCGGTGCTGTCGACCGTGGAGCGCTCGCAGCTCATCCGCCGGGTGGTCGACGAGGCACTGGGCCTCGGCATCCTGGAACCGCTGCTGGAGGACGCCTCCATCACCGAGATCATGGTCAACGGTCCGGACGCGATCTTCGTGGAGCGTGGCGGCCGGGTCGAGCAACTGCCGCTGCGGTTCGCCTCCGACGACCAGCTCATGCAGACGATCGAGCGGATCGTCTCCACCGTCAACCGCCGCGTGGACGAGTCCAACCCCATGGTCGACGCCCGCCTGCCCTCCGGCGAGCGCGTCAACGTCATCATCCCGCCGCTGTCCCTGACCGGCGCCACCCTCACCATCCGCCGCTTCCCGCGCTCCTTCACCCTGCAGGAGCTGATCGGCCTCGGCTCGCTCGACGAGCACATGCTGTACCTGCTGGCCGGCCTGGTGCAGGCGAAGTTCAACGTCATCGTCTCCGGCGCCACGGGCACCGGCAAGACGACCCTGCTCAACGCGCTGTCGGGCCTCATCCCCGAGGGCGAACGCATCATCACCATCGAGGACTCCGCCGAACTCCAGCTCCAGCAGCCCCACGTGATCCGCCTGGAGTCCAGGCCCCCGAACGTGGAGGGGAAGGGCCAGGTCACCATCCGCGACCTCGTGCGCAACTCGCTGCGCATGCGCCCCGACCGGATCGTCGTCGGCGAGGTCCGCGGCGGCGAGTCCCTCGACATGCTCCAGGCCATGTCCACGGGCCACGACGGCTCCCTGGCCACCGTCCACGCCAACAGCGCCGAGGACGCCCTGATGCGGCTGCAGACCCTCGCCTCCATGTCGGACGTGGAGATCCCCTTCGTGGCGCTGCACGACCAGATCAACAGCGCGGTGGACGTCATCGTGCAGCTGACCAGGTTCGCGGACGGCGCCCGCCGCATCACCGAGATCGCCCTGATGGACAGCCACGGCAGCGACCCGTACCGCCTGGTCACGGTCGCCCGCTTCCACGCGCAGCCGATGACCTCCGACGGCCGCGTCCATGGCGTCTTCGCGTACCACCCGCTCCCGCGCCGCACCGCCGACCGCCTCTACATGGCGAGCCAGGCCATCCCGCAGGCCTTCGGCATCGCCCGGACCGCGGACCAGCTAGCCACCCGAGAAGCCAGGTAGGACCGACCGATGGAACTGCACACGCTCATCACGCTCACCACCGGCGTCACCCTGCTGACGTGCGTCCTCGCCGTCGTCGGCCTGCACTCCTACACCGTGGGCAAGGCCCACCGCCAGGCACTCGTCGACCGCCTCTCGACCACCGGCCAGATCCCGGCGGCTGGCCGGCGCCGCGCCTTCCCGGGCCTCGACCGCCGGCTGCGCCGCACCGGGCTCGGCAGGAAACTGGAACTCCGCCTGGCGGCCACCGGCCTGGACATCACCCCGGGCGAGTTCTTCGTCTCCATGCTCGCCACGGTCGCCGGACTGTGGCTGGTCGGCCAGGCGGCGCTGGCACCGTTCTTCGGCCCGCTGGCCGGCCTGCTCGGCATCGGCGTCGCCGTCCAGTTCCTCAACTGGCAACGCCAGAAGCGCATCGAGAAGTTCATCAACCAGCTCCCCGAGATGTCCCGCATCCTCGCCAACGCCACCCAGGCCGGCCTCGCCCTGCGCACCGCGATCGGCATGGCCGCCGAGGAGATGGAGGCCCCGGCCGGCGAGGAACTGGGCAAGGTCGCGGCCCAACTGGGCATGGGCGCGTCCCTGGACGACGCCCTCGACGAACTCGCCGACCGCCTCCCCTCCCGCGAACTGGTCGTCCTCGTCACCACACTGGTCCTGTCCAACCGGGCGGGCGGCCAGGTGGTCAGCGCCCTGCGCAACCTGACGGAGACGCTGGAGGAACGCAAGGAGACACGGCGGGAGGTGCGGACCCAGCTGTCGCAGGTGAACATGACGTCCTACGCGGTGCCCGTCCTCGGCGTCGGCTCGCTCTTCCTCATGAACGGCGTCAAGGACGGCGCCCTGGACCGCATGACCGGCTCCCCCTTCGGCCAGGCGGCGGTCGTCATCGCCTTCGCGCTCTACGCCGTCGGCTTCGTCCTCATCCGCCGCCTGTCCCGCATCGACGTCTGAGAGCCAGGAGGCAACCATGGGACTGCTTCTCGCCCTGCTGATGGGCCTCGGCGTCTGGGGCGTCTTCGCCGGCGTCCGCATGTACCGCGCCGAGGCGAAACTCCCCGGCGACCTCGCGCTGGCCCTGGAGGTCGGCTCGACGCGCACGGGAGCGGTGGACTCCCTCGTCGACCGCATGGGCATGCGGTACGCGCCCGCGGTGCTGCGCCTGATGGGCCCCAAGCAGGTGTCCAAGTACCGCCGCAAGATCGACCTCGCGGGCAACCCCGGCGGCCTGACCATCGACCGCTACGCCGCACGCCGCGCGGTCTACGGCGCGCTGGGCGGCGTCGGCTTCCTGGTCTTCCTCATGCGCGGCCAGCTGCTGGTGGCGCTGCTCCTGCTGGCCTTCGGGGCGTTCTGGACGGAGGTCGGCATCTGGTCGGCCATCCGCATCCGCAAGGACGTCATCGAACGGACCCTGCCGGACTTCCTGGACGTCCTCGCGGTGGTGGTCAGCGCGGGCCTCGGCTTCCGCCAGGCCCTCGACCGGGTCGCCTCCAAGTACGAGGGCCCCTGGGCCGACGAACTGCGCATCACCCTGCGCCAGATGGACCTCGGCATGAGCCGCCGCCAGGCCTTCGCGGAACTGCGCCGCCGCAACGACTCCGAGCAGGTCGCCATGTTCGTCACGGCGCTCCAGCAGGGGGAGGAGCTGGGCGCGCCGATCGTCGACACGCTGGTCTCGCTCGCCAAGGACATGCGCCGCACCGACGCCCAGAACGCCCGCCGCAAGGCCGCCCGGGCCGTCCCCAAGGCCACGATGATGATCACGACCTTCATGGTCCCCGCCACGATGCTGCTGCTCGGCGCGGGCCTGATCCTCGGCTCGGGCACGGACTTCGGCTCGGTGACGGGGAAGTAGGGGAGGGGGGACGGCATGGCGATGACAGGGGCACGCAGAGGACTGCTGGGCCGCGCCCGCCACCGCGCCGGCGACCGGCACCCGGAGATCACGACACCGCCGGCGGGCACGGTCCTGCCTCCCCACGTCCGCACGGGCGCGCCCGACGTCCCCGTGACATCGGTGACCCCCGCGCTGCCGCCCGGCTGGGAGGCGGCGGGCGGCCTGGGGAGCGAGCCGACGCTGCGGATCTCCGGGGGAGGCCGTGGGCGTGGCGCGGACGCGGGCGATGGCGTGGGCGGTGGCCGGGGCGGTGGTGGCGTGGGCGGTGGCCGGGTGAGGGGGCTGGTCGCTTCGGCGGGTTCGGCTTTCCCGGCGGGTGCGGCCTCTGCCGGTTCGGCGGCTTCTGCCGGTTCGGCGGCTCCTGTGGGCTCGGCTTCCGGTGGTCCCTTTTCCCGTGGTCCCGCTTCTGGTGGTCGGGCTTCTGGTCGTTCGGCCTCTGACGGTCCGGTCTCCGCCGCTCCCGCCACCCCGGCGGCCGCCACCTCGGCCCCTGCCGGTCCGAACCCGGTCAGCCCGGCTGCTCCCGCCAGTCCGACCCCTGTCCCTCCGGCCTCCACCGCCCCGGCCTCCGTCCACCCAGGCCCCGCCGGCCCCACCCTCGACATCCAGGTCAACGCGCTGCAGGCCATGTGCCGCCAGGTCTTCGGCTTCCGCCTGGCCATGATCGCCCTGGCCACCCCCTCGGCGCTGGTCAACGCCCACGACGGCCTCGCCACACGCCTCGTCGGCGCGGCCGTGGTCGTCACCTTCATGACCTCCTACGTCCTGTTCCGGGACTGGGAGCGCTTCGGCCCTCTCCTCCTGCGCCACCCCACCCTCCTGGCCGCCGACACCCTCTTCGGCGCCTTCCTGCTCATCTCCGCGGGTCCCGGCAGCACCCTCGCCTACGTCAGCGTCTGCACCCCCCTCCTCGCCGGGCTCGTCTACGGCTGGCGAGGAGCCGCGGTCTTCGCGTCCCTGCAGGCGCTCCTGCTCCTCCTCATCCACGCGGCACAGGAGCACCCGGCCCCCGGTGTCGCCGAGGCGACCCTCCTGCCCGGCCTGTGCGTCATCGCGGGCGCCGTCGGCTCCAGCCTCCGCAACCTGATGCTCCGCTTCGGCGCGGCGACCCAGGCCCTCACCACCGTCCAGGCCCGGCTCGCCGTCACCGAGGCGGTCAGCGCCGAACGCGCCCGGCTGGCCCGCGAGATGCACGACTCGGTCGCCAAGACCCTGCACGGCGTGGCCCTGGCCGCGGACGGCCTGACGACCTCCGCGAACGCCGACCGCATGGACCCGGCCCTCGTCAGGCAGCAGGCCGCCCTGGTCGCCCGTTCGGCCCGCCGGGCGGCGGCGGAGTCCCGCGAACTCCTGGCCGACCTGCGCCGCGAGTCGGACCCCGCCCAGGCCACGGACGTCCTGGTCGAACTGGCGGCCCGTACACGCGACTTCGGCACGCGCACCGGCCTGCCGGCTGTCTACCGCCCCACCGGCGACCACGCCGTACCCCCCGTCCCACCCGCCGTGGCCCGCCAACTCCTCACGATCGCCTCGGAGGCCATGGAGAACGCCCACCGCCACGCCGAGCCCACCCGCGTGGACGTCAGCGCGGGCGTCCACGGCGACCTGCTCCGCATCAGCGTCTACGACGACGGCCGCGGTCTCCCTCCGGGCACCACGCTCGAACAGTTGCGCCGAGCGGGTCACTTCGGCCTCGTCGGCATGGTCGAACGCGCCGCCTCCGTCGGCGCCCGCATCAGAATCGGCCGCGGCGGCCGTCCCAAGGGCACGGAGGTGCGTCTGGAACTCCCGCTGGCAGCCCTGACCACACCCACGGTCTGACCCCACGATCTACGACCACGAACCACGACCGACGCCCCACGACCCGAGAGGAGGCCACACATGCCGGACCCCACACCGCCCCACACCGGCCCGCCCCCCCAGAACCCGTTCGCCGACCTCCCACAGCCGGTGCGGCAGGACCAAGGTCTCCGAGTCGTCGTCGCGGACGACAACCCCGTGGTCCGGGCCGGCCTCACCGCCCTGCTCTCGGGCCGCGCGGACATCACGGTCGTGGCGGAGGCGTCGGACGGCCGCCAGGCCTGCGAGGCGGCCCGGCAGCACCGCCCGGACGTGGTCCTCCTCGACGTCCGGATGCCCGGCGTGGACGGCATCTCGGCCCTGCCGTACCTGGTGCAGATCGCCCCGGTCGTGATGCTGACGTACAGCAGGGAGTCGGAGATCGTCCAGGAGGCCCTGCGCAGGGGAGCGGGCGGCTACCTGGTCCACGGCGAGTTCACCGCCGACCAACTGGTGTCGGCCGTACGGGACATCAAGGAGGGCAGGGCCCACTTCACCCCGACGGCGGCGGGCGCGCTCCTGGCCCAGCTCCGCCGGACCCAGGAGCCCACTCCCCGCCCGCTTCCCGATGGCCTCGGCCGATCATCGAATGCGACTGCATATGAAACTACCGATCCCGCCCTACCGTATATCAACGCTCAACAATCCTATGCACCAGCGGTTTTATCACTCCCTCAGGCTCCGTCCTCGCCCACATCTTCAGAGAATCTTTCGCAGATGCAACCAAATGTGGGACAGTCGTCGTCTGGATGGACAGGCGGCCGTCCGGCCGCTCCCGACCGGTCACGGTTCCAACTGAGCACGAGGGAGGCGGAGATCATGGACCTCATCGCGTCCGGCATGAACAACCAGCAGATCGCCGCCACGTGCTTCATCAGCGAGAAGACCGTCAAGAACCACATCAACCGCATCTTCGCCAAGCTCCACAGCACCAGCCGCTCCGAGGCCGCCGCGAAGTGGATCGGCACGGCGCCGGACTCACACCGGGGACTGGGGTGAGTTTCGGTGACACCATGCGTGGACAACAACCGGCTGGGCCCGAGCGATTGGGCCCGCGATTGGGCCCTGGGGCCCTCTGGCGGACCAGCCGCTCCGCCGTACGTTCAGCGTGTCGAAAGCGGCACAGCCGAATCCGGAGGGGAACACCATGAGCGACCTGATGCTGAAGACCGCCGTCGCGACCAAGGTCCGCGTGAACGGCTGGAAGAACACGACGGTCGAGGCGATGCAGCGCCGCGCCGGCGACAAGGGCCAGACGGCGGTGGAGTACCTGGGCATCATCGCGGTGGTGGTGGCGATCGTGCTGGCGATCACGGGCACCAGCCTCGGCCAGACGATCCTCGGGAAGATCCAGGCGCAGATCGCCAAGGTCGCTCCTTGACGCGACCTCGCCTGCACGGCGACGCAGGGCAGGCTTTCCCCATCTACATCACGGTGGTGGGGGGCCTGCTCTTTCTCGCGTTCGCGTACTTCGCGGTCGGCCAGGCCGCGGCGAACAGGAACGGTGCCCAGACGGCCGCCGACGCGGCGGCTCTCGCGGCGGCCCAGGACAGGCGGGACCAACTTGCGGGTGCATGGGTGAAGGACGTACTGGACCCGACCAAGTGGCGGCAGATCTTCGAGGGCACCGCTCAGGGGCTCGGCCCCTCATGTTGGCGTGCTCATGAGCTCGCCGCACAGAACGATGCCCGGCTGGTGGGTCTTGGATGCAGCCCCGACGGCCCCCTGAGCTTCACGGTCGAGGTCGAGACGAACATCTCCGTCGGCGAATCCATCGTCCCCGGCACGGAGAACCAGAAGTCCAATGCGACCGCCAGGGCCGTGATCGAGCCGCGTTGCGACTTCGAGCCGCCCACCGGCGACGCCGATCCAGACGTCCTGCCGGCGCTCTTGTGCGACGGCGGCACGGACTGGGAGCTGAAACCGGACGATCTCGATGCCCTGCCGAAACCCGAAGACCTCTTCGACGTCCATCTGGCCGACCCACAAGCGAACGACGAGTGATGAAGGAAGCGGAGAAATGAGCATTCGGTTCACTGCGAAGGCGCGCAGGGGGATGGTCGCGCTGACCGTCGCGGCCGGACTGGCCCTCGGTGTGGCCGGCTGCGGCGGCGGAGGCGGGGACAACGACAAGTCGGGCCCGTCGGCGTCCGCGTCCAAGGACAGTGGATCCCAGCCGAGTGCTCAGGAGGGGCAGGCGGAGACGCCGCTGGCGGAGCTGAAGGGCACCAACGGCCTGCTCCTTCAGATCACTTCCGCCGCACGCGATTCGGGCGGCTTCCTCACAGTGAACGGCGTGGTGAAGAACGACGGCGACAAGTCAGTGGTCGTCCCGCCTCAGACGAGCGGTGACGAGACAGAAGTCATCGCGCATGGCCCTTCTCTCGGCGGTGCCACCATCGTGGACGCCAAGGGAAAGAAGCGCTACTACACACTCCGCGACACCGAGGGGCGACCGCTGACGACCACGGGCCTGGGCAACCTCGAGGCGGGGCAGACTCTCCCGGTCTTCATGCAGTTCCCGGCACCACCGGCGGGCACGACCGAAGTGGACCTCCAAGTACCGACCTTCTCCAGCGCCACCATCAAGATCTCCGGGTGAGGCCGGCCATGACGACCCCCACGTACACCCGAACGGCGACACCACGCCTCGCCCTGGTCCTCACCGCCGCCGCTCTGATGACCGCCACGAACCTCTACGGCGCCGTGTCGGCCCACGCCGACGAAACCCCCGGCGTACCCCCTGGCAGTCAGGCGTCCGCCTCCGCCCCCGTCGAGGTCGATCCCAACGACCCCGATCTCAAGCTCCCCGAAGGGGCCACCCTCGCCGAACCCAAGGTTCTCGACATCAAACAGGTCGTCGAAGACCAGAGCGGTGACGAACGCCGCGAGGACACCAACGCCGACGTCAAGTTCGCCCTTCAGGCCGAGGTCCTGTTCGGCAAGGACAGCGCGAAGCTCGGGGCCGAGGCGAAGGCCCGGATCTCCGCGATCGCCGGAGAGATCAAGAAGCAGAACGCGACGAGGATCCGCGTCTTCGGCTTCACGGACAACCTCGGTTCCTCCGCCCACGGCGACGTCCTGTCCCGCAAGCGCGCCGACGCCGTGCAGAACGTCCTGGACCGGCAACTGACCGACTCCGACGTCACCTACGAGGTGCGCGGCTACGGCGAGCAGTACCCGATCGCCGACAACTCCACGGAGTCCGGCCGCAAGAAGAACCGCCGGGTCGAGGTCTCCTTCCCCCGCTCGGAGAGCTGAGGAGGCGGATTGGGCCCCGTTTTGGGGCCACGGACCCATCCCGCCCCGTCGGTCCCTCCCTAGCCTCAGGCCGTGTCGTGGACCTAGGGGAGGTGGGGGCATGACCTCGATCGGGGGAGTCCCGGGGGCCGGGGGCGGACGGCCGCCGGGACACGGTGGGCGCCGGGCGATGCCCGGCTCGCTCACCACCGCGCTGACCCTCGTCCACGTCCTTTTCGCCGTCACGGTCCTGGGCGGACTCGGCGTCCTGCTCACCGCCTCCTCGTACGGCGCCGTCGACGGCGCCGTCCTCGCCCTCACCGCCTACGCGGCAGCCCCCGGCGCGCTCGGCTGGTGGCTCGCCCGGCGCTCCTGGCAGGGCGGTACCGGAGTCAGGGCCCGCCTGATCGCCGTCCAGGCCTGGCTGGTCGCCGGGGCGATCTCCCACATCACCGACGGATCGCCGCGCGGCTACAGCCAGCTCTTCCTCCCCCTCCTCATCCTCTACTTCCTCACCCGCACGGACAGCCGCGACTGGTACCGCCTCCCTGCGCTCGACCGTGCCGAGCGCCGCCCGTTCTCGCTGCCCCGGATGATCCGCTGGCGCCGTGACGAGGGCCAGACGGCGGTCGAGTACGCGGGCCTGATCGCGGTCGTCGCGGCGCTCATCGCAGCCCTCCTGGTCAGCGGCCTGGGCGCCCAGATCCAGGGCGGTCTCCGGGCGGCGGTCTGCAAGGTCACCGGGACGGCCTGCCCGTCCCCCGCCGCCGACGGCGATGCGGACGTCACGGCCACCCGCCCGGACACGGTGGACGGCCCGGCCACCAAGCCGGAAACCGGCGAGGGCGACCGGCCCGGGAGCCCCCCGAAGTCCGAGGACACCGACGACAGGAACACCGGCGCACACGACGACGCGCACAACGACGACGACCACGACAACGACAGCGATCACGACAACGGTGACGACAACGACGAGCCCAAGGCCGCCGACGACGAGGACGACGGCTGCTTCTCCGGTTTCGGCGCCTTCTTCGGCTGCGCCGGCGACCAGCTGAAGCAGGTCGGCCAAGGCCTCTTCGTGGACGGCATCGGCGGTGACCTGAAGGGCATCTGGGACACCGTCATCCATCCCCTCGACACCCTGGACGGCCTGAAGGACTACGGCGGCGTGATCGCCGACCAGTGGTCGCAGGACGCCAAGGACGCGGGCGACAAGTGGGCCAGGGGCGACTACCTCGACGCGCTCACCGACTGGGGCGGCGCGACCGTCAGCTCGGGCGGCAGGATCCTCGACGACATGTTCATCGGGGACGACGTCCGCGACCAGTGGAACCAGGGCAACGAGACCCGCGCGGTCACCACGGTCCTGTGGAACGTCGGCTCCCTCTTCATCCCGGGCTACGGCGAGGCCAAGGCCGCCGGGAAACTCGGCAAGCTGGGCAAGCTCGGCAAGCTGGGTGATCTGGGCAAGCTCACGAAGAAGGCGACCGACGCGGCGGAGGACGCGGGGAAGGCAGCCAGGACCGGTGACGTCAAGGGCGCCGAGAAGGCCGCGAAGGAGGCCGACGAGGCGGCGGACGAGGCCGAGAGGAAGGCCCGCGAATCCGGCTGCACCATCGCCGCCCCGGCCCGCAGGACGCCGTACGGCGGGACCCGGTCGGACGGCACCCCGCACACCCCCTGGCCCCTCACCGGATCCCCCGGCACCGGCACCACGGTCCTGGCGGCCGGCCGCTCCGCCGCACAGGTCGTCGCACGCGCCCAGGAAGGCTGCGACGAGGAGGCCAGGCAGCAGGCCCAGGAGGCCAGGAAGAAGGCCGAGGAGGCGGAGCGGCAGACGCTCGAAGCCCGGGCCGAGGCCGCGAAGGCCGCGCTCCGGGAGCAGGGCTCCTCCGTCCCCGACGACCAGATCGACGGGCTGGTCGACCGGGCCAAGGACGACCCGGATCCGGCCAAGGCCGAGATCAGCAGCCAGGACGCGGCCGACGCGCTGGACGAGATCACCGACCTGGCCCGCCGCGACAACGTCAACCCCGACGCCGCAGCGGCCCTGCAGGGGAAGGTCGTGAACGCCTCGGACGCCAACAAGCTGGCGGAAGCACGTGCAGAGGTGAACGCCGTGCGCCGCGCCGCCTACGACGCGGCCCCCGGCACCCGGGTGGACGCCGGTGTCGGCGGCAAGATGAACCGGCAGGAAGCCGACCTGGGCGGCGGGCAGAGGGTGAACCTCGACGAGATCCCCGACGCCGACGTGGTCTACAAGGACCGGAACGGCACCGTCCACGTCAAGGAGGTCAAGAACGCCGGCTCGGCCACGCGCAAGGCGGACTTCGCCAACCAGGTCGAACGGCTGAAGAAGTGGGCGGCCAAGGAGCCCGGCCGCAAGGCCACCGTGGAGATCGAGACGACGGACCGCTGGACGGCGATCTTCAGCGAGTTCAAGCCCGCCCGGAACGGCAGACCGGCCAAGGACACCAGGACGGCGGCCGGCGAGATGGCCAGGAACGACGTCGACGTGCGGGTGGCCGGCCAGGAGCTGACCGCCGACCAGCTCGGTCGGATGCAACGCGCCGTCGACGAGCGGACCGCGAACGGCACCATGGACTGGTCCAAGATGAAGGACCCGGAGAGCGCCAAGGCGTATCTGGGGATCAGCTGAGCGGACGACGGAAGGCAGCGCCGTGGCGGGACGGCAGTGATGAGTGAGCGGGGCGGGCAGCCGAGCGCGGAGGAGATGTGGGATCCGCGGGTCGCGCGCTGGCACGACCCGGAGGGCGACTACGTCCTGCCCCGCGCGCTGCGGACCCTGCCGCAGCCCTGGGACGCGTACGACTGGCGCCGGATCGCGGAACTGCCCCGCACCGAGGACCGCTTGGCGGAGGCCCGGCGGGTGGTGACCGTCCTCCTGGAGGACCCGGAGCTGTCCCCCGACGTGCCTCGGCCGCCGTCGCCGGGCCTGCTGTGGCACGCCTGGGAGGAGTTCCACCGGGCCGTGGGTGAGCGCATGCCCCGCACGGGCGACGTGACCTGGTCAGGCGTGGACGAACTGGTCCGCGCCTGGCAGGACCGGCTTCGTCCGAACCCGCTGCAGCGGCACGTCGTACGCCACGTGGAGGCGGCGATGCTGGCCCTGATCCCGTCCCTGCGCGACGACATCGCCGACTCGGTCTTCCGCTGGCTGGCTCTCGACCCCGACCCGGGCCGCTTCGCGGACTGGGCGGTGGACGCCGCCGAGCGTTGCGTGACGCAGGACGTCGGCGCCGACTCGGCCATCGAACTGCTGGGCGCGATGCGCACGCGCGAGGCCAGGGCGGCCTTGCAGCGCCTGTCGGTGAAGCCGGACGGCCCGGCCGGCTGGGACAACGCGGAAGCGGCGCAGCACATGCTGTTCGACCTGGAGAGCGAGGACACGACCCCCGACCCCGGAGCGTGATCCCGAACCCGCACCGTCACCCAGCCGCCCCCAGGCGAGCCCGTGGTGGCGGGAAGCCGCACGGCTACCGCTCCGCCACCGTGCCGACGACCTCCACCCGGGCCCCTGCTTCTTCCATGCCCCACTCCCGCATCACCCCGGCCCGCGCCTCCACCACGTGCCGCGCCCGCAGCCGCGGCATCCCCAGCCGCCCCGGCCGCATGGTCCGCACGGCGATCACCCTCAGCCGACCGTCGAGGTAGGCGACATCGATGGGCATGCGCATACCAAAGGTGTGCACGCTGTTGGCGGGGGAGAGGAGAATCGCCCCCTCGATGGAGTCCCGCCCCAACAACCCCCGGGTACGGGCCCGGTAGGAGGTGGCGATCTCCAGCGGAACACGCACAGTGGCGCGCTCACCCGCCCGCACGACCAGTTCCCCCCACCCGTCCCGCCACCGCCGCCCCATCCGGCCCTCCTCCGACTGCGGACACGCTTGCTTCGCTGCTTCCTGACTGAAACGCCGTACGTGCCACGGCACTTGAGGAAGCGGTTGACGCGTTACGCAACCGTTACGGCGCGAACCGATCGGCGCATCGCCGATTCCTCCCCATACACCCCGTGCGTTCACACCGTTCACCTGGTGCGGCGGCACCCCGCTGGATAACTTTGGTTCGCTCAAGAGAAGCCTCGCCTCTGACCGGGAGCCGACCGTGAACCGCCGCCCCACCCTCCTCACAGCGCTCACGCTGACCGCCGCCGCGGCCTTGACGTTGTCCGCGTGCGGGAGCGATGACAGCGCCGAGGGCAAAGAGAACGACAAGATCGCGGGAGCTGATGGCGGGGGTCCCGGCTCTGCGTCTCCCAGCCCCTCGACCTCACAGGCCGCAGGGCGTCCCGAGATCAAGTTGCCTGCCGACCTGACGATGACCTTCGAAGGCGGCAAGACGGGTGACGCTGTGAAGGACGCCGTACTCGCCGACAACGCCGAGCGTATGCGTGCGATCAATGCTGCGATCGCGGGGACGGACCCCGAAGCGAAGGCGATGAACTTCTACAACACAGGAAGGGCGTTGGAGGCGGCCGCGGTTTGGGTGGACAAGTTCAAGAAGGCCGACCTCGGCATCACGGGCACTATTCGGTACTACGACCGGACGGTGACGTTGGACGGTAGCAAGGCGGCATCGGTCCTGTTCTGTGCCGACGAGAGCAAGGGCTACGCCAAGGACCTCAAGACGAACAAGGCAAAGGTCACCACACCCTCGGACGAGGACTTCATCCTCTACAACACCCGGTTGGAGAAGAACGGCGACGGGGTGTGGCAGACCGCGCGCATCGTTTCGACCGCAGGAGCGAAGCAGTGTTTGAAGTGAAGCGGGCAGCGCTCGCAGGCCTGGCCCTGGCCGCGGCTCTCGTGCCCGTAGCCGCGCCGAGCGCCTGGGCCAAAGTCACCCCCGACGGCTCCACTGAGGGTGAACCGAGCGCGCCGGGCCCTTCAGGATCGGTGAAGGGCGACACGCTCGCGTCGTCGGCGGGCGGCGTGATCGTATTCGACCGCTCGAAGAACGGTTCGGGCAATTCCGCCGGCGCAGTCACATCCACGGGTACGTGGACCCCGCCTCCTTGCTACTACGCTCCCAAGTACACGCCGGAGCAGCTCAAGAAGTCCATGGAGCCCATCTGGGAGTCCGAGTCGACGGGCTACCAGTGGGACGCGCAGCAACGTGACCGCTATGTCAACGGCCACCCTTACAAGGACTTCAACAAGGACAAGTCCGGGGAAGGGTACTGGTGGGACGCCTACGTACCTGAGAGCCAAGTCGGTGCTCCCGGCTCACTCGACTGCACCAAGCCGGTCTTCTGGGTCGACAACGGAGACCCGCCGCCGGCGGACGTCCCTCAAGCCGTCACGCCGGAGGTTCTCGCCCAGCTCGCGTACGCAGAGATCCGGGTGCCCTCCACCACGGTGGAACTCGCTCCTCAGCAGACCACGAAGGTGAATCTGCCGACCTGGGCCTGGCTCGACGGGGCAACGTTCAAGCCGGTGTCGGTGACGGCAAGCGTGCCGTTGCTGGACATTCAGGCGACGACGACTGCGGAGCCCGTCTCCCTGAAGATCGAGCCGGGCACGGGTGACGCCATCACCTATCCCGCCTCCGGGGATTGCCAGATCAACGCCGACGGCTCGATCGGTGAACCGTACGCCAAGGGCAAGGCCGACAGGACTCCGCCGTGCGGTGTGAGGTACTTGCGGTCCTCCGGTGACGGCTCGTACAAGCTGCGGGCAACGGTCACGTGGAGGATCCACTGGTCGGGCACCGGGGTTCCGGGTGAACAACGTCTACCCGACGGCACCTTCGGCGCCACCCAGGACGTCGTCGTGCAGGAGATCCAGGCCGTCAACCGCTGATCCCCGCCCGCGGGGGGCCGTTGGACGCCCGCCGGGCTGGGTAGGGAGGCCCTCATGACCACATTGGGCGCCGTCTTCCGTCCCCAGCTCGCACCCGAACGGCTGCGGCCGGTCTGTGAAGTCGCCGAGGGGGCGGGGCTCGAGGAGCTCTGGCTCTGGGAGGACTGTTTCCGGGAGGGCGGTGTCTCCACCGCCGCCGCCGCACTGGCGTGGACCGAGCGGCTGCGGGTCGGTGTCGGGCTGCTGCCCGTGCCGTTGCGGAACGTGGCCGTCACGGCCATGGAGATCGCCTCCCTGCACCGGATGTTCCCCGGGCGCCCCCTCGTCGGCGTGGGGCACGGCGTGCAGGACTGGATGGGCCAGGTCGGCGCCCGCGTGGAGTCGCCGATGACGTTGCTGCGGGAGCATCTCGTCGCGCTGCGGGCCCTGCTGGGCGGGGAGCGGGTCAGCTGCGCGGGCCGGTACGTCTCGCTGGACGACGTCGCCCTCGACTGGCCGCCCGGGTCCGGTCCGGTCCGCGTGTTCGCCGGGGCCACCGGGCCGCGGTCGCTCCGGCTCACCGGGGAGGCCGCCGACGGGACCGTCCTCACCGCCGCCACCGGCCCCGACGGTGTGCGGCGGGCCCGGGCCCTCGTCGCCGAGGGGCGGGAGAGCGCCGCGCGCGGACCCGGGCCGCACCCCGTCGTCGTCTACCTGTCCGCCGCCACCGGGCCCGGCGCCGCCGGCCGGCTGCGGGCCGAGCTGGCCGCCGAGGGTCTCGAGGACGTCCCGGACCTCGGGGCCGCGGGGGACGCCGGCGCGGTCGCCGAGGCCGTGCAGCGGCTGGCCGAGGCCGGGGCCGACACGGTGGTGCTGCAGCCGACGGGGGACGAGCCCGACCCGGAGGGATTCGTGCGGTTCGTGGCCGAGGAGGTGCGGCCCCTGCTTCCCTGACAGCTCTGGGCCCGAAACGCCTCGCACCTCCCGCACCCTGACTGCCACCATCTCCCCATGAACGAGCCCCGGAAGCCGCACCCGTCCGACCGCACGTTCGAGGAACTCGTCGCCGAAGCCGCCGCCGTCCCCACCGAGGGCGGGGACTTCTCCTGGTTCGACGGCCGGGCGACCGAGGCACGGCCGTCCTGGGGATACGCCGTGTCGACGGCCGAGCGGCTGGGGCGGGCAGAGGCGGTGCTCGACGTACGGGCAGCACGAGCGCGCCGAGGCCGAGGCCGCCGGGCTGGACGTCGTCGAGCTGCGCGCGGAGCGGCTGCGCACGGAGTTCCACGACATCGGCGCGGTGGTGCACTTCCCGCGCAAGGCCGTGTGGATGGTCCCCGGTTTCACCGTCGAGGCGTACGAGCCCCGGCTCCGGGAGCTGCACGAGCGGATCCGGGCCGGCGGGCCGTTCGTGGCGCACAGCACCCGCCATCTCCTCGACGCCGGCAGACCGCGGGCCACGACCACCCACCGCCGACCGCGCCCGCCCGCCGGTAGGCCGGCGGTCACTCCTCCTTACTCCTCCTGACTCCTCTTCCTCGTTCCACTCCCGCATCACACGTCGAGGTTTTTCACATCGTTATCGTCTCGGCTCGCTTCCACACCGCCGCATCACGTAAGTTCAGACCAAGGTAATTCGCGTCAGCAAAGCTGCGCGGGGATGGTGCCGCGCGGTGGAGGGGGCCGCGCGGTGCCCGGGCCCGTCACCCGGAGGTTTGGCGGGAGCGGTATCCCCTGCGGCGGATCAAGCGCGCGTTCGCGGCCGGGTTCACCCGTCCAGGGGATGCTCGGACAAATGACCGAAAGGGCTCCCAGGGGGCGGTGAATCCGCAGGATCCGGTCCGAGAGTGTGCGAATGCCCAGGCCACGGGGTGCTTTTCGGGCGGCCGGGAGTGCTGAACGAGAGATTCCGCGGTCATCGCGGTGTCGCCGATCAGCTCCGGAGAGTAGTTGTGGCCCGCCGATGCGCGCGTCATCACTCACGAAGGGTTATGGTGGAAACCCCCCCTCGGGCCGGTCCGTATCCCCCCCCACGGACCGGCCCGTTTTCCGTGTACGGCCGGACGGCTCGAACCCTCGGCCGGAACCACTCGTTCCGCACTCGTGAACGGCCCGCGGCGCCAACGGGGGTAGGCTTCGCCCCCGGGGACTGCCGAACGGGCAGGGACCGCCCGCGGCCACGACCGTGCCGCACGCCGCGGCCTGTCCGATCCGTACGGAGGGGCTGACGATCACGTGAACCTGCGCGACAAGCTGCGCGGCCTGCTGGTCAGGCTGTACGCACGCCGGGTGGAAGGCCGCCTGGACCACGCTCAGGTGCCCAAGCACATCGGCGTCATCATGGACGGCAACCGGCGCTGGGCGAAGGCCGCCGGCTCCAGCACCGTCCACGGACACCGGGCCGGTGCCGACAAGATCGAGGAGTTCCTCGGCTGGTGCACCGAGACCGACGTCGAGGTCGTCACCCTCTGGCTGCTGTCCACGGACAACTTCGACCGCCCGCAGGAGGAGCTCGTCCCGCTGCTGGGCATCATCGAGGACGTCGTGCGCACGCTCGCCGCCGACGGCCGCTGGCGCGTGCACCACGTGGGCACGCCCGACCTGCTGCCCTCCGGGATGCAGACGGTGCTGAAGGAGGCCGAGGAGGCCACCGCCCACGTCGACGGGATAGTGGTCAACGTCGCCATCGGCTACGGCGGCCGCCAGGAGATCGCCGACGCCGTGCGCTCGATGCTGCTCGACGCCCGGGACAAGGGCACGTCGATGGAGGAGCTCGCCGAGGCCGTCGACATCGACATGATCGGACGTCACCTCTACACGAGCGACCAGCCCGACCCCGACCTGGTCATCCGCACCAGCGGTGAGCAGCGGCTGTCCGGATTCATGCTCTGGCAGACCGCGCACTCCGAGTACTACTTCTGTGACGTGTTCTGGCCGGCGTTCCGCAAGGTCGACTTCCTGCGCGCGATGCGTGACTACGCCGCCCGCCACCGGCGCTACGGCGGCTGACGCACACCGCGCGCCCCCGCGCAACCGCAGGTCGCGCGGGACCGGGGACGTCCGACGTCCCACGTCACCCCTCCTCCCGGGAAGCCGACGCGGACGCGTGTCACGCGGAGTTCACCGGCCCGCCGTCCTGTGCCGTGGCATGGCGACGCTCGTTCGAGGGCATAACCCAGTCAGGTCGACGCCCGAACCACGGGTGTCGGATCTCAGCGGACGGCACGGGGCCGTCCGCCCGGGAGGCCCTTTGCACCAGCCCGATCGTGCGGTCACAGCACGGACGCAGTGGCGGGAGGGCCGGTCCTCGGCCCGCGCAGGGCGGCCGAGAACCGGTCGGGATGTTTCCCACCCCTCCCGGTCCAGCTTCCACTCCGTCGCTCCCCGACCTCATCCGAGGGGGTACGTCCTTCCGTGGTGACCAGCGCAAAGCGCCACAAGCCAGACCGGCGCACCTATGTCCTCGACACCAGCGTCCTGCTGGCCGACCCGAACGCCCTGAGCCGCTTCGACGAGCACGAGGTCGTGCTCCCCATCGTCGTGGTCACGGAGCTGGAGGCGAAGAGGCACCATCCCGAACTCGGCTACTTCGCCCGGCAGGCGCTCCGTCTGCTCGACGACCTCCGGGTGCGGTACGGCCGTCTCGACGCCCCCATCCCCACGGGAGACCTCGGCGGGACCGTCCGTGTCGAGCTCAACCACTCGGACCCCAGCGTGCTGCCCAGCGGCTACCGCCTGGGGGACAACGACTCCCGCATCCTCGCGGTCGCCCGCAACCTGCAGGCCGAGGGCTTCGACGTCACCGTCGTGTCCAAGGACCTCCCGCTCAGGATCAAGGCGTCCTCCGTCGGGCTCCTCGCCGAGGAGTACCGCGCGGAGCTCGCCATCACGGACTCCTCCGGCTGGACCGGGATGACCGAACTGACCCTGCCGGGCGAGCAGGTGGACATCCTCTTCGACGAGGGGCACGTCCACGCCCCCGAGGCCGCCGGCCTGCCGGTGCACACGGGCCTGATGATCCAGTCGGAGCGCGGCAAGGCGCTCGGGCGGGTCACACCCGAGGGCACCATCCGGCTCGTGCGCGGGGACCGCGAGGTGTTCGGCATCAAGGGCCGCAGCGCCGAGCAGCGCATCGCGCTCGATCTGCTGCTCGACCCGGACGTCGGGATCGTGTCGATGGGCGGCCGGGCCGGCACCGGCAAGTCGGCCCTCGCGCTGTGCGCGGGCCTGGAGGCGGTGCTGGAGCGCCGTCAGCACCAGAAGGTGATGGTCTTCCGTCCGCTGTACGCGGTGGGCGGTCAGGAGCTCGGCTATCTGCCCGGTTCCGAGGCCGAGAAGATGAGCCCCTGGGCCCAGGCCGTGTTCGACACGCTGTCGGCGGTCACCAGCCGCGAGGTCATCGAGGAGGTCACCGCACGCGGGATGCTGGAGGTCCTGCCGCTCACCCACATCCGCGGCCGGTCGCTGCACGACGCGTTCGTCATCGTGGACGAGGCGCAGTCGCTCGAGAGGAACGTGCTGCTGACCGTTCTGTCCCGGATCGGGGCCAATTCGCGGGTGGTGCTCACCCATGACGTGGCCCAACGGGACAACCTGCGGGTCGGCCGGTACGACGGTGTGGTGGCCGTCGTCGAGAAGCTGAAGGGGCATCCGCTCTTCGCGCACGTGACCCTGACCCGGTCCGAGAGGTCCCAGATCGCCGCCCTTGTGACCGAAATGCTCGAAGACGGTCAGGTCTGACCGAACCACCCGGAGGAGGGGTGGTTGCGCGAGAGTTGCGCCGTCCGGAAAGGCGTAGAGCCTAGCCGGGCGGCGCCTTCGTGTCCGGCCGTTCCCGTGATTTTCCCGCGTCCAACAGAATGTGAGCTTTCACACGCAACGCGGAATTGCCTTGCCCCGTCGTGTTACGGCAGAGTCTCACTCCTGTCAGGCCCCGCATACGACACACCTGTACCCCCAGCGGTATGGCACCACGAGAAGCACAACGCCAACTCCATAGCGATGTCGTATGCCGCCCGAGCATCACGCGGCGCTCCCCTCGCGGGAGTTGCCCACCGGGCCCGCGCCTCCCGTGACCCCGCAGTTGGGGAGGCCAGTGCCAGGGGCACGATTGCGTCCGCGAGGGTCACCGAAGCGGGCGATGCTGGAAGGAAAACCGTGTGAGCCGGATCTCGGTCCGGGGGCTCGCAGTGGCCTCGGCCACGGCGGTCACCGCTGTCGGCAGCGTCGTCGGTGTTGCCTCGGGCAGCACCGCGCAGAACAACGACGCGGAAGCGACGGCAAGCGGCACCACGCTGCTCGCGGACATCCCCGCGGGCCAGCAGGCCCAGGTGCAGACCGCGTCCCTGACGCAGCAGGCCGACGCGCAGGCCATCGCCGCGGACGTGAGCGCGAAGAAGGACGCCGAAGCCGCCGCCCGCAAGGCCGCCGCCGAGACGGCCATCGCGAAGAAGGCGGCCGCCGAGAAGGCGGCCGAGCAGGCGGCCAAGGAGGCGGAGGAGCGCGCGGAGGCCAAGAAGGCCGCCAGCCGTTCCAAGGACATCTCCGACTTCCCCGTCGCCACCTCCTACACCATCGCGCAGATCCAGGCGATGGCGCGGCAGATGGTGCCGGCGGGTCAGTTCCAGTGCTTCAGCAACATCGTGGACCACGAGTCCGACTGGAACTACAAGGCCGTCAACCCCTCCTCCGGCGCCTACGGCATGTTCCAGGCGCTCCCCGGTTCCAAGATGTCGTCCGTCGGCGACGACTGGCGGACCAACCCGGCCACCCAGATCAAGTGGGGCCTGAACTACATGAACGAGCGTTACGGCAGCCCGTGTGACGCCTGGTCGTTCTGGCAGGCCAACAACTGGTACTGAGCCGGCCGGCCCCGGCCGATCCGAGCCCTGTCGCGAGCCCCGCACCGTCGTACGGTGCGGGGCTCGCTCCCTGTACGGTCGGACGCGGAGGACTCCGGAGAGGAGTGGCGCGGGAAGACGGGGGAAGAGGACGGATCATGTCGCGAGTGCCAGGGTGGCTCGGCCGGCTCGGCGCCGGGCTGACCGAGATGAGTGAGCGGTACAACGAGCGCCGCGCCGCGGCAGAGCGGGAGCGGGCCGAGGCCGAGTCCCGCAGCCGGTCCGACGACCACGTGCCGCCGCCCCCGGACTACGCGCCCAGCGTCGCCGCACGCCCCGACCCGGCGCTCGCCGTCCCCTGGGGCGTGCGGGTGGCGGCCGAGGCCGGCTGGCGGCTGCTCGTCCTCGCGGGCACCCTGTGGGTGCTGATACGGGTCATCAGCGCCGTCCAGCTCGTGGTGCTGGCGTTCGTCATCGCGCTGCTCATCACGGCCATGCTGCAGCCGACGGTGGCCCGCCTGCGGCGCCACGGGGTGCCGCGCGGACCGGCCACGGCGCTGACGGCGGGCCTCGGCTTCGTCGTCATGGGCCTCATCGGCTGGTTCGTGACCTGGCAGGTCATGGAGAACATCGACAACCTCTCCAACCAGATCCAGAACGGCATCGACGAGTTGCGGAACTGGCTGCTGAACAGCCCGTTCCACGTCACGGACAAGCAGATCAACGACATCGCCTCGAACCTGCGGGAGGCGGTCGGGGCCAATACCGAGCAGATCACCTCGGCGGGCCTGGAGGGCGTGACGGTCGTCGTCGAGGCACTGACCGGCATCCTGCTCGCGATCTTCTGCACCCTGTTCCTGCTCTACGACGGCAAGCGGATCTGGCAGTGGACGCTGAAGCTGGTGCCGGCGGCGGCGCGGCCCGGGGTGGCCGGGGCGGGGCCGGCGGCGTGGCGGACGCTGACGGCGTACGTGCGGGGCACGGTGCTCGTGGCGTTGATCGACGCGATCTTCATCGGCCTCGGCATCTACTTCCTCGACGTGCCGATGGCCGTGCCGCTGGCGGTGTTCATCTTCCTGTTCGCCTTCATCCCGCTGGTGGGTGCGGTGGTGTCCGGCGCGCTGGCGGTGGTCGTCGCACTCGTCACCCAGGGGGTGTTCACCGCCGTCATGACGCTGGTGGTGGTGCTCGCGGTGCAGCAGATCGAGGGGCACATCCTGCAGCCGTTCATCCTGGGGCGGGCCGTGCGGGTGCATCCGCTGGCGGTGGTGCTGTCCGTCGCGGCCGGGGGCATGGTGGCCGGGATCGGGGGCGCGGTCGTCGCCGTGCCGCTGGTGGCCGTGACGAACACGGTGGCCGCGTATCTGCGGGCGTACTCGCAGGAGTCGGCGCTGCGGCACGCGGTCCGGCCGCGCGGGGCCACCGCGGTGAGCGCGGAGCCCGCGCCGGAGGCACCCCCGGAGCAGTAGCGCCGGAGGCACCCCCGGAGCAGTAGCCCGGCCCGCTCGCGGAACGACGACGGGGCCCCGTCCACCATGCAGCATCCATGCCCGGTGGACGGGGCCACGCCATTCGCCGTCTGCGACGGGAGTTACTCCGAGAGGATCGCTTCGGCGTCCAGCGTCACGCCGACCGCCTGGATCACGGACGCGATCTTGAAGGCCTCCTGGACGACCTCGCGGTCGACGCCGGCCTTGCGCAGGACCTGCTCGTGGGAGTCGAGGCACATGCCGCAGCCGTTGATGGCGGACACGGCGAAGGACCACAGCTCGAAGTCGACCTTGTCGACGCCCGGGTTGCCGATGACGTTCATCCGCAGACCCGCGCGCAGGTTGCCGTACTCGTGGTCCGACAGCAGGTGCCGGGTGCGGTAGAAGACGTTGTTCATCGCCATCACCGCGGCGGCCGCCTTGGCGGCCGTGTAGGCCTCCGGCGACAGGTTCGCCTTCGCCTCCGGCTCCAGCTCGCGCAGCACCCGCGGGGAGCGCGAGGCGATGGCGGTCGCCAGCACGGTGCCCCACAGCTGCTGGGCCGGCAGCTCCGAGTTGCCGATGACCGAGCCCAGGTTGAGCTTCAGGTCCTTGGCGTAGTCCGGTACGGCGGACTTGAGCGCGTCGAGGGACATGTCAGATCACTCCCCGGCGAGCAGCGCGACCGGGTCCAGGGTCTCGTCGCCCTTGGACCAGTTGCAGGGGCACAGCTCGTCCGTCTGGAGCGCGTCGAGGACCCGCAGGACCTCCTTGGGGTTACGGCCGACCGAACCCGCGGTCACCATCGAGAACTGGATCTCGTTGTTCTGGTCCACGATGAACACCGCGCGCTTGGCGAAGCCGTCCTCGCCCTCGATGCCGAGCTCCCGCATCAGCTCGTGCCTGGAGTCGGCCATCATCGGGAACGGCAGGTCGCGCAGGTCGTCGTGGTCCTTGCGCCAGGCGTGGTGGACGAACTCGGAGTCGCCGGAGAAGCCGAGGACCTGCGCGTCGCGGTCGGCGAACTCGCCGTTCAGCCTGCCGAAGGCGGCGATCTCGGTCGGGCACACGAAGGTGAAGTCCTTGGGCCACGCGAAGATGACCTTCCACTGACCCTCGTAGGTCTTGTGGTTGATCTGCTGGAACTCCTTGCCCTTCTCCAGCGAGACGCAGGCGGTCAGGTCGAACTGGGGGAACTTGTCACCGACGGTGAGCACACCTTCTCCTTGCAGCGAAGAAACACCCGGTTTGCAGGCGTTTCCCAC
This sequence comes from Streptomyces sp. NPDC058741, assembly GCF_042746715.1. Lineage (NCBI taxonomy): Bacteria > Bacillati > Actinomycetota > Actinomycetes > Kitasatosporales > Streptomycetaceae > Streptomyces > Streptomyces sp. NPDC058741. The sequence goes on along the minus strand of NZ_JBHYQH010000010.1, from coordinate 124,365 downwards.
GGGTTGGACGATCTTGATGTTGGCACAGCTTCGATTGATTGCGGAAATAGCTACACTCGGTCGAGTTGATCGGAGGTGGTTATCAGTGACGGTGGGTAATAAGCGCAGGCAGCCCAGTCTGGCCCAGCTGAGGGCCTTCGCGGCGGTCGCCGAGCACCTGCACTTCCGTGACGCCGCCGGGGCGATCGGCATGAGCCAGCCCGCCCTGTCGGGCGCGGTCTCGGCGCTGGAGGAGACACTCGGAGTGACGCTCCTCGAGCGTACGACGCGCAAGGTCCTGCTCTCACCCGAGGGGGAGCGGATCGCCGTACGGGCCAAGGCCGTGCTGGCCGAGGTCGGCGCGCTCCTGGAGGAGGCCGAGGCGGTCCGGGCGCCCTTCACCGGGGTGCTGCGGCTCGGGGTGATCCCGACGGTGGCGCCCTACCTGCTGCCCACGGTCCTGCGGCTCGTCCACGAGCGGTACCCCGACCTCGATCTGCAGGTGCACGAGGAGCAGACCGCCAACCTGCTGGACGGCCTGACCAGCGGGCGGCTGGACCTGCTGCTGCTCGCCGTGCCGCTCGGCGTCCCGGGCGTGGAGGAACTGCCGCTGTTCGACGAGGACTTCGTGCTCGTCACACCCCTCGACCACGAGCTGGGCGGCCGCGAGGGCATCCCGCGCCAGGCGCTGCGCGAGCTGAACCTGCTGCTGCTGGACGAGGGGCACTGCCTGCGGGACCAGGCCCTCGACATCTGCCGGGAGGCCGGCCGCGACGACGTGCCCGTGACCACGACCGCCGCCGGGCTGTCCACGCTGGTGCAGCTGGTGGCGGGCGGGCTCGGCGTCACGCTGCTGCCGCGCACCGCCCTCAAGGTCGAGATCTCGCGCGGCAACCAGCTGCTCACCGGGTACTTCGCCGACCCGGCCCCCACCCGCCGGGTCGCCCTGGCGATGCGGGCGGGGGCCGCGCGCGGCGCGGAGTACGAGGAACTGGCCGCCGCCCTGCGCCAGGCGCTGCGGCCGCTGCCCGTACGGATCCTGGACAGGGACGCCTGACGCGGCCGGCGACACGACGGGCCGGGCGGCCCCAGCGGGGTCGTACGCCGGAGCCCCGCCCACGCAGACCCCGCCTACTCCGTGCGCAGCCCTTCCGGCCGCATCAGCCTCAGCAGCGGCGGCAGGCTGAGCAGCGTCACCACGACGACGACGCCCGCGCCGGCGCCGGTCATCGACAGCACGCTTCGCCAGTCCACCCGGACCGGGTTGTCGGCCATCCGCAGCAGCACCGCGCCCAGGCCCATGCCCACCGTCGCCGCGAGCAGCAGACCGAGCCCGATCGGGACGGCCGTCTGCCACAGCACCGACAGGCTCAGGGTGCGGCGCCGGGTGCCGAAGGCGACCAGGGCCGACAGCAGCCTGCGGCGCTCGCGCAACTGCTCCAGCTGCGACACCAGCAGGCTCGCCCCGATCAGCGCGAGGACACAGACGGCGCCGACGGACAGGCCGGTGCGGATGGTGTCGAAGCGCTCGTTGGTCTCGGAGCCGCGCAAGGTCGTCGGCCGGGCCGTCGGGTCCAGGCGCGCGGCCGTGTTGCGCACGTGGTCGTACGCGTCCGGCACCGACGGGTCCAGGCTCACGAACAGCTGTACGGAGAGGACCGTACCCAGCTTCCCGGGCAGCGCGCCGGGGGTGAGCAGGATGCCGCCGCGCGCGTACCCGGCGGGATCCTCACGCGGCTGGGCCTGCCGGATGCCCTGCGGCACGGTCCAGGACACCGGTCGGTCGCCGGAGCGGGCGGTGTCGCCCGGGTCCGTCCACAGCGTGGTGCCGGGCTCGGCCAGGTGGTCGCCGCCGTCGTCGTGCTCCGCGCCCTCGACCGCGAAGACGTCGCCGTCACGGCAGGAGGGCAGGGTGGCCGCCTCGCGCAGCGACGCGCAGTCGGCCACGGTCACCTCGAGGTAGGAGGACTTGTCGCCGTGCCGGTCGCCGAGGTAGACGCTGGACAGCGCGGTGACCTTGCGCACGCCTTCGGTCTCGCGGTACTTCGCGATGGCGGGCGCCGCGGCGGCACCTTCCGGCAGGTCCACGCTCATCTGGGCCCGGGAGACGTCGTACCGCGACGCCTGGACGTAGGTGTCGCCCACCCCGGCGAACAGCATCTGCAGCGCGATCGCCCCGGCCACGGCCACCGCGATGCCGTTGACCTGGCGGGCCGCCGCGCCGCTGCTCAACTGGAGCCTGCGCACGGCCAGCTGCCAGGCGACGCCGCCCGCCCCGAGCCGGGCCACGGCCGTCTCGACCACCCAGGGCAGCAGGGCCGTCACCCCGACCAGCAGGCACACGACACCGCCGACGACGAGGAACTGGTTGAAGTTCCCGCCGTCGTCACCCTGCCCCGTCATCGGGAGGAGCATCGCGAGCCCGCCCAGCGGCAGCAGCAGCCGCCACCACAGCCGGCGCCGCACCGGCCTGGCCGTGCGGACCACGCCGAGCGGTTCGATGACCACCCCGCGCAGGGCGAGGATCGTCACCAGCACGGCGGCCGTCGGCACCGCCAGCGCGACCAGGGCGGCCAGCAGGGGAGAGGGGTTCAGATAGCTCGGGAAGACGCTGACGTTGAACACCTCGACGGACGCCGCCAGCTGCCGTCCGAGCAGGAAGAACCCGGTGCCGAGGACGAGTCCCAGCACGGAACCGGCGAGCGCCTCTCCGGCGGCGATACGCCGGGTCGCCCGGCTGTCGGAGCCGACGAGCCGCAGTGCCGCGAGCCTCCGGTCCCGCCGCTCGCCGCCGAACCGCACGGCCGCGGCGATGAACACGGCCACGGGCATCAGCAGCACCACGAAGACGACCAGGATCAGCAGCAGGAGCACAGGGCCCCAGGGGGCGGACGGCGCCAGGTCGTCATCGCCGAAGTGGTCGATCCTGGCTCCGGTGCTGTGCCCGAGCCGCTGCGCGAGATCCTCGCCGCCCGCGAAGTAGGCGAGTTCCCTGGAGCCGACCAGCCCTTCCTCGCCGATGGTGCCCGCGACGCGGTAGTCCAGCCGCTCGCGCAGCAGCGCGCCCTCGTCGGAGGCGAGCAGTTCCCTCAGCGCGGGGGAGACGACCATCTCGCCCGCCGCCGGGAACGCCGCGACGCCCGGGGGCAGCGGGGCCTTCGGTCCCTCCGCCTCCAGCAGCCGGCCGCGCACGTCCCGGTCCCGGAACGTGGTGTCCGCGTTGAGCACGATCAGGGTGTCGTCGGCCTTCGGTGTGTCCGGCTGGCTGATGGTGTGGTCGCTGCGGGCGTCCTCGCGCCGGTCCCGCTCCGCGATGGCGTTCGGCACGGCGGTGGTGAGCAGCAGCAGCGCCACCCCGAGCCCCACGCCGACGGCCGTCAGCAGCGCCCGGACCCATCCCTCCCGTCCGCCGGCGAAGGCGAACCGGACCCCCATCGCCAGGTCCCTGGTCCACTGCCCGGCGCTCATACGACGCGCTCCATGTCGCGGGACCTGCCGTCCCGTACGACGATCTCGCGGTCGGAGTACGCGGCCACGCGCGCCTCGTGCGTCACGAGCACCACCGCCGCGTTGGCCGACCGGGCGGCGTCCGTGAGCAGTTCCATCACGCGCTCGCCGTTGAGCGAGTCCAGCGCGCCGGTCGGTTCGTCGGCGAAGACCACCCGCGGGTCGGTGACCAGCGCGCGGGCGACGGCGACCCGCTGCCCCTGCCCGCCGGACACCTCACCGGGCCGCTTCCTGCGCAGGCCGTCGACCTCCAGCCGCTCCATCCAGGCCAGCGCGGTCCGCTCGGCCTCCTTGCGGGACGTCCCGCCCAGCCGCAGCGGCAGCGCCACGTTCTCCACGCAGGTCAGCTCCGGCACGAGCTGGCCGAACTGGAAGACGAACCCGAACTCGGAGCGCCTGAGCGCACTGCGCTCGGCGTCGCTCATCGAGGTCAGCTCCCGCCCCGCGTACGTGATCGAACCCGAGTCGGGCATGACGATCCCGGCGAGGCAGTGCAGCAGGGTCGACTTGCCCGACCCGGAGGGGCCCATCACGGCGACGACCTCGCCGGGGTGGATGGAGAACCCGGCGCCGTCGAGCGCGGTGGTCGGGCCGTAGGCCTTGCGCAGGTCCTGGGCGACGAGCAGCGATCCGGCGGGAGGCGTCATCGGGCCACCGCCTCACGGAGCTTGTCCAGACGCGCCGCGGTCAGCTCCAGCCACCGCAGGTCCGCCTCCAGGTGGAACAGGGCGTGGTCGCAGATGAGCTGGTCGGCCAGGTCGCCCTTGCGCTTGCGGTCGGTGAGGATCCGCATGCTGCGCAGGTGCTCCGAACGCTGGGTGTCGAGGATGCCGACGGCGTCGCGGTGGGTGAGCAGCGCCAGGACGACCTTGGTGTAGAGGGCCGACTGGAGGTACGGCTCCGGCTTCTCGGGCGTGGCGAGCCAGCGCTCGACGTCGGTGATGCCGGCCTCGGTGATCGCGTACCGCTTGCGCTCGGGCCCGCCGCCCGCCTCGATGCCGTCGACCTCGACCAGGCCGTGCTTCAGCAGGCGGGACATCGTCGAGTAGACCTGGCCGTAGTGGAGCGGCCGGTCGTGACCGAACTTCTCGTCGAAGGCCCGCTTCAGGTCGTAACCGTGGCGCGGGCCGGACTCCAGGAGTCCCAGGAGAGTGTGACCGATGGACATGCCCAGGACTGTACACGATGTGTATACGCGGGATGTATACGCCGAGTGTGCAGTGCGTGGCGGGGTGTGCGGGCGTGCAGGTCGCGGGCGAGTGTCACGGTTTCGCAACAGCCCGCCGTGTCAGGTCGTGGGCGTCCCTGGGGTGGAGTCCCCCGCAGGGCCGGGCGGCCGTCCCCGCCGGGGCAGCGGCCCGGTCCCCCGCGGCAGCCGCCCCGCCTCGGCCAGCGCCTTGCGCAGCAGGAACTCGATCTGGGCGTTGGCCGACCGCAGATCGTCCCCGGCCCACCGCGCCAGCGCCTCGTACACCGCAGGATCCATCCGCAGCAGCACCTGCTTGCGCTGCCGCGGCCGCCGCTGGGGCGAGGAGCCCTCGGAAGGAGCCGTCACCGGTAGAGCGTCCCGGCGTTGAGGACGGGCTGCGGTGCGCGGTCGCCGCACAGCACCACCATCAGGTTGGACACCATCGCCGCCTTGCGCTCCTCGTCCAGGTCGACGAGGTCCTGCTCGGTGATCCGGGCGAGCGCCGACCCGACCATGCCGACCGCTCCCTCCACGATCTGCCGCCGCGCCGCGACCACCGCTCCGGCCTGCTGCCGCTGGAGCATCGCCGAGGCGATCTCGGGGGCGTAGGCGAGGTGCGTGAAGCGGGACTCGATGATCTGCACACCGGCCGCCTCCACGCGCGCGTGCAGTTCGACGGCGAGCTTCTCGGTGATCTCCTCGGCGTTGCCGCGCAGCGACAGGCCGTCCTCCTCGTGGGCGTCGTAGGGATACTCGATGGCGATGTGCCGGACGGCCGCCTCGGTCTGGGTGGAGACGAACTCGACGTAGTCGTCCACCTCGAAGGTGGCCTGCGCGGTGTCCTCGACCCGCCACACCACGACCGCGGCGAGCTCGATCGGGTTGCCGTAGGCGTCGTTGACCTTCAGCACGGCCGTCTCGTGGTTGCGCACCCGCGTCGAGATCTTGGTGCGCGAGGTGAAGGGGTTCACCCAGCGCAGGCCGTCCTCGCGGATCGTGCCCCGGTAGCGGCCGAAGAGCTGGACGACCCGGGCCTCGCCGGGCGCGACCATGGTGAGCCCGCACATGGCGAGGAACGCGGCGAGCGCCACCAGGATGCCGCCGACGATCAGCGCGGCCTCAGCGCCGGCCGGCCCGACCACGGAGGCGGCCGCTATCAGGCCCGCTCCGGCCAGCAGGCCGGCCAGGCCCAGCAGCAGGGCGAGCCCGCCGCCGATGCTGTGCGCGGTGAACTCCCGCACGCGGGGCGCCGGCATCTCGGGCACGTCGGCCGTGACCTGGGTGTCGTGTGTGGACATGGATGATCCCCCGTTCTCCTGAGAAGCCACTCCCGCATAGCTTCTGCCTAGCTAAGTGATAACACTTTATCCGGCCCTGGCAACCCCGCATGTCTCCCGGGCGTCGGTTCCGGTGGGGTGGGTGCTGATTGTCACGTCCGTAAAGGCCCGGATCGGCAGCCCTTTCTCATATCTCCCGGTGTTAGCTTTCTGAGCTGACCTTGCGGCGAACCTGTGTGGCATGTGAGCACACATGAACGAAGCGGAGCGGATCGGACCGATGGGACGAGCGGAAGAAAGACGCGCCCGACAGCGCGGTGGGCGCCGGGCGGCACCCGGGCGCCGCCGTTCGCCGGACCCGTCCGGGAAGAGCGCCATACGCAGGCTCTTCGGCTGGAAGAAGATCCTCGGCGCCTTCTTCGGGCTGTGCCTGCTGGGCATGGGCGCGTTCGTCGTGCTGTACATGCTGATCGACATCCCGGAGGGGAACGCGGACGCCGAGCTGCAGAGCAACGTCTACCAGTACAGCGACGGCTCCCTCCTCGGCCGCACCGGCGAGCGCAACCGCGAGATCGTGGACCTCGCCGAGGTGCCCGAGCCGGTGCAGAAGACGTTCGTCGCCGCCGAGAACAAGACCTTCTACAAGGACGCCGGCGTCGACCTCAAGGGCACCGCCCGCGGTGTGCTCAACACCGTGACCGGCAAGGGCGCCCAGGGCGGCTCGACGATCACCCAGCAGTACGTCAAGAACTACTACCTGTCCCAGGAACAGACCGTCACGCGCAAGCTGAAGGAACTGGTCATCTCCCTGAAGCTGGACCGGGAGAAGTCCAAGGACTACATCCTCGCCGGCTACATCAACACCAGCTACTACGGCCGCGGAGCCTACGGCATCCAGGCCGCCGCGCAGGCCTACTACGGCGTGGACGCCAGGGACCTCACCGTCGAGCAGGGCGCCTACCTCGCCGCGCTCCTCCAGGCACCGAACCAGTACGACTGGGCGATCGCCTCCGACACCGGCAAGAAGCTGGTGAGGGCACGCTGGAACTACGTCCTGGACAACATGGTCGAGGAGGACTGGCTCAGCGGGCCGAAGCGGGACGCCATGAAGTTCCCGGTGCCCGAGAAGCCCAAGGACGACCCGAGCATGGGGGGCCAGACCGGCTACCTGGTGAAGGCCGCCAACGCCGCGCTGGAGAAGCAGCTCGTCGCCCAGGGCACCGCCGAGGACGCCAAGCAGGCCCAGGCGATGGTCGACCAGGGCGGCTGGACCCTCACCCTCAACATCGACAGGAAGAAGCAGAAGGCGCTCCAGAAGTCCGTGGAGCAGCAGCTCGAGAGCAGGCTCGACCCCGGCAAGCGCAAGGTCGACGCGAACGTCCAGGCCGGTGCCGCCTCCGTCAACCCCAGGACGGGCGCGGTCGTCGCGATGTACGGCGGCCGGGACTACCTCCGGCACTACGTCAACAACGCGACCCGTACGGACTACCAGCCCGCCTCCACCTTCAAGCCGGTGATCCTGGCCGCCGCCCTGGAGGGCGACGCCGAGACCCAGGACGGCACCCCGATCCGGGCCGACACGGTCTACGACGGCACGAGCAAGCGCCCGGTCGTGGAGAACGGCACCGAGGTCGGATTCGCCCCGGAGAACGAGGACGACAAGGACTACGGCGAGGTCACCGTCCAGACGGCGATGAACAAGTCCGTCAACTCGGTCTTCGCGCAGATGGGCGTCGACGTCGGGATGCCCGAGGTGATGAAGGTCGCCGGCCGCCTCGGCATGGACACCGAGGGCCTGGAGGCGGTACCCGCGCAGACCCTGGGCACCATGGGCGCCAGCCCGCTGGAGATGGCCGGCGTCTACGCCACCCTCGACAACCACGGCCGGAAGGTCACCCCGGCGCTGCTGAAGACCGTCGAGCACAACACCCGCACGGTCACCCTCCCGAAGGCGATCGGCGACCAGGTCATCAGCCGCGAGGCCGCCGACACGGTCACCTCCGTCCTGACCGGTGTGGTCGACGACGGCACCGCCCGGGCCTCCGTCCGCGACAACCCCCGGCGCGGCGGCCAGCAGGTCGCGGGCAAGACCGGCACCTCCGACGACAACAAGTCGGCCTGGTTCACCGGTTACACGCCCGGGCTGGTCACCTCCGTGGGCCTGTTCGGCGAGGACGCCAAGACGGGCGCCCAGGTCCCGATGTACAAGGCGGGCGGCGAACCCCGCGTCAACGGCGGTGGCTTCCCGGCCCGGATCTGGGCCGCGTACACCTTCGGCGTGATGGGCGAGGTCAGCGCGTTCGACCTGGAGACCATGCAGGGCGCCGCCGTGAAGCCGACGCGGACGCCGACGCCCACCCAGGAGGAACCCAGCCGGGAACCGACGCAGGAGCCGACGACCGAGGAGCCGGCGTCGTCCCCGCCGCCCACGTCGGAGGAGCCGACCACGGCCCCGCCGACGAAGCCGTCGACGACCCCGCCCACCGTCCCCCCGCCGACGGCACCGCAGACGACCCCGCCGGGCGACGGCGGTGATCCGTTCGAGCCGGCCGTACCGGGCGGAGAGTAGGCAACGCCGAAGGGCGCCCGGTCGGAACCGGGCGCCCTTCGGCGTGTGCGGGCGGCGGCTCAGCCGCGGTTGAGCTCGAACCACACCACCTTGCCCGTGCTGAGCCGGGTCGCGCCCCAGCGCCGGGCCAGGCGGTTGACCAGGTACAGCCCCCGCCCGCCCTCGTCGGTCGCGCGGGCCTGGCGCAGCCTCGGCAGCTGCGGGACGTCGTCGCCGACCTCGCAGCGCAGCACGTCGGTGCGCAGCAGCCGCAGCGTGACCGGCCGGGAGGCGTACCGCACCGCGTTGGTGACGACCTCGCTGACCAGCAGCTCCACGGAGTCGCTCAGCTCCTCCAGGCCCCAGCGCGACAGGGCGCGCCGGGCCAGCCGGCGGGCCCGCCCGGGGGCCGCGTCCTCCGGCTCCAGGAACCAGTACGCCACGTCGCTCGGCGCGATGCCGTCGAAGCGGGCGGCGAGCAGCGCGATGTCGTCGTCCCGGTCGCCCGGGCCGAGCATGTCGAGCACCTCGTCGCAGAGCGCCTCCAGGGGCGGCGGATGGTCCGGCCCGGTCAGCTGCGCGGTCGCGGCGAGCTTCTCGCGCAGCTGCTCGATGCCGGTCCACACGTCCCGCAGCCGCGACTCGACCAGGCCGTCGGTGTACAGCACCAGGGTCGCGCCGGCGGGCGCGTCCAGCTCCACCGCCTCGAAGTCGACGCCGCCGACGCCGATGGGGGCGCCGGCCGGCACCCGCAGCACCTCCGCGCGGCCGCCCAGGTGCAGCAGCACGGGCGGCGGATGGCCGGCGTTGGCGATGGTGATGCGGTGCGCCACCGGGTCGTACACCGCGTACAGGCAGGTCGCCATGCGGTCCACGCCGAGCCGCTGGGCCTGCTCGTCGAGGTGGTGCAGGACCTCCTGCGGCGGCAGGTCGAGCCCGGCGAGCGTCTGGGCCGTGGTGCGCAGCTGGCCCATGATGGCGGCCGACGTCATGGAGTGGCCCATCACGTCGCCGACGACCAGGGCGACCCGGCTGCCGGGCAGCGGGATCGCGTCGTACCAGTCGCCGCCGACCCGGGCCGTCTCCGCGGCCGGCAGGTAGCGGGAGGCGAGCCGCACACCCGTGGGGCGGGGCAGCGTCTCGGGCAGCATGGTGCGCTGCAGCTCGTCCGCGATGTAGGCCTCACGGCCGTACAGCACGGCCTTGTCGATGCCGAGGGCGCTGTGCGTGGCGAGCTGGGCGGCCACCAGCAGGTCGTCCTGCTCGAAGGGGATGCGCTCGGGGCGGCGCAGGAACAGCGCGGCCCCGATGACCCGGCGCCGGCCGCGCAGCGGGGCGAGGATCGCACGCTGACCCCCCGGAACGGCCGAAGCCCCGCTCTCGCCGAGCAGTTCCGGCAGCGCGGCACGAGCCGCCGGCGCCTCGGTGAACACGGGCCGCACGCCCCGCAGGACCTCGGCGAGAGCGCTGCCCGGCCGCACCTCGCACAGCTCGGCGCCGACCGTGTCCAGCTCGCTGGGCTCGGGCTGAGCGGCCGGCAGGAAGCCGTTCTCGGTGTCGCGTTCCGCCGGTATCCGGTCGGTGCGGCGCAGCCGCAGCAGCAGCGGGCCCGTGGGCCGCTCGTCACCGACCGGCAGCGGATCGCGCAGGTACACCAGGATCGCGTCGGAGAAGGTGGGCACGGTGGCCCGGCACAGCCCCATCACGATCTCGTCCAGGTCGATGCCCCGGGCGATCCGCCGGGTGGCGGCCCCGACGAACCGGAGCCGGTCGCCGTCGCGCCGCATGGGCGTGGGCCGGCCGGGCGGCAGGCTCTGGCCGCTGCGCCGGTCCTGGCCGTCGGCGCCCTGCCGGTCCTGCTCGTCGGCCGGCTGCAGCGGGATGGTCTCGGGGGCGGGGCGCGGCCGCGGGGTGTCGCGCTCGGCGGTCTGCTCGGCACCCGGCTGGGAGTGCTCGGAGGCGGGGTCGCTCACGGTGTCCTTGCCCTTGCCGAACGGCGTGGAGGTACCCGGATCGGACGTGCCCGGCGGAGTGTGGGCCGTCGTGACCGGAACGCTGATGTCGCCGCCGTGGCGGCCCTGTGCGGGTAAGGCCCCGGCACCCGGCGCGCACGCGGGCGTCGGGGTGTGCAGGAGCGCCCCGCGGGGGTCCACGGGGTCGGCGCCCGGCTGCGGGCGCTCGAAGGAGGTCGGCTGCTCCGTCACGCGTGTCGAATCCATCCGTCCGGGGCCGCATTCCAGAAGTGCGGCTGGTCCCGCCGAAACTCCGATACCCGGAATACGTGCCCCAGGAACGGAATTCCCGCGTGGTCAGAGGTCGTTCCTGTGCCACCGGTGGGCCGTCCGCGGTCCACCGGGCCTGTGGCGCAGGTCCTTGCGGTGTTGCCCTCGTACCCCTCGCTCACGTCCTGCCGCCCCTCGGTGACGATCGGTCAAGCTCAGCGCGTGCTCCGGTAGTTGCCGCCACGCGCCCTTGCGGAGGACGATCCTACGTTTCTCGGCCGGGGGCGCATCAAGGGTCTCATGAGGACACGTGCGCGGGCGTCCGATCCCAGTCCTCGGGCAGTGACGGTACCGCCCAGGACGGATCCGGGCGCCAGTGCTGCCAGCCTTCCGAGAACGGCGGCCCCCAGGCACGGATCACCTCCAGTGCCGCCTCCCCGGCGGCCCGCACCTTCTCGGCCTGCCGGTCGTCCATCAGGCCGTCCCCGCGGGCCTGGGCGAACTCGTCCTCGTCGCGCCAGTGCCAACTGCGGTCCGGGTGCACGGAGATGTCCAGGAAGTGGTCGACCGAGTCGACGCCGCCCTCCCAGCGGACCAGCGGCTCCTCCAGGTTCACGTACCAGTTCTTGAACCGCCAGCCCGGCTCCCAGAACAGCCACACCGACCAGGGCTCACCGGGCCGGGCCAGCTTCAGCACGCCCGTGCCGAACCACCGGTCGCGCTGCACGGTCCGCGGCTTGGTGTAGCGGGTGGACAGCGGCTCCTGGTGCACGGGAGTCCCGTCGGCGAGCACCGGCTTCACGCACTCCGTGCCGGGCGCCAGCCAGACGGCGAGCAGGTCCGCCTCGTCCCGTACGACGGTGACGGGACGCGCGATGTGAACGTGCGCCCCGCCGTTCTCACGGTACCGCCACAGGATCCGGCTCCCCGGCTCCCAGAAACCCGCCGCACCACCCGTTTCCACGCGTCTCATCGCTCCATCGTCCGCCATGCACAGATATTAGGTGCCCCAGGCATACGACGCCTCGGCACGTGTCGCGGTTCACGCGCCGGGCGCACACCGGCCGCCCGGACCGTCACGGGTGCGTCATCCGCAGGACGTCCAGCGCCTCGTCGAGCTGCTCCGCCGTCAGGTCCCCGCGCTCCACGTACCCGCCCTCCAGCACGACCTGACGGATCGTCTTGCGCTCCGCCAGCGCCCTCTTGGCGACCTTCGAGGCCTCCTCGTAGCCGATGTACCTGTTCAGCGGCGTGACCACCGAGGGGGAGGACTCGGCGTACTCGCGGGCCCGTTCGCGGTCGGCGGTGATGCCGTCGACGGTCCGGTCGGCCAGCAGCCGCGAGACGTTGGCGAGCAGCCGGATCGACTCCAGGACGTTCTTCGCGATGACCGGCAGCATCACGTTGAGCTCGAAGTTCCCGGCGGCGCCGGCGGTCGCGACGGTGGCGTCGTTGCCGACGACCTGCGCGCACACCATGAGCACGGCCTCCGGGACGACCGGGTTCACCTTGCCCGGCATGATCGAGGAGCCCGGCTGGAGGTCGGGCAGGGCGATCTCGGCGAGCCCGGTGCGCGGCCCGGAGGACATCCAGCGCAGATCGTTGGCGATCTTCGTCAGCCCGACCGCGATCGTCCGCAGCTGGCCGCTGGTCTCGACGATGCCGTCCCGCGCGCCCTGCGCCTCGAAGTGGTCACGGGCCTCGGTCAGGGGCAGCCCGGTGGTGCGGGCGACCTCCTCGATCACGGCGGCGGAGAAGCCGGGCGGGGTGTTGATGCCGGTGCCGACGGCCGTGCCGCCCAGGGGCAGTTCCGCGAGCCGGGGCAGGGAGGCCCGCAGCCGTTCGACGCCGTAGCGGATCTGGGCGGCGTACCCGCCGAACTCCTGGCCCAGCGTCACGGGCGTGGCGTCCATGAGGTGCGTCCGCCCGGACTTCACGACATCGGCGAACTCCCCGGACTTGCGCTCCAGCGCGGCGGCGAGGTGCTCCAGTGCGGGGACCAGATCGCGCGTCACGGCGGCGGTGGCGGCGATGTGGATCGAGGACGGGAAGACGTCGTTGGACGACTGGGAGGCGTTGACGTGGTCGTTGGGATGCACGTCCCTGCCCAGCCGCTCGGTGGCCAGGGTGGCGATGACCTCGTTGGCGTTCATGTTCGACGAGGTGCCCGACCCGGTCTGGAAGACGTCGACCGGGAAGTGCTCGTCCCAGGTGCCCTCGGCCACCTCCCCGGCCGCCTCCCGGACCGCCCGGGCGATGTCCTCGTCCAGGACCCCCAGCTCGGCGTTGACCTTGGCCGCCGCGCCCTTGATGCGGGCCAGCGCCTCGATGTGGGCGCGCTCGATGCGCTGCCCGGAGACGGGGAAGTTCTCCACCGCTCGCTGCGTCTGGGCCCGCCACTTGGCGTGGGCCGGGACCCGCACCTCGCCCATGGAGTCGTGCTCGGTGCGGTACTCGGTCCTGTCCTGCTCGCCGGTCATCGACGATCACCTCCACGTGTCACAGCGTCCGGGCCCGGACCACTGTTCCCCGTGGAGGGAAGTCGTCACCGCCCCGGTCAGGCGAGTCCGGGGCCCCGTACCGGAATGGAGGTGAACGTCGGGGCGGGGGCCGGGTCCCGGAAGAAGTCGTTGCCCTTGTCGTCGACGACGATGAACGCCGGGAAGTCCTCGACCTCGATCTTCCAGACGGCCTCCATGCCGAGCTCCTCGTACTCGACGACCTCGACCTTCTTGATGCAGTCCTGGGCGAGGCGCGCGGCCGGGCCGCCGATGGAGCCGAGGTAGAAGCCGCCGTGCGCCGCGCACGCGTCCGTGACCTGCCTGCTGCGGTTGCCCTTGGCCAGCATCACCTTGGAGCCGCCCGCCGCCTGGAACTGCTCCACGTAGGAGTCCATCCGGCCGGCCGTGGTCGGGCCGAAGGAGCCCGACGCATAACCCTCGGGGGTCTTGGCCGGACCCGCGTAGTACACCGGGTGGTCCTTCAGGTACTGCGGCATCTCCTCGCCCGCGTCCAGCCGCTCCTTGATCCTGGCGTGCGCGATGTCGCGCGCCACGACCAGCGGGCCGGTCAGCGACAGCCGGGTCTTCACCGGGTACCTGGAGAGCTCGGCGAGGATCGTCTCCATCGGCTGGTCGAGGTCGATCCTCACGACGTCCGAGGACTCGTCGAGGTGTTCGTCCGTCGTCTCCGGCAGGAACCGCGCCGGGTCCGTCTCCAGCTGCTCCAGGAAGACGCCCTCGGCGGTGATCTTCGCGACGGCCTGGCGGTCGGCGGAGCAGGACACCGCGATGGCGACCGGGCAGGACGCGCCGTGCCGCGGCAGCCGCACCACGCGCACGTCGTGGCAGAAGTACTTGCCGCCGAACTGCGCCCCGATGCCGATCTTCTGCGTCAGCTCGAAGACCTTCTCCTCCAGCTCCTTGTCCCGGAAGCCGTGCCCCAGCTCTGAGCCCTCGGCCGGGATCTCGTCCAGGTAGTGCGCGGAGGCGTACTTCGCGGTCTTCAGCGCGTACTCGGCGCTGGTGCCGCCGACGACGACCGCCAGGTGGTAGGGCGGGCAGGCGGCCGTGCCCAGCGAACGGATCTTCTCCTCCAGGAACTTCATCATGGAGGACTCGTTCAGGACGGCCTTGGTCTCCTGGTACAGGAACGACTTGTTGGCCGAGCCGCCGCCCTTGGCCATGAACAGGAACTTGTAGGCGCCGCCGTCGGTCGCGTACAGCTCGATCTGCGCCGGCAGGTTGGAGCCGGTGTTCTTCTCCTCCCACATGGTGAGCGGGGCCATCTGCGAGTAGCGCAGATTGAGGTTCTTGTACGCGTCGTGGATGCCGCGGCTCAGGGCCTCCTCGTCACGGCCCCGCGTCAGCACGTTCTGCCCGCGCTTGCCCATGACGATCGCCGTGCCCGTGTCCTGGCACATCGGGAGCACGCCGGCGGCCGCGATGTTCGCGTTCTTCAAGAGGTCCAGCGCCACGAACTTGTCGTTGGCCGAGGCCTCGGGGTCGTCGATGATCCGGCGCAGCTGCGCGAGGTGGGCCGGGCGCAGGTAGTGCTGGATGTCGTGGACGGCCTCCTCGGCGAGCTTGCGCAGCGCCTCCGGCTCCACCTGGAGGAAGGTCCGCCCGTCCGGCCCCTCGACCGTGGAGACGCCTTCGGAGGTCACCAGCCGGTAGGGGGTGGTGTCCTCTCCCTGGGGGAGCAGATCGGTGTACGCGAACTCAGGCATCTCAGCCCATTCCTCACTCGACGGACGGCGGCCCGCCCCCTTTGGCGAGCGTCAACCAGCGTAGGACCTGCCACTGGCGGCGAGCTTGTGAGGTGAGGCTCTGTTCGTCACATTCGGCGGCTCGTGGGGGGTGTCGCGATCTATCGCGTTTCGGTACGCTGCTGCCGTGGACCTTCAGAAGCAGACCGCGCCCGCCGCCGGCGAGCTCCGCGCCTCCGACGCCGAGCGCGACCGGATCGCCGACATCCTGCACGACGCCCTGGCCGAGGGCCGTCTCACCGCGGACGAGCACGCCGAGCGCGTGGAGGGGGTGCTGCGCGCCAAGACGGTGGGCGAGCTGGAGGTCTTCATCCGGGACCTGCCCGCGGCCCACCGGGGCCCCGGCCCGGCCACCGCCCCGGCCCGCCCCACGGCCGGAGCCATCCCGATCGACCCGGACGACAACGTGGTCGCGGTCTTCAGCAGCGCCGTGCGCAAGGGCCGCTGGCGCGCGGGCCGCCGGATCCACGCCTACGCGGTCTTCGGCAGTGTCGAGATCGACCTCAGCGAGGCGCTCTACGACCACCAGCAGGTCGTCGTCAAGTCCTTCGCGATCTTCGGCAGCGTGGAGATCCGCGCCCCCGAGAACGTGTCGCTGCGCGGCATGGGCGGCGGCGTCCTCGGCAGCTTCGAGGTGGCCACGCTCGACTCGGGCGACCCCGAGGCCCCGATCGTCTACGTCGACGGCTGGGCGGTTCTGGGCAGCGTCGAGGCGCGGCCCCGGCGGGGCAAGGCCGTGTCCGACATCCTGGACCGGATGCACCGCAAGGTCGACGGGGGTGCGCGGCGGCACCTGGGTCATTGACGGTCGCGAATGCACCGGAACCGGCGGTTCGGAACGCAGTGCATAGGCGCGCGCACAGCGGGTAGGCCTTGCGCATCGTCTCTCGCTCGCGAAGCCGTCGTCAGGAGTAGACCGTGCTGCAACCGCCGCATTCGTCCCTGCAGGTAGCTGCCGTTCCGGCCCCGCGGGTGCCAGCGCGAGACAGGGACCAGGACACGCCGTGGCACACCGAGGCGGTGTGCAGGAGGGACGAGGCGGGCCTCTTCTTCGCCCCGTCCAAGGAGCCCACCGCCGCCCGGCTCTCCCGGGAGGAGGCGGCCAAGCGGGTCTGCGCCCGCTGTCCGGTCATGGTCGAGTGCCGCGAGCACGCCCTGCTCCAGCCCGAGCCCTACGGCGTCTGGGGCGGCCTCACCGCGGCGGAGCGCCGCGTGGCCCTGGCCCGGCGCCGCCGCCGCGACATGGAGCTGAAGAAGGCCGCCCGCGCGACCAACCGCATAGCGGCGGCGGGCTAGCACACCACCAGCACGAGAGGGCGTCCCCACCGCACCGGGGACGCCCCTCTCACGCCTTCGACCACCCGCCCCGCAAGGGGCGCGCCCCACGACGCCCCGGCACCTGCCGTCGCCCGCGGCGAAACGCCCCGACAGGGGCGCGGGGAACTGCGCGAGTGACCACGACGGCGCCGCGCCCGCCGGAACTCCGCACCCGGGCGCCCCCGACAGGGGCGCGGGGAACTGCGCGAACAACCACCACCGACCCGCACACGCCGACGATGCCCGCAGCCGCAGCCCTCACCCCCCGGGCCGCGCGCTACTTCCCCTTGTCGAAGTCGATCGCGCTGTACGCCCGCAGTTTGCTCAGCCGATGCTCGGAGTCGATCCGCCGTACCGTGCCCGACCGGGACCGCATCACGATCGAGTCGGTCGTCGCGGTCTCCGCCCGATAGCGCACCCCGCGCAGCAGTTCGCCGTCGGTGATGCCCGTCGCCACGAAGAACACGTTCTCCCCGGTGACGAGGTCCTCCGTCGTCAGCACCCGGTCGAGGTCGTGTCCCGCGTCGACCGCCCGCTGCCGCTCCTCGTCGTCCTTGGGCCACAGCTTGCCCTGGATCGTGCCGCCCAGGCACTTCACGGCGCAGGCCGAGATGATGCCCTCCGGCGTGCCGCCGATGCCGAGCAGCAGGTCGACGCCCGTGCTCTCGCGCAGCGCCAGGATCGAGCCCGCCACGTCACCGTCGGAGATCAGCTTGATGCGCGCACCGGTGTCCCGGATCTCCTTGATGACGCCCTCGTGCCGCGGCCGGTCCAGGATCACGACCGTGACGTCCTCCGGCGCGGAACGCTTCGCCTTGGCGACCCGCCGGATGTTCACCGCCACGGGCGCGTTGATGTCGACGAAGTCCGCCGCCTCGGGCCCGGTGACGAGCTTGTCCATGTAGAACACGGCGGACGGGTCGAACATCGAGCCGCGTTCGGCCGCGGCCAGCACGGCGATCGCGTTGGTCATGCCCTTCGCGGTCAGCGTCGTGCCGTCGATCGGGTCGACGGCGATGTCGCACTCCGGCCCGGTCCCGTCGCCCACGCGCTCCCCGTTGAACAGCATCGGGGCCTCGTCCTTCTCCCCCTCGCCGATGACGACGACGCCGTTCATCGAGACGGTGGAGACGAGGGTCCGCATGGCACGCACCGCGGCACCGTCGGCGCCGTTCTTGTCACCGCGCCCGACCCAGCGGCCCGCGGCCATGGCCGCCGCCTCGGTCACCCGGACCAGTTCCAGGGCGAGGTTGCGGTCGGGAGCCTCGGAGGGCACATCCAGTTCGGACGGCAAGTGATGATGCTCGGTCATCGGAGCGCACCTTTCTGTACGACGACGGCCGGATGAGGGCGTTGTTGAACGACTCTATCCCCGACCTCGTAAAATGAGCAGGGACCCCCACGGATGAGCGCACCGGAGACCTGCGACGATAGGGGGCGTGGCAGGCACGAACGGCAAGCAGAAGACGGCGCGGGACATGATCCTCTCGCTCGGGGTCATCGCCCTCGTGGCGGGCTTCATCTACCTCTTCATCCCGAACGACGACAGCCCGCCGGACCTCAAGCGGGTCGACTACCGGGTCGAGCTGCTCACGGCGCGCCGCGCCGCCTCGTACCCCGTCGCCGCGCCCGAGGGCCTGCCCGACGCCTGGAAGGCCACCTCCGTCCGCTTCCGGGGCGACGAGTTCGACGCCTGGCACCTCGGGTTCCACGATCCCCAGGGGGAGTACGTGGCGGTCGAGCAGTCCACTCAGCGGCGGCCCGTCTTCCTCGACGAGGCGACGCAGGGCGGGCGGGAGACCGGGAAGACCGAGACGATCGGCGGGCGGACGTGGACCCGCTGGGAGGGCGGCCGCTACGACGCGCTGGTCCTGGAGGGCACCACGGGCTCGACGACGGTCGTGACGGGCACCGCCCCGTTCGCGCAGCTGACCGAGATGGCGCGGGCGCTGCGCACGGAGTGAGGACGCACGGGTAAGACCCCCGGCGACGCGCCGGGGGTCTCCCCGTGATCGCGGGGCGGGTCAGACGGTCGTGACGACCTGCCCGAAGTCCAGCCGCCGGTAGCGCGGGTGCCACGCCTGCGGGCTCGGGCGGCCGATGTTCACGACCATCAGGGGGTGTGGTCGTCGTCCAGGAACTCCTTGCGGATGCCCTCCGGGTCGGCCCCCGTCATCGGTCCGGCGGCCAGTCCGGCGGCGCGGACGCCGATGATGAAGCAGGCGGCCTGCAGGGCGGCGTTCAGCGCGGCGCTGCTCTCACGGACCGCCCGGCACCGCACCGAACCGCGCCCCGACTACTCGGCGTCCCCGTCCCGCGCGGCCTCCTCGGCCAGCGCCGCGTCCAGCCGCGCCCGCGCCCCCTCCAGCCAGCGGCGGCACACCCTGGCCAGCTCCTCGCCGCGCTCCCAGAGCGCGAGGGACTCCTCCAGCGTCGTCCCGCCCGCCTCCAGACGGCGGACGACCTCGATCAGCTCGTCCCGCGCCTGCTCGTACCCGAGCGCCCCGGTCGTCCCCGGCGTCTCGTCAACCTCGCTGGTCATCCACCCACCCTATGTGTCCACTCGTACGGAGAACTCACCCTCGGAGACCCGCGCGCGCAGCGCCTCGCCGGCCGCCACCTCGCCCGGGTCGCGGACGGCGTGCCCGTCCGTCTTCTGCAGCACGGCGTACCCGCGCTTCAGGGTGGCGGCGGGGGAGAGGGCCACCACGCGCGCGTGCGTGTGCGCCAGCTCCGACTCCGCCCGGTCCAGCTGGTGCCGCAGACAGCGCCGGCCGCGGTCCAGCAGGTCCGCCACCTGGTCGGCGCGCTCGTCGATCATCCGGTGCGGATCCTGTATCGACGGCCGCGCCAGCGCGTGCGCCAGCCCCCGCTCCTCCCGGTCCACCAGCGCCGCCACACACCGCCGTGCCCGGTCCCGCAGCTGCCGCACCCGCTCGTACTCCTCGCCGACGTCCGGCACGACCTTCTTGGCCGCGTCGGTCGGGGTGGAGGCGCGCAGATCGGCGACATGGTCCAGCAGCGGGTGGTCCGGCTCGTGCCCGATCGCCGACACCACCGGCGTACGGCACCGGGCGACCGTCCGGACCAGCTGCTCGTCGGAGAACGGCAGCAGATCCTCCACGCTGCCGCCGCCCCGGGCGACGACGATCACGTCCACGTCCTCCAGCGCGTCCAGCTCCTTGACGGCCTGCACGACCTGGGGCACGGCGTGCACGCCCTGCACGGCCACGTTGCGCACCTCGAAACGCACGGCGGGCCAGCGGTGCCGGGCGTTCTCCAGCACGTCCCGCTCGGCCGCCGAGGCCCGCCCGCAGACCAGCCCGATCAGCTGCGGCAGGAACGGCAGTGGCTTCTTGCGCTCCGGCGCGAACAGCCCCTCCCGCGCCAGGGACTTCTTCAGCTGCTCCAGTCGCGCGAGCAGCTCCCCGACCCCGACGGGCCGTATCTCGGAGGCCCGCAGCGACAGCTGCCCGCGCGGGGCGTACCACTCGGGCTTCGCGAGGACGACGACCCGGGCCCCCTCGCTCACCACGTCCGCGACGGCGTCGAACACCTGCCGGTAGCAGGTGACGCCGACGGAGATGTCGTGCGAGGGGTCCCGCAGTGTCAGGAACACCACACCGGCGCCCGGCCGCCGCGACAGCTGGGTGATCTGCCCCTCCACCCACACCGCCCCGAGCCGGTCGATCCACCGCCCGATGAGCCGCGACACCTCGCCGACGGGCAGCGGCGATTCCGCGGACGTGTTCACAGCCATGCCCGCGAGGGTAGTGCGCGCCGCCGACAACGCCGACCAGCCGCCCTGCCCCGGGGCGCGCGCCCCGTCGGGGACCGGCGTGATCTCCGGGTCACCGCGGGGCGGCCTTACGATGGGACGCATGTCTGCTTCGCCTGGCCGCCGTGTCCTGCTCGCCGCCCCCCGGGGCTACTGCGCGGGCGTGGACCGCGCCGTGATCGCCGTCGAGAAAGCGCTGGAGCAGTACGGCGCTCCGGTCTACGTCCGCCACGAGATCGTCCACAACAAGTACGTCGTGCAGACCCTGGAGAAGAAGGGCGCGATCTTCGTCGAGCAGACGGAGGAGGTCCCTCCGGGCAACATCGTGATGTTCTCGGCGCACGGCGTGGCTCCCGTCGTCCACGAGGAGGCCGAGCGCGGCAGGCTCGCCACCATCGACGCCACCTGCCCGCTGGTCACCAAGGTCCACAAGGAAGCCGTCCGCTTCGCGAACGACGACTACGACATCCTCCTGATCGGCCACGAGGGCCACGAGGAGGTCATCGGCACCTCCGGCGAGGCCCCCGACCACATCCAGCTCGTGGACGGCCCGGGCGACGTGGCGAAGGTCGAGGTCCGCGACCCGTCCAAGGTCGTGTGGCTCTCCCAGACCACGCTGTCCGTCGACGAGACCATGGAGACCGTCGACGCGCTGAAGGAGAAGTTCCCGCAGCTCGTCTCCCCGCCCAGCGACGACATCTGCTACGCCACGCAGAACCGCCAGCTGGCCGTGAAGCAGATGGGCGCCGAGTCCGACCTGGTCATCGTGGTCGGCTCGCGCAACTCCTCCAACTCCAAGCGCCTCGTCGAGGTCGCCAAGATCGCCGGTGCCCGCGCCGCCCATCTCGTCGACTTCGCCGACGAGATCGACGAGGCCTGGCTGGAAGGAGTCTCCACCATCGGCGTCACCTCGGGCGCCTCCGTGCCCGAGGTCCTGGTCGAGCAGGTCCTGGAGTGGCTCACGCGGCGCGGTTTCGAGGACGTCGAGATCGTCAAGGCCGCCGAGGAGTCCATCACGTTCTCCCTGCCCAAGGAGCTCCGCCGCGACCTGCGCGAGGAGGCCGCCGCGCTGGTGGCCGCGCGGGGCGGCGCCGGGTCCGGTGAAGATTCCGGGGAGTAGCCCCGCCGGGCCGGGCCGCGAGGGCGGTCCGGCCCGTGACCGTCAGTCGTACGGCGTAACGTAGGGCCATGCAGATCTTCGGTGTGGACATCGGCGGTTCCGGGATCAAGGGTGCCCCGGTGGACCTGGACAAGGGCAACCTGGCGCAGGAGCGCCACAAGGTCCTGACTCCGCAGCCGGCCACGCCCGACGGGGTGGCCGACGGAGTCAAGCAGGTCGTCGACCACTTCGGCTGGACGGGACCGGTCGGTGTCACGTTCCCGGGCGTGGTCACGGACGGCTCCATGATCCGCACGGCGGCGAACGTCGACGACAGCTGGATCGACACCGACGCGCGCGACCTGCTCGGCGAGCGGCTGGGCGGACTGCCGGTGACGGTGGTCAACGACGCGGACGCGGCGGGCGTCGCGGAGATGCACGTCGGGGCCGGCCGCGGCCGCCGGGGCACGGTGATCCTGCTGACGCTGGGCACGGGCATCGGCAGCGCGCTCTTCATCGACGGCGTCCTGGTCCCCAACACGGAGCTGGGCCACCTGGAGCTCGACGGGCACGACGCGGAGAAGCGGGCCTCCAGCAAGGCCCGTGAGGACCACGACCTGTCGTGGGACCACTGGGCGGCGCACCGGGTGAGCAAGTACCTCGCGCACGTCGAGATGCTGTTCTCGCCGGAGCTGTTCATCATCGGCGGCGGCGTCAGCCGCAGGTCCCACAAGTTCCTGCCCCACATCAAGGGCGTCAAGGCGGAGATCGTCCCGGCGCAGCTGCAGAACAACGCGGGGATCGTGGGCGCGGCGATGCGGGCGGCGGGCCTCTGAAGGCCGTCGTCACACCCCCGTCCGCCTCCGGGGCAGCGGGCCCGGGTCCCTGGCCCCGGCCGGCAGGGCCGTCGGCCGGGCTCCGCTCGCCGTCCTCCTCCGCCGCACCAGCCGGATCCGCCGGACGATGACGATCAGCCCGGCGATCAGGGTTCCCCCGTACAGCCACCCGGCCTGCGTGGCGAGCGCCGTCACCAGGCCCATCAGCCTGCCGCCGGTCCCTCCGTCGCCGTCGGCCAGGGGCAGCAGTCCCACCGCGAACGCGATCGGCACCACCACCGGCGCGGTCATCAGATCGCCCCGGCGCACCCAGACGCCGGTCAGCACGCACACCGGCAGGAACAGCACGCCGTACGCCGTCAGGGACGCCCCGGACAGCGCCGCGCACAGCGCGCCGAGCAGGAACATCACCGCGGCGCAGAACAGCCCGCTGCCGAGTCCCGTCAGCCGGGGGTTCGGAATCCGCAGGGCGGGGCGGGCCGCGGGCGCGGGCCGGCGGGCCGGCGCCGGACGGCGCTGCGCCCCCGGTGCCCCGGCCCGTCGTGCGGGCCCGCCGCCCGCACCCCGTTTCAGCTGCGGCGGCAGGGGCGTCCTCGGCCGCTCCCGTCGCGGTCCGTACTCGGCAGGTCGCGTCCTGTGCTGCTCCATCGCACCAACTTAGGTCGTTCAATATGCCGAATAGCCCTTCTGACACGCCGGGAGGCGAGCTTGGCCACGCGTTCGATACGCCGCCCGGGGCGGTTCCGGACACGCCGTAGACTGGTGGATCGGCCGGTCTCCTGGCCCCCTGGCCCTCTCCACTCACGGGAAGTCGCAACGTGTCGCTCACGATCGGAATCGTCGGCCTGCCCAACGTCGGCAAGTCGACCCTGTTCAACGCCCTGACCAAGAACGACGTGCTGGCGGCCAACTACCCGTTCGCCACGATCGAGCCCAACGTCGGTGTCGTCGGTGTCCCCGACCCCCGCCTGACGAAGTTGGCGGAGATCTTCTCCTCACAGCGTGTCCTCCCGGCGACGGTCGACTTCGTCGACATCGCGGGCATCGTGCGCGGCGCGAGCGAGGGTGAGGGCCTCGGCAACAAGTTCCTGGCGAACATCCGCGAGTCCGACGCGATCTGCCAGGTCATCCGCGCCTTCAAGGACGAGAACGTCGTGCACGTCGACGGCAAGGTCTCGCCGAAGGACGACATCGAGACGATCAACACCGAGCTGATCCTCGCGGACCTGCAGACGATCGAGAAGGTCCTGCCCCGGCTCCAGAAGGAGTCGCGCATCAAGAAGGACCTCGCGGCGAAGGTCAAGGCCGTCGAGGAGGCCAAGGAGATCCTGGAGAAGGGCGACACGCTCTTCGCGCACGGCATCGTCCAGGGCACCGAGCGCAACGAGCCCCTGCACGACCTGCACCTGCTCACGACCAAGCCGTTCCTCTACGTCTTCAACGTCGACGAGGAGGAGCTGACCGACGAGGACTTCAAGGACGAGCAGCGGGCCCTGGTCGCCCCGGCCGAGGCGATCTTCCTCAACGCCAAGCTGGAGGCGGACCTCGCCGAGCTCGACGACGACGAGGCCCTGGAGCTGCTGCAGTCCGTCGGCCAGGAGGAGCCCGGCCTCGCCACCCTCGCGCACGTCGGCTTCCGCACCCTCGGCCTGCAGACCTACCTGACGGCCGGCCCGAAGGAGTCCCGCGCCTGGACCATCAAGAAGGGCGCCACGGCCCCCGAGGCGGCCGGTGTCATCCACACGGACTTCCAGAAGGGCTTCATCAAGGCGGAGGTCATCTCCTTCGAGGACCTGGTGGAGACGGGTTCGGTCGCGGAGGCGCGAGCGAGGGGGAAGGCCCGTATGGAGGGCAAGGAGTACGTGATGCAGGACGGGGACGTGGTGGAGTTCCGGTTCAACGTCTAATACGTTCGGCGAAAGGCCGTCTGACCTGCGACGGAGCGGGTTGGGCGGCCTTTGCGGTCCGCGCAGAGTCCGCAGCGTGCTGACTTCGGTCAGCGCGCGGGGGAGCGGCTACGCCGCTTCGTCGACCTGCGGCTGGGCATCTGCGGACCGGTCCGCGTACGCCTTGTCGACCGCGGCCCGGGTCCGCTCCTCGGAGTCGGGCCACAGGTGGGTGTAGATGTTCAGCGTCATGGCCGCATTGGTGTGGCCGAGGCGCTCGGAGACCGTCTTCACGGACTCGCCGTGCTTGATCAGCAGGCTGGCGTAGTGATGCCGGAGGGCGTGGGGTCCGGTGCCCTTCGGTATGCCGGCCTTCGCGCAGGCGGGCCGCCAGGACCCGTCCATGAAGTGCGTGTAGACCACGGGTCCGCCCTGCGGCGCCGTGAAGATCCAGCCCTCGGGCCCATCGGCGGGGAAGTCCCCCAGGTGGGCCTTCATCGCATCCACCGCCATGCGGGGGAGCGGGACCGTGCGGTGCGAGCGAGCAGTCTTGGGCGGGCAGACATACACGCCGTGCTTGGCGGTCTGCTGTATCTGCTGCTCGACCGAGACGGTCGCGTGCAGCAGGTCCACGTGCCGGAGCTGGAGACCGAAGAGCTCGCCGGGGCGGAGCCCGGTCGCGGCGCCGAGCAGTACGAGGCCCTTGTACCGGGCGGGTATCTCCTCGGACAGCGTCCGCACCTGCTTGACGGCCAGGGGCACGATCTTCTTCCGGGGTACCGAGGGCAGTTTCGCCTCGGCGCACGGGTTGTGGGGGATCATCCGGTCACGGATAGCCGCCCGGAAGACGGCGTTGACCGTGTTGAAGACCGTCCGTGAGGTGCTGGCGGCCAGCCCGTGCGTGGCGGTCAGGTTGGTGACCCAGCTCTGTACGTCGCCGGGCTTGATGGCGCCGAGTGCCCGCTTCTCCCACGCCGGGTAGACGTAGCAGCGCAGGTGCTGGGCCACCGCCTTGGCCGTGGAAGGCCGGTGCGGCTGGATGGCCCGCCATTCCTCCGCGTACTCCTTGAAGGGCTTCTTCGCCGATCGCGGGTCGACGTACTGACCGGTGACCAGGCTGGCCGTGACCTCGTCGATCCACCGTTGGGCGTCGATCTTGCGGTCGAAGTGGCGGGCGTGCTCCTTGCCGTCGAGGTCGCGGTAGCGGGCTCGCCATTTGCCGTTGGGGCGCTTCTGGATGTTGGCCAAGTGGCCTCTCCTTCGTGTCGGTTGTCAGTAGTGACCACCGTCCTCGATGTCACTGCTGAGCGTGCGAGCGTCCCGCTCGTCGCCCATGAGGCGGAGGCACTGCTCGTGGATCGCCCGCGAGCTGTCGGGGTGGGCCTTGATGTGGTCGGCGATGGCGACCACGGCGTGATGGAGGCGGTCTCGTGCGTCGCGGGTCGCGTAGAACGCTTCGACGGCTTCTTGGACGAGGCGCCGGCTGGCGATGTCGAGCCCTTCCAGGGGCGGTGACATGAGCTCTTCGAGGGGGAGCTCGAAGACGCGGGAGAAGGCGAGGGCCTCGTCGAGGTTGATGCGCCGCCGGGGGGTGCCGTTCTCGATGCGCCAGACCGCTGTCTGGTTCATCTTGATGCCGGCTCTGGTCACCCGCTCCGCCAGCTCGGTCGTGCTCCACCCTCTGACTTCGCGCTCCAGGGCCACGCGCGCGGCCACGTTCCCCTCGCTGTAGAGCAGCGGCACCTCGCCGCCCTCGGGCCTGTCGCCTGCCATCGAACCTCCATCGTCACCGTCGCTATCCTAATTGAAACATGCGCCTCCCGATTTGGTTAACCGCCGATCCCGGGGTACAACTCTATGCAGATCAAATCGCCACCTAGTCGAATGGGAATGCATGCGATACCTGACCACCGCCGAGGTCGCCGAGCGATACCGCACAGCCGAGAGCACCGTCCGCTACTGGCGCCACATCAAGAAGGGGCCGCTCGGCATCAAGGTCGGCAAGCGGGTGCTGTACCCCGAGGCCGAGCTGCTGCGGTACGAGCGCACGCTGATCGACGGCCAGGACGAATGGGGCCTGGCCTCGTGAGCCACCGACAGGCCCAGACACAGCAACGGCCCCCGGCGCGCCAACGCCGAGGGCCGGAGATTCCCCTGCACGTCGCCCATCCCTGAACGAACGAACCGGTGAGAGGCGGGACCTTGCCCGTCCCGTCCCTCACCTGAGAGGAACGCCGATGGAGGACTTTACGTCCCCCGCCACCTCGAACACATCCCACAAGGTCGTCTGGCCTGCCGCTGCGGTCCCCGGCCAGGGCATCCCGTGGCTCGGTCCGGACCGAGCGGACGGCGGGCCCGCCTCTCCGGGGTCCGGTGATCGACAGGACCGTGCCGCTGGTCCGGTCGGTCCGGGACCGGACCGGTCCGCGACCGAAACCCGGACCGAAGTCCCGGACAACCCGGACCAGGAACCCGGAACGACGGAGAACGCGCAGCTCAGCGGCCTACCGGACCAGACCGGGAACCCGGACCATGGACCCGGTCCGGAAGACGAGGACCGGACGGAGAGTTCCGGTCAGTCGGCCGGCGAACCCGGACCGTCGGTCCCGGTGGAGCACGGTGATCCGGGGACGGTCCCCGAACCCGGACCGGGAACCGAGGATCGCGAACGTGCTGGCTTCTCGGCGGACCGGGACCAGGACGGGACCGTCGTACTGGACGAGCTGCGTGCCGCGATCGGCCGGTACGTCGTACTGCCGAGCGAGGAGGCCCTGACCGCGGTCACCCTGTGGGTGGCGGCCTCCCACATCCAGCCCGCCCTCCAGCACGCGCCGCGTCTGACGGTGGTGGGGCCGACCAAGGGCTGCGGCAAGTCCCGGGTCCTGGACGTGCTCCACGAGACTGTGTCCCGGCCGATGATGACCGTGAACACCTCACCGGCGGTGGTCTTCCGGATCATCGGCGAGGACCCGCCGACCCTGCTGGTGGACGAGGCCGACACCATCTTCGGCCCCAAGGCCGGGGACAAGGAGGACCTGCGTGGCCTGCTGAACGCCGGACACCAGCGCAACCGCCCCGCCTGGCGGATCTCCGGCCCGGAACACAAGCCCACCGCGTTTCCGACCTTCGCCATGGCCGCACTGGCGGGCATCGGCGACCTGCCGGACACGATCATGGACCGTGCCGTCGTGCTCCGCATGCAGAAGCGCAAGCCCGGCGAGAAGGTCGCTCCCTTCCGCTCCCGGCACTCCGTCCCGGAACTGAACGCGCTGCGGGACCGGCTGGCCGCGTGGCTGACCCCGCTGCGCGGGACAGCGCACCGGCTGGTGCCACCGATGCCGGTCGAGCACCGGGCTGCGGACACCTGGGAGCCCCTGGTCATCGTCGCCGACCTGGCCGGCGGCCACTGGCCTGCCCGGGCCCGTGCGGCCTGCCTGGCGATGACCAGGAACGAGGTGGTCCAGGACGAGCAGACGACGCTGAAGACCCGGTTGCTCCGGGACATCCGACGAGTCTTTGAGTAACAGGGCGACCAGGAAGCGCTGCGCAGCCACGACCTGCTCGCTGCCCTCCTCCAGGACGCCGAGGCGCCGTGGGCCGAGTACGGCACGAAGGGCCTGAACGCCTACCACCTGGCCAACCTGCTGCGCGACTTCGGCATCAGTCCGGCCAACCACCGCTTCGAGAACGGCAGGCAGGCCAAGGCGTACGCCCGCAACCAGTTCCTCGATGCCTGGGCCCGCTGCTGCCCCGACCCCGCCCCACCGGCCCCCGCAGCCGGCGAGGCCGTACTCGCACGTCGACCCCAGGGCAAGCCACCGGCCCCTCCGTCGGGGACGTTGCCCGTCGGCCCGCCCGGCGGGCCTGCCGGCCCCAGGCCCACTCGCTGACACCAGCTCCGTATCAATCCGTCGCATCCGTCCCCGCGCAGGTCAGCGCGGGGACGGAGTTCCTCGCAGGTACGGATCACTCCGTACCTGCGACCGCCTCCGTACCTGTCCTGACCAGCTACGGGACGGATGCGACGGACGTGACGAAGCCCCACCCCACACGACCACCGGAGCACCACCATGCCCGAAACGAGCACCGACAACGCCCCCACCCGCCGCCGCAAGGGATTCTTCGGCCTGACCCGCCGATCAGCAGCGAGCCGGAGCGAACGAGCCTCTAACGAGGCTTCGTCCGCGCTTGCCCCCGCCCCAGTGGTGGCGGAGGAGAAGGCCGAGCGCCAGGGGGCGCCCGAGCTGGAAGGGGTCATAGCCGACTCCGCCGCCCTCCGCCCCCAGACACCGACCGACGTCCAACCGCCCGTCGAGCAGCTCTCCTGGCGGGACCTCGACGCCCCCGCCCTGCCCGCGCTGATGAACCGCAAGCGCACGGTGGAGAAGCGCGACCAGGAGAAGACCATCCGCTTCACGCGGACAGCGGTCGGCGTGATCAGCGCCGCCGCTCACCAGCGCGGTCAGAAGTTCGCCGGGTTCGTCGGCGACGCCGCCCTGGCCGTCGCCCTCGGCAAGGCGGGGCTGGTCGGCAGCCCGGAGGACGACCCGGTCCGCCCGCTGATCGAGGCCGTCGAGGCGCAGACGGTCGCGCTGAACCGCATCGGCGGCAACCTCAACCAGATCACCGCAGCCATCCACCGAGGAACGGTGCCCGAGCGCGCCGAGGCGGTGCTGGACCGCGTAGAGCAAGCAGCCGAGAGCAGCTACCGGCTGATCGACCAGCTCCTGACGGAAGGCACCGCCCATGGTTCCTGACGTCTCCACCGGCTCCGACACCCGGGGACTGATCGTCTACCTCTTCGGCCCCGGCCGACGCGACGAACACACCGACCCGCACATCGTCGCCGCCTGGGACATGGCCGGCGCCCCCGACCCGGGCCGCAACCCGACAGCCACCTACTCCCAGCTCGCCAAGCGCCTCGACCACCACGTCGACCTGCGCACCCGCGAGCTTGGCGGCAAGAAACCACCTCAGCACGTCTGGCACTGCCCGGTCCGCACCGCGCCCGGCGACCGCTACCTCA
The DNA here is from genome assembly GCF_042746715.1 of Streptomyces sp. NPDC058741. NCBI lineage: Bacteria > Bacillati > Actinomycetota > Actinomycetes > Kitasatosporales > Streptomycetaceae > Streptomyces > Streptomyces sp. NPDC058741. The sequence continues at coordinate 95,434 of NZ_JBHYQH010000010.1, read as the reverse complement.
CCGACACCGAGTGGGCCGAAGTCGCCCGCCGCATCGTCCACGCCACAGGCATCGCCCCCGAAGGCGACGAGAAGGCATGCCGGTGGATCGCGGTACGCCACGCCGACGACCACATCCACCTCATGGCCACCACCGTCCGCGCCGACGGGCGCCGCCCGCGCACCAACCGCGACGGACAACGGGCCCAAGCCGAATGCCGCAAGATCGAGGCCGAGTTCGGCCTGCGCCGCCTGAAGTCCGGCGACCTCACCGCACCCCGCACCCCCACCGGCGCCGAACGCGCCAAGGCCGAGCGCCAGGGCCAGACGGTCACGGCACGGCACTGGCTGCGCGAGCAGGCGTACGCGGTCGCCGCCGCCGTACGAACCGAAGCCGACTACTGCAGTCCCTCGGCATCAAGGTCAAGACCCGCATCGGCCCGGAGACCGGCGACGTGATCGGCTACAGCCTCGCCGCCCCCGGCGACACCAACGCGGCCGGCGAACCCGTCTGGTACGGCGGCTCGAAACTCGCCCCCGACCTCTCCATCAACCGCCTACGCGAACGCCTCCCCGACCAGGAGGTGGCCGACCACCCCCGGCATGCGGCGGACCCAGCCGACCCATGGCGGCACACCACCACCGCCATACACGCGGCACGCACCGCACTCGACTCCGGTGACGATGCCGCCGCCCAGGGTCACCTGGCCGCCTTCGGCGACGCCCTGTACAACATCGCCAGCGCCACGACCGGCCCACACCGGGCGGAACTCTCAACTGGCGCATCACCGCTCAGCCGAACCGACGGACGCAAGCCGCTCGCAGCCGCAGCACCACCTCGGCCATGTCCGCCACACCACACCCTCAGGCCACACCAGTGGCTACGAGGCCCGAAGGGCGCAGTCGGCACCGCTGACCCCGGTCAGATGCCCTCGCCCACGTCGTGGCGGGGGCATCGGGTCGGGTTCAACGGCAAAGCTTCATGATGGTGTCATCGAAGTCGGGAAACTCTCGTGTGGCCTGCGCGATGATCGCCGCTGCCGACGCGCGGCGGTCCGGAGCGAATTGCTCCGCGATAGCCGCCAGATCGCGATTGACCTGGGGAGCCCAATCGGGTTCGGGCTCGTACGAGGTGGCTGCTTCCCACGGGCCGAAGCCGTCAGCTAGAAGCCATAGGAAGGCACCCATGTCGCGAGCGACGACGCCTGTCTCTCCTTCGGAGCCCAGAAAGACAACGGGCTGCTCTACCAGTTCCCGCCCGGGATGAACCAGCCACAGCGCCGCGTTCCCGCCGGTGCCGTCCTGGCCGAATACGCGGAAGTCGTCGCCGTTCAGCTCGCCGTTGCCTGTCCACGCGCGGAACCACTCGGTGGTCTCATCGGCAGTCAGGAAGGACTCGTAGGGTTCGAAGTCCACACCGTCCTCGCCAATGCACTCCAGCCGGACCGCCATGGCAGCGGCAAGCGCGGCGGGGAACTGGCGATCTCCGTTCGCGGTCATGCGAAGAGAGTAGCGATCGGTTTGGGCTCGGCTGCACCGCCTCGATCCACCCCTGCTGACACAGCGACACAGCACCCTCAGCGCACCCCGATGCCCTCGCTGCTCGCGGCAGCGAGGGCATCAGTCGTCAGGCGGCGCGGGCTGTGGGCAACTGCGAGGCGCACGTCGTGACCTCGGTCAGGTGCTCGGGCTGCAGCCCGCGGTGTGGGTCAGGCTGAATGAGGAGGGTCGCCGTTCCCTTGGCGGTGCGCTCCGCCGCCCAGGCGTGGTCGAGACCGGTGAAGTCGTCGTCGATCCAGGCAGCCGGGGCGTCTGCCAGCCAGGCGTCGACGTGGTCGCGCTTCCAGAGGTAGCCGTTGGGGTGGCTGGTGGTGATCTGAGGGCGCGGCAGGTCGACGTACGGCAGGTCCGAGAGGCCCAGGAGGGGGCCGATGAGGGTGGCGGCGTCCTGGCGCCAGCTGGTGCACCAGACCGGCGTGACGAGACCCGTACTGGTCACGTCCATGAGCATGGGGCCGTGGTCGGGGTTGAGCCAGACGGTGACCGGGTTGTCGGCGCTCCGGCCGGCGGGGACGACGTCGTGGCGAGCGTGGGTGGCCGGGGTCGAGCCCTCTGCGTCGGGGAAGGGTATGAGGACGCCGTCGATGTCGAGGAGCAGGTAGGGCGGGCGCATCGGTTCCTCCAAGGGAAGCCGGGCGATGGCTGGTCAGAGCTTGCGGGCGCGGATCAGCAGGGTGGTGGGCCAGTGGCCCATGCGGGGGTCGTGGAACTCCTGGGCCGAGGTGAGCCAGAAACCCGCCTGGCTTAGGTGCTTCTCCCACCGGTCCGTGGAGAACTCCCATCGGGCGATGGGGAGCCGGGTGCGGTCGGGAAGGGTGACGTAGTCGCGGCGGGGCCGATCGTCGCCCGAGGGGCTTCGGCCGCCACGCTGCGGGTGCGGAACGGAGAAGGCGAGCACCCTGCCGGGCGTGAGGCGCTGGGCAAGGGCCGGCAGCAGGAGCTCAGGGGCGACCAGGCCGACGGCGCCGAAGACGGAGTAGATCGCGTCGAACTGTTCGTCGGCGGCGTGCAGGTAGTGCAGGGCGTGGCCAGCGACGAAGGTGAGGTTGTTGAGCCGTCCGTAGTGGGAGCGGGCGCGGCGGACCTGCAGGCCGACCAGGTCGACGCCGGTGACGTGGGCGCCGTGGCGGGTGGCGAGGTGGGCGGCGTTGTGGCCGGGGCCGCAGCCGAGTTCCAGGAGTCGCTTGCCACGCAGGTCAGGCCCGAGGACGTCGGCGCCGGGACCTTGGCCGGGTCTTGTGGTCCATTCCATCCGGGCGGGTACGGATAGGGGTTCAGCGAGTCCGGCGGCGGTGCGCTGGGCGGAGTGGGCGTGCCAGGGGGATGTCTGGGCGAGCACGTCAGATCTCCAGGAGGTGGAGGGCGTCGGTGAGGTGGCGGCGGACGGCCTTGATGTAGGCGGGGTCGGTGGCCGGGTCGTTGATCCAGCGGATGGACTGCTCCATGAACCACTCAACAGCCCACATGCGGTGCCAGCCCAGGGCCCAGTTCTCGGCGGTGAGCCCGCCGCGCGGGGCGAGGGCGTCGGGGGTGCCGCCGGCGGTGACGTACTGCTCCAGGAAGACGCGCAGGCGCACGGGGTGCGCGGGCTCGATGGTTCCATGCCAGCTGGCGAGGTCGAGCAGGCCGGGGCCGGTGAAGGCGCGGGCGAAGTCGAGCAGCCGCCAGCCGCGCTCGCCGATGTGGAGGCTGGTGGGGTGGAACTCGGAGTGCACCCAGCCGAACGGTGCCAGCGTCGCTCCGGCCGAGCGGGCTTCGGCGGCCTTGGCGATCCGGTCGAGCGCGTCCTCGACGTCGTCGGCGTCCTGCCACCGGCCGGCCTTGCTCAGCCGTTCGAGGTGTTCCAGCGCCCGGGCCGGAAGTGCGCGCAGGCGCTCCTGGTCGAGGACGGGCAAGGGCGGGGCCGTGCGGGTGCCGTGCAGGACCACGGCCGCAGCGACGCCGTCGAGGTCGTCGGCCTCGCGGGTGGACGGTCCGAGGTCTTCCATGAGCATGCCGAGCCAGCCGTCCAGGACGGCGGAGGCGTGGACTTGGGGGACGGGCATGCCGAGGGTGTGGGCCAGGCGTAGGGCCTGGTCCTCGCTGTCGAAGGGCTTCTTGGCGTACTTGAAGATGGCGGTGGCACCGTCGGGGAAGGTCACGCGCTCGACGCCGGACAGGGACCACACGCGTACCTCCTCTCGTACGGCAGTGGTCTGGCCGGTCGCGGTGAGCAGGTTGTCGAGGAGTTCGGCGCTGGGGTTCGTGGTCACGAGGGGGCTCCGGGGGGATGGTGGCGTCCGGGGCGGGCGAGGGATGCCGGCCCGCCCCGGAGCCTGATCGGGTGGTGGTTACGCGGCGGGGTTCACGCGGTGGGCGTAGACCTGCTCGATCCAGCCCGCCTTGAACGCGGCGAGGTCGTCGCGGAAGTTCGCCATCGAGGCACCGTAGGGCGCGACCACGCCGCCGGACTGGTCCGGCACGGACTGGCACCCGTGCACGAGCCGGCCACCGAGCGCCGCGTGGGCCTTGATGGACTCGATCCTGCGGTGCTCGGTGAACCAGCCGCCGTGGTAGACCTCGTCGAGCATCCCGCCCATCTCGTCGTCCAGGTCGAAGACGACGGAGGTGGCGGCGGGGAAGAACCAGCACGGGCCGACGTTGGAGATGTGCCCGTCCAGCTCGACCTTGTTGAGGGCCATGAGCGTGGCGGCCTCGCGGAGCATCCTCAGGTGCTGGGCGTTGATCTGCGGCAGGCCGAGGCCGGCCAGGTGCTCCTCGCGGAAGAGATACGCGTACACCTCGCACGCGGTGGCCAGGACGCGGGCCGCGTCGGACGTGGACTCGCTGTGCTGCTTGATGAAGTCGAGCGCGAGCTGCTCGACCGCGCTCTCGGTCGTCTCGTCCACTTCCAGGAGCTGGGACTTGACCAGCTCCCAGTCGGCGACGAGCCAGGTGTTCGACTCGAAGCGGAAGAAGTACTCGGCCGGGTCGATGGTGATGCGCCGGCCGTCGACCTGGATGCCGGGCAGGCGGCTCCAGCGCGGGTCGAACGCCTCGGGCAGCTCGACCGTGATGGCCGTGGTGTCGATGGTGGTCACCGTGTCTCCGTCTCTGATTGGCCGGACGCGGGCACAGGAATGCCCGAGCCCGGTGTGGGCGTACGGAACTTCGGGGTGCCGCCCGGACCAAGGGGGAGCCTGGATCACGGTCACGCCGTTCCGGGCGGCTGCTGATAAGTGAACCGGTGGTCACGCTCAGTGGGTACGGTGGAAGGCAGTTGAAGCGGTATACGCGGTTTACAGCTCCAGGGCGGAGGCGATCGTGGCGGCGCAGAGAGAACCCAACTCCCGTCTGCGCGACGTCATCGCGGCGGTCGACTGCGCCTACGAGGGCCTCGCCAGAGACGTGCGGCGCATCGCCGCCGAGAAGACCAACAAGTCGGCCATCTCGCACTGGGTGACCGGCACCCGTGCCCCGTCCGGCCGAGTAGGCCAGTACCTCGCCGAAGCACTGTCCCGCCGAGCGGGGCGCACGATCACCCAGACCGAGATCGGCCTCCAGGCCAGCGATGACGAAGAGCCGGCGGAATCCGACCCCGTCCTCGCCGCCACCGACCTGGGCCGCGCCGACGTCGAGCGCCGCCGCTTCCTCGCCATCGCGGCCTTCACCACCGCCGGCGTCGCCATGCCGCTCGGATACGACCACGAAGCCACCGCCCGCATGCTCCGCGCCCGCACCGGCACATCCCTAGTCGGCGCGGAGGACGTGGACGTCGTACGCCAGATCACCGCGGCCTTCAGCGCCGCTGACGAGCGCCTCGGCGGCGGGCACGGCCTGACCACCGTCACCGCGTACCTCGCCGACACAGCCGCCCCCATGCTGCGCGGACGCTTCCCCAACGAAGCCTTACGCCGGGCCTCCTTCGGCGCCGTCGCCGAACTCGCCTACCTCGCAGGGTGGAAGCACCACGACCTCGGCCAGGAAGGCGCCGCCCAGCGTTACTACCAGGTCGGCTACAAGCTCGCCTGCGAAGCCGACCCCCACGGCCACGCCGCCTGGATGATGCGCGCCCTCGCCCACCAAGCCCTGAGCCTCAAACAGCCCCACCACTGCGTCGACCTCGTCGAAGGCGCCCTACGCACGGGTCTCGGCCACGTCGACGGCCAGACCGAGGCCCTCCTCCACATCACGCACGCCCGCGCCTATGCCGCCACCGACGAGAACCCGTCGGCCGCACGCGCCCTGCTCGCCGCCGAGGACGCACTCCTACGGGACGACGGCCCCCAGCCCAGCTACTCCCGCGTCAGCGGACCCGCCGCCGGCACTGTGGCAAGCCACACCGCCCGCACCCTGACCGACCTCGCCGACCACATCGGCACCGAACAGCAGCACCGCGACGCCCTCACCCGCTGGGACCCCGAGAAGTACAAGCGCGTCCACGCCCTCACCTACGCAGACCTCGGCGACAGCCTTGCCGCTCAGGCCCGCGCCGACGAGGCGGTTGCCGCCTGGACCCAGGCCCTGGTCCTCATGGCGGGCATGACCTCCGATCGGACCCGTAAGGCAATCACCTCAATCCGCTCCACGCTCGCGGTCTACCAGCGCCGCCGAGTTCCCGGTGCCGCCGATCTCGCCCGCCGCGCCCGCGAGGCCCTCGCCTAACATGCCCAACAACCCGCCCGACGAAGGGAACACCGTGACCCAGCAGACCGACGACCAGCCCAAGGCCCTCAAGCCGGCGCTCGAATCGATGACCCTGCTGGTCGCGGCCGTCATCGTCCACGACAAGGCCACCAACCGCGTCGTCCTCCTCCAGCGCAGCGAGAACGCCAAGTTCGCCCAGGGCCTGTGGGACCTCCCCGTCGGCAAGAGCGAGCCGGGCGAACCCATCACCGAAACCGCGGTCCGCGAGCTCTACGAGGAGACCGGCCTCACCGTGAAGCCCGAGTCCCTCAAGGTTGCCCACATCATCCACGGCGCCTGGGGCGTCGAAGCCCCCAACGGCTTCCTCACCGTCGTCTTCGCCGCCCACGACTGGACCGGCGAACCCGAAAACCGCGAACCCCGCAAGCACTCCCAGGTTCGCTGGGTCGACACCAACGCCATCCCCGACGATTTCGTGGACACCACAGCCATTGCCCTCCGGCATTTCTTGGCAGGCGGCACACAAGTTTCTCTTGATGGTTGGAGCTGAGCGCGCCAACCATCAAGAGGGCTGCCCACACTCATTCCGCATAACGTGTTCGGTGAGCAACGATGTCGGGCCGGGCCGATGAGATGCGGACTATTCGAGTTCCGCAATATGATGGGCCTGAGAGCTCAGGTGTGGGTGCCGTGCCAGTTCCTCGAAGGAGTCCCGTGCCAGATCGATGGGGCGCCAGGCGGGGTCGAGCGGCTCATCCTCGGCCGGCGGGCGGACGTACCGGCGGCCGTGCTCGTCGCAGGCGCCGAAGTCCTGGTAGTTCTGCTGGGCCTCGATCAGGGAAACCTTGTTCGCGCCGCCGGGCATGGCCGGCCAGCGGAACTAGACCCCGTCGTCCTCCCAGAAGCAGACGGGGCAGATCTCGTACGAGCCGGGCATCGCGTCCAGCACGCGGTGCCCGCAGCATGGGCAGGGGTAGGAGTCGCTCACCTGCGCAGTCTCGTTGCAGGTCCCGCCGGGGTGCCATGGATTTCTCTGCCTCGGGACCCCGGCCAGTCCGCAGCCAGTCCGCGGGACACTCGTAAACGGCCGTCGGGAGCCAACGCATGCCAACGAGGAAACCCAAGGTCAGAGCCCTGGAGGGGGCTCCGCCGCAGGTCAGGATCAGCTTGCAGACATTCCGCTTCAACGTCTGAACCGCCCCTCGTCGATGACCCGAGGGCATGAGAACCAGGGGCGGGCTGGTGCCGTGGAGGTTCCCCGGCTCGGCCCGCCGGTGCACACCGGCGGGTCCGTGAAGGCGATGACGAAGAGCGCCGAAGGAAGCCGTCCGACCTGCTCGGTCGCCGAAGGGCGACTCGTCCGCACGTGAGACCACAGTGCCCCCCGGTTGTTCCGGGGGGCACTTCCCGCTGCCCGGCGCCGCTGCTCGACCGCGAGGCCCTGGCCTTCTCGCGGAAGTGCCGAGGCACCCTGCCGGTGGCGAAGCCGTCCCGGGGCTACGGGCAGTCGCGGCGGCACCGGCGGGCGGCCGCCGCCGAGGCTGCGGCCAGGGCGGCCAGGGCGAGTGCGGTGAGCAGTTTCCGCTTGCCGGGGGTGAGGGGGCCTGCGGGCGGCCGGGGCGGCGTGGGCTCAGGGGTCAGGTTCCGGGAGATCTGCTGCCAGACGTGTTCGGGGGGCGCCGCCGGCAGGTCGACCAGTTGGGCGGTGCGGGCGGCCGTCACCACGCGGGTCATCACCCGCAACTCGTCACGGCAGTGCTCGCACTGCTCGACGTGCAGCAGTGCGTCGGCGAGTTCCCCGCCCGGCGCGGCGTTCCCGAGCGCCAGCTCCACCAGGTGCGCGGGCTCTACATGGGCCACTGCGTCCTCCTGTTCCCCGGACCCCGGGAGTCGACGGGCTCCGCCGTGACCACGAGGTTGGACTGGTAGCCTCCGCGCCCGGGATCGAACGGCGGAGCACAGGTGATGAGAGTGAGCACGGGTGCGCCGGTGCGGCGGAACGTCGACGAGGGCAGTTCGTCCTTCGGCACGGTGACCCGCGACACCACCCGGTAGCGCACGGCTTCGGCCCCTTCCCGCCGCACCTCGACCCGGTCGCCCCGGCCCACGTCGTACAGGGCGGCGAACTCACCGAGTTCGCCGGTGTCGGTGTCGACGTGCCCGACGAGCACGGCCGAGCCCTCGGAGCCGCCGGGCGAGGGACCGTAGCGGTACCAGCCGGCCACGGACGGGGTGTCGGGGATCGTCATGTCCCCCCGGTCCGTCACCCCCACCGGTTCGACCCGTGCGTCGAGGCCGACGCCGGGCACGAGAACGCGCCGGGGCGGTGTGTCCCGCACCGCCCCGGCAGCCGAGCCCTCCAGGCCTGCCCGGTCCCTCTGCCGCGCGTCGGGCGATGCCCTCGGCCCGGAGGCCGCCGCGTTCCCCCGCTCGGCGGGCGCGGCCGCGAAGTCCGCAGGGGGAGCGGCCCGGTCCGACGGTGCGTCCGGAAAGCCGAGAGCGGCTGCCAGGGCGGCAGCCGCAACGGTCAGTCCGGCGAGCCGTCGTGTGCCGTCAGCCACGCCGTCCGGCGGCCCGGCGAACCGCCAGGACACCCGTCACCGCGATGACGCCCGCCGCGGCGGCCCAGGCGGGCCACGCGTCGGAGGAGTTCGTGTTGACGGCGGCGCCGTTGCCGCCCGCGTCCACGGAGCGCGGAGCCGACGACATGCCGCTGAACGTCTGGGTGGCCAGGGCGAGGTTCTCGTCCTCGGCGCTGCCCCAGGCGTAGACGACGTTGCTCGTGCCTTCCTTCAGATTCAGGTCGGCCGGACCGATGGCCACGGTGTCCGTGCCGGCCAGCACCACATCGGCGTTGACGGTGCCCGCGCCGACCACCGCGGTGTCCTCCTTCGGGTTGGTCAGGTCCGTGAAGACCGGCTGCCCGCCGGCCCGGACGTCGACGGCGGGCGCTGCCGCGACATGGCGCACCGTCAGACGCGACTTGCCGGCGTCCACGGCGGAGACGTCGTTGCTGAAGGCCGTCAGTTCGGGCTTGCCGTCGGCGGAGAGGTGGGCGGCGACCGTGGCGTTACCGCCGTCGGGTACTTCCACCTTCTTCTCCAGAGCCGGAGTGCCGTCGGGTCCCTGGCCCGCTTCGAAGATCTTTATGTCATAGGTGCCGGCGGCTAGGGGCTGGGGGGCCGTCACCGTGCCGGGCTTGAAATCGCTCAGGAGTTCGTCGCCGTTGGCGTAGACGTCGACCGTCAGCCCGGGGATTCCGTGGAAGACGGACACCATGGCCTTGTCGGAATCGGCGGCCAGCGCGGGTGCGGTCGCGCCGAGGGCCAGGGCGCAGGCTCCGGCCGAGGCGGCGATGGCGGTGCGGAGGTGGGAGGTCATGGCAGGAGTCCCTTCGAGAGGAGCCTCCGTAGCTGCGGAGTCTCGACCGTGTTTCGGAGGCAGGGGCCGCTGCGGATGCGCCCGCGGTGTGACCGGTTCGCGCCGGTCACAGATCCGCGTCGTGCGCCGGGGTCTGCTCGATGGTCTGGCGCAGCCGGTGCAGGCCGCGGCGGGCGTGACTCTTCACCGTTCCCAGGGGCATGCCGGTGCGCTCGGAGATCTGCGCCTGCGTCAGGTCCTCGTAGAAGGCGAGGCAGAGCACCTCCCGCTGGTGGCGTGGCAGCCGTGTCAGGGCGTCCACCAGCAGCACCCGGTCCAGGACCCGGTCGGGTGCCTCGTCGTCGTGCCGGAGTGGGCCCTGGTCGCGGGCGGCCGAGTCGGCGAGCGTCACACGGCGCGTCCGGGCCGCCAGGGCGTCGACGATCTTGCGGCGCGTGATGCCGACCAGCCAGGCGCCGAGCGGGCCCCGCTCCGGGCGGAAACCGGCCCGTCCGTGCCAGGCGCCGAGGAAGACCTGCTGGGTCACGTCCTCCGCCTCGTGGGTGTCGCCGAGCATTCGGGTGGCCATGGTGTGGACGAGCGAGCCCCAGCGCCGGTAGATCGCGGCGAAGGCCTCCTCGTCCGCGGCGACCAGACCGCGGGCGAGTTCCTCCTCGTACCGGGTCTCTTCGACAGGCGGTGCGGGAGCGGTGAATCGCGAGTTCGTGATCATGGCCTGGTTCCTCCTGCGGGCTTCGTGCGGGGACGAAAGACCGTCTGCCGGTCCGATCGGTCGCGCCGTACTCGAAGCCGCGATCGTGTTCACGTGCCCAGTGTTCGGCGCATAAACGACGCAACTCAACATGCGTCGTTTGTGCGTCGTACAGTGGGGCCATGGACGCACAGGAGCGGGACGGCGGCGAGCGGGCGGTCGAGCGGCTGCCGCAGGGCATCGGGCTGACCACCGGCGAGGTGGCCAGGCGGCTGGGCGTCGCGCCCACCACCGTGCGCACCTGGGACCGCCGATACGGCCTCGGGCCCGACGCGCACACCGGCGGCCGGCACCGGCGGTGGACCGCCGCCGACGTGGCACGGCTGGAGCGGATGTGCGCCCTGACGGCGACCGGCGTACCGCCCGCCGAGGCGGCGCGCACGGTGCTCGGCGGGGCGCCCCCGGAAACGGCCCCGGGCGGACCGCCCGCGCAGGCGGCCCCGGGTGGAGGGACCCCCGGCGCGACCCCTTCCCGACCGTCCGTCCGGACCCGCAGCAGGGCGAGCAGCGGACTGCGCCTGGGCGACGTGCGCCAGGAGTGCAAGGGCATCGCGCGGGCCGCCCTGCGGCTCGACGCCGACGCGCTGGACGATCTGCTCCGGTCCGTGATCGACGAGCACGGCCTGGTCGCCGCCTGGACCGAGGTGATCATGCCGACGCTCCAGGCCGTGGGCCGCAAGTGGGAGACCTCGGGCGAGAAGTACGTCGAGGTCGAGCACTTCCTGTCCTGGCATGTCTCCGGCGCCCTGCGGCGCTGCGCAGCCCGGGCCGCCGCCGACCGTCCCGGCGGGGTTACGATGCTCGCGTGCGTGCCCGGTGAGAACCACACGCTGCCGCTGGAGGTGCTGGCCGCCGCCCTCGCCGAACGCGGGCTGCCGGTGCGCATGTTCGGCGGTGCGCTGCCCGTGGAGTCGCTGGTGACGGCCGTGCGCCGGACCGGTCCGGCCGCGGTGGCGCTGTGGGCGCAGTCCCGTACGACCGCCAGCCGGCCGCTGGCCCAGCACGTGGCCGCGATGGAGTGGGGGGTCCGGGGCGCGCGCCGCCGGCCGGTCGTGCTGACGCTCGGGCCGGGCTGGTCCAGCCGGACCGTGCCCGGGCTGCCGCGCCCGACGGGACTGGCCGAGGCCGTCACCCTGCTGGAGTCGGTCGTCTCGCCGTAGCCGCCGCCCGCTGCATCCGAACACCCCCCACCGCGGGAAGCGGTGGGCGAACGGGTCAGCGAGCGGATCAACGAACAGTTCAGCGAACTGTTCAGCGAGCGGATCAAGTCGTCGACCCGGCGGCCCGACGTGGGGTGCGGTGGAGGCCGGCGTGTATGTCCCGGTGTCCGGGAGTGGGGTGTGGTAGTGATCGGCGGGTGTGTCCGGACGGCCGGGGAGCGGGGTGTGGTGGTGATCGGTGTGTACGTCCCCGCGGGCGGAGAGGGCCGCAGGGGCCGCCTCCGTGTGCCTGAGGCCGTGCCGGGCCCGCAAGGCCCGATGCCCGGCGGGCCGTACGGCCGTGGCCGGGACCGGTGCCGGTGAGCCCGGGCCCGGACGCCACGTCCGACGTGGTGATCGTCGGTGGCGGTGCCGCCGGACTCAGCCTCGCGAACCGGCTCCTCGGGACCGGCGCCGCCACCGTGACCGTCGTGGAGCCGCCGGACGGGCCCGGCCGCCCGGCGGAGCGGACCTGGTGCTACTGGGACGAGGGCGACGACGACTTCGAGGACGCGGTGGCCGCCGACTGGTCCCTGCTGCGGGTGCACGGCCCCGACGGTGAGGCCCTCACCGTCGACCCGGCTCCCTCCCGGTACCGCATGGTGCGTTCCGCGGCCTTCGAACGGCTGGTGCACGCCCGGCTGGCGGACTCGCCCGGCGGGCGCCTGCTGCGCGCCACGGCAGGCCCCGTACGCGACCTGCCCGAGGGCGCTGAGGTCCGCTGCACCGAACCGGGCGGCCGGACGCTCACCCTGCGCGCCCGCCACGTGTTCGACTCACGGCCCCTGCCCGCCCTGCCCCCGGCCCGGACCCAGCTGCTGCAGCACTTCCGCGGCTGGTTCGTGCGCACCGGCACCGACCGGTTCGACCCCTCGGTCGCCGACCTCATGGACTTCCGCGTGCCCCAGCCGCCGCACGGACTGGCCTTCGGCTACGTCCTGCCGCTGGCCCCCGGCCACGCCCTCGTCGAGTACACCGAGTTCTCCCGGGCCCCGCTGACCACCGAGGCGTACGAGACGGCCCTCGGCCACTACGCCCGCGAGATCCTGGGCCTGGGCGCGTTCACCGTCGAGGCGGCCGAGCAGGGGGTCATCCCCATGACCGACGCCCGCTTCCCGGGGCGGACCGGGAACGCGGTCCACCGGATCGGGACGGCGGGCGGTGCGACCCGCCCCGCCACCGGCTACACCTTCGCCGCGGTGCAGCGGCACAGCCGGGCCGTCGCCGCCGCCCTGAGCGACGGCCGCGGCACCTTCCCGCCGCCCCACCGGCGGCGGGCGCTGTTCCTGGACGCGGTACTGCTGCGGGCCCTGGACACCGGCCGCATCGACGGCCCCGCGTTCTTCACCGACCTGTTCCGCAGGACCCCCGCGCACCGTCTGCTGCGCTTCCTGGACGGCGCCACCTCGTTTCGCGAGGAATGGGGCATCGGACTGCGCACCCCCGTGGGCCCGATGCTCCGCACCACCCTCGAGGTGCCCTTCCTGCCCCGCCGCACCCACCCCGCCCCCCGAACCGGAGAGAGCCCCCGATGACCCTGCTGCGCGACCACGAACTGGCGCACGCCTTCGACCACGCGTCCCGCACCTACGACCGGCTCACGGCCCTCAACCCCGGTTACCGCACCGACCTGCTCCGTTCCGCCCGCCGGCTGCGGCTGCCCCACGACGGGGCCGGGCTGCACCTGCTCGACCTCGGCTGCGGCACCGGCGCCTCCACCCGCGCCCTGCTGCGGGTCGCGCCCCGCGCCCGGATCACCGCCGTCGACGCCTCCTCGGGGATGCTGCGGCAGGCGCAGGCCAAAGCGTGGCCCGACGGCGTGCGGTTCCTGCACCTGAGCGCCGAGGACCTCGCGACGGCCGGCGAAGGCCCCTTCCACGCGGTCTTCGCCGCCTACCTGTTCCGCAACGTCACCGACCCGGACGGCGTCCTGCGCACCGTACGGACCCTGCTGCGGCCGGGCGGACGCCTCGCCGTCCACGAGTACAGTCTCGGCGGCTCCCCGGCCCACCGCGCCCTGTGGACCGCCGTGTGCCGGGGCCTGATAATCCCCGGGGGCACCCTCACCGGCGACCGGGACCTCTACGACCACCTGTGGCGCAGCGTCCTCGACTTCGACACCGCGGACGACTTCACCGACCGGCTGGCCCGCGCCGGGTTCGCGGACGCGCGCGCCCTTCCCCTGGCCGGATGGCAGACCGGCATCACGCACACCTTCGTCGCCCGCAACGGCTCCGCCGCGCCGGCCACGAGGACGACCCCCGGGACGGCCGCGACGCCCGCTCCCGCCGTGGAGGCCGGCCGATGAGCACCCGTACCGCACCCGCCGCCGCCCGCCGCGGACGGGACCGCAAGGCCGAGATCCTCATGCCCGCGCCCGGCCGGGACGGCTTCGGACCGCGGGACGCGCCCTCGGTCGCCGTGGTGGGCGGCGGCATCGCCGGTCTCGCGGCGGCCACCGGACTGGCCGAACGCGGCGCCCGGGTGACCCTCTACGAACGCGAGGAAACCCTCGGCGGACGCCTCGCCGGCCATCGCACCGAGCTCGCGGACGGCTCCGTCGTGACCATGAGCCGCGGCTTCCACGCCTTCTTCCGCCAGTACTACAACCTGCGCGGTCTGCTGCGGCGGACCGACCCCGCCCTCGCGCGCCTCACCCCGCTGTCCGACTACCCCCTGCGGCACAGCGGCGGCCTGACCGACAGCTTCGCCCGCGTCCCGCGCACCCCGCCCCTCAGCGCCCTCGGCTTCGTCGCGCTCAGCCCCACCTTCGGCTGGCGCGACCTCACCGCCCTGGACGCCCGGGCGGCGCTGCCGCTGCTCGACGTGCGCGTACCGGAGGTGTACGAGCGGTTCGACGGGATCAGCGCGGCCGGCTTCCTGGAGGGCGTGCGCTTCCCGGAGGCCGCGCACCACCTGGCCTTCGAGGTGTTCTCGCGCAGCTTCTTCGCCGATCCGCGCGAACTGTCCGCCGCCGAGCTGATGCTGATGTTCCACATCTACTTCCTCGGCTCGGCCGAAGGGCTGCTGTTCGACGTGCCCGACGAGCCCTTCCCCCAGGCCCTGTGGGAGCCGCTCGGTGCGTACCTCCAGCGGCTCGGCGCGGACGTCCGCACCGGTGCCGCCGTCGACGGCGTCGACCCGGCCGGCAGCGGGGGAGCCGAGGTGCGCACCGGCGCCGGCACCGAGCGGTACGACGCGGTGGTGCTCGCCCTCGACACCGGCGGGCTGCGGCAGGTCGTCGCCGGCTCGCCCGGCCTGGGCACCGCCGCCTGGCGCGACGACGTCGCCGCCCTGCGCACCGCCCCGCCCTTCCTCGTCTCCCGCTTCTGGCTCGACCGCCCGGTCCGCGCCGACCGCCCCGGTTTCCTGGGCACCAGCGGCTACGGCGGCCTGGACAACATCAGCGTCCTGGACCGCTACGAGGGCGAGGCGGCCGGCTGGGCCTCGAAGAACGCCGGTTCGGTGGTGGAACTGCACGCCTACGCCGTTCCCGAGGGCGCCGACCGGGAGACCGTGCAGCACGAACTGCTCGAACAGCTGTGGCGGGTGTACCCGGAGACCCGTGAGGCGGGGATCGTCGACGTCCGGCACGAGTGGCGCGCCGACTGCCCGCACTTCCCCGTCGGCACCCATCACCGGCGTCCCACGGTGACCACCCCGCACCCGTGGCTGACGCTGGCCGGCGACGGGATCCGCTGCGACCTGCCCGTGGCGCTGATGGAACGCGCCGCCACCACCGGCTTCCTGGCGGCCAACACCCTGCTCGCGGGGTGGGGCGTCCGCGGCCAGGTCCTGTGGACGGTCCCGCGCGCGGGACGCTCCCCGGCCCTGCGCGCCCTCGGCGCGCTCGCCCGCCGGCACCCCGCCGGTGACACCGTCCCACCCGACGGGGCCTGAGGCAGGACACGGGAGACCCCGCCCCGCCGTCGAGGCCGTGACGGACGGGGCGGGCCCGATCGGGGGAGAGCCCTCGTCGTGCCGCTGAGGCCGTGCGCCGCGCGGGGCGTGGCGGAGGCCCGAGCGGGGCCGCCTCGCCCGGCCCGTGACGCGGTGTCACCGCCCGGGCGGGCCGTGACACCCTCCGCGGGCGCGGGCGCGAGGCAACAGGAACACGCCGCGACGGAACCGCAACACGAACAGACCCCGTCCCGCCGTCGAGGCCGTGACGAGCGGGACGGGGTCCGATCAGGGCCGCCTCAGCCGGGGAAGCGGCCGGTGCTGCGCAGCGTCCAGCGCCGCTCGGCGTAGGCGAGGTCGTCGCGCCACAGCCGGCCGGCGGTGTACCGCATCAGGGGACGCAGTGCGGGCGCGGCGGCCCTGGCCAGGACGAAGCCGCGCCGGTCCGAGGTGGCGATCACGGCTTCCACCACCGCCGTCCGCGGCGTCGTGTCGGCCGCGCCGGTCAGCGGGGTGGCGTGCGTCTCCACCACCGAGGTGGCGCCCTCGCCGTCGGTGATGCGCATGAGGACGGTGCGCGGCTCCGGCGCGGTGAACTCGGCGCGCACGGGCACCACCAGACGGCCCGCCACCCGGAAGGACACGTCGACGACGAAGGTGTCGTCCTCCTCGCCCTGCGGTTCCCGGGCGACCGTCAGATCGACGAAGGAGTACGGGTGGAACCAGGACCCGTGCCACGGGTCGAGCCGGTTGGCCACGACGTCCTGCGGCTCGCACCGGCCGATCCCGGTGAACACGGCGTCCACACCCGTGCCCGTCGCGGGGCGCTCCGGAATCAAGGGACGCTCCGTCGGCTCCTCGCCGCCGACCCCGTCCAGCCGCACCCACACCAGCACCCCGTCGTCGTGGACGGGGTACGGCTGCCAGCCGGCGAACGGGGAGCCGCCGTCCAGGGCGAGTCCGTGCCAGTGACACACCAGGGTGCCGCACACCACCCGGCTGTCCCGCAGCGGAGCGCCGAGGTGCGGGCAGGCCCCCGGGCCCGCGCGCAGCTCGCCCGACTCCGAGCGCCACAGCACCACCTCGACGCCGCCGACGGTCCTGCCGTAGGGCTTGCCGGGGCGCACGTTCCGGGAGGCGCCGACCACGAACCAGTTCCCGGAGGGCCGGGCCGACGCCCGTTTCAGCGCGTCGGCGATCAGCGCCGGGCGCGCCGCGCGCCAGGTCGGCTCCTGCTCCGACCAGCCCGGGCCGCGGCGCCGCCGCAGCGGCGGCGTCCAGCCGGCCTTGTCCGCGGGATCAGTCACGAGACGGTCCTTTCCGTTCCAGTGCGCCGGGGTCCGCCGAGGGGGCCGGGCGCCGTCGCGCGGCGGCCACCTTCAGCACCCCGGCCGCGGCCACGGCCGCCCGGCGGCGGCGGGGCACCACCGCGCGGCGGTGCACCACGGTGTAGTCGTGCCGTGCCACCTCGTCCAGGATGCCGCCGTACAGCGTGTACGCGGTGGCGATGCAGGGGCGCACCCGCGGGTCGAGCATCGCGATGCCCGGCTCCGCCTCCCGGTAGACGTCCCGGGTCATCGCCTCGGCCGCGACGAGCGCCGCCCGGATGCGCGGGTCCCGGCGTCCGGTGCGCCGGCTCCACTCCAGCAGCGGCCGGTCCACACCGTGCGCGGCGAGCAGGTCCGCGGGCAGGTAGACGCGGCCGCGGTCCAGGTCCTCGCCGACGTCCCGCAGGAAGTTGGTGAGCTGGAACGCCACCCCGAGGGCCGCCGCGTGCGGCGCGGCCTCCTCCCGCGGGACGACCGTGCCCAGCACGGGCAGCATCTGCAGCCCGATCACCGCCGCCGAGCCGTGCATGTAGGCCCGCAGGTCGGCGTAGGCCGGGTAGTCGGTGACGGTCAGGTCGGAGCGCATCGAGGCGAGGAAGTCGGCGAACAGCTCCACCTCGATGCCGTACCGGTCGGCCGTGTCGGCCACCGCCCGGACCACCGGCTCGTCCCCGCCTCCGGAGGCCAGCGCGTGCGCGAGGTCGCCCTCCAGTTGCTTCAGCAGCAGGTCCCGGTCGTCGGGTGTCAGGCGGCGGTCCAGGTCGTCGACGATGTCGTCGGCCCAGCGGGCGAAGCCGTACAGCGCGTGCACCGCCGAGCGGCGCTCCAGCGGCAGCAGGCGCGTGGCGAGGAAGTAGGTGCGGCCGTGGCGGGCGTTGAGCTGCCGGCAGCGGGTGTAGTCGGCGCGCAGGCCGGGGTCGGTGATCCCGGCGGCGTCCAGTTCACGACGGGTCATGGGCACCTGCCCCGGTCGGGGTGGACGGGAGGTCCTTCAGGACCGGGCGCGGGCGGGACAGGGTGGAGCGGCGTGCCGTGCCGCCGGTGACGCGGGAGGCGGCGAGCTTGCCGCTGATGAGCACCGTCGGCACACCGACACCCGGGGTCGTCCCGCAGCCGGCGAGCACCACGTTGTCCAGTCCGCGCACCAGGTTGCGCGGCCGGAAGGGGCCGGTCTGGGCGAAGGTGTGGGAGACGGAGAAGGGGCCGCCCGCCGCGTGTCCCTGGGCCGTCCAGTCGAGCGGGGTCACCAGCTGCTCCTCCTCCACGCTGTCCGCGAACCCGTCGAGGCCGCGGCGCTCCAGCTCGGCGAGCAGGCTGTCGCGGTAGCGCGGGCCCAGGTCCCGCCAGTCGGCGGCGGAGGGGCCGACGTCGGTGTTGGGGCAGGGCGCGAGGACGTAGTGGAGGTGGCGGCCAGGCGGCGCGAGGGAGGGGTCGTGCGTCGTCGGGCGGGTGATCAGCAGGGACGGGTCGCTCATCAGCCGGCCCGAGCGGGTCAGTTCGTCGAAGGTGCTCTCCCACGCCGCGCCGAAGGACAGCGTGTGGTGGGCGAGGTGCGGCCAGGTGCGGTCGGTCCCGGCGTGCAGGATCACCGCGGACGGCGAGTGCTGCAGGGCCACCGGGCGGCGGGGTGCCCGGCCCAGCAGCCGGTGGGCGGTGGACAGTTCGCAGGTCAGCACCACCGCGTCGCACGGGATGCGCTCACCCGAGGCGAGCCGCACGGCCCGCACCCGGCCCGCCGAGCGTTCCAGCGCGCTCACCTCGGACGAGAAGCGCAGCTCGGCGCCGGCACCGGCCGCCGCGTCGGCCATCGCCCGGGGCAGCGCGTACATGCCGCCCTTGGGGAACCAGACCCCGGCGACGGTGTCCATGTAGGCGATCACCGCGTAGGCCGCGAGCGCCCGGGCCGGGGCGACCCCGGCGTACAGGGCCTGGAAGGAGAACACGCGCCGCAGGCGCTCGTCGTTCAGGAAGCGGCCGATCCGGCCGTCCAGGCGCCCGAAGCCGCCGAGCGCCGCCAGCCGTGCCAGGTCGGGGTGGAGGAGCTGGAACGGCGAGTCGAAGTTGGTGTCGATGAAACGGCGCATCTGGGCCCGGTAGAGCCGCTCCAGCCACTCCCGCAACCTGTGGTAGCCGGCCGCCTCGGCAGGTCCGGCGAAGCGCCGCACCTCCGCCTCCATGGCCTCGCCGTCGGTGTGCACGTCGAGCGAGGTGCCGTCGGCGAAGGCCGCCCGGTAGGCGGGGTGCAGGGGCATCAGCTCGACGCGCCGGTGCAGGCTGTCGCCGACGGCCGCGAACGCCTCGTCGGCCAGGTGCGGCATCGTCAGCACGGTGGGCCCGGTGTCCACCTGGTAGTCGCCCAGCCGCACCTGCCCGGCCCGGCCGCCCGGCCCCGGGTCCCGTTCGACGAGCGTGACCCGGCGCCCGGCGCCCAGCAGATGCAGGGCGCACGCCAGGCCGGACAGGCCCGCCCCCACCACGACGACGTGGTCCGTCGGCCCCGACACGGTCCTCATACGAGCTCCTCGGCGGGACGCGGGGCGACGCCCGAGGCCCGCTCGACCAGGGCGGCGAACTCCCGCCGCACATCCGGACCGGCCGCTACGGCCTCGAACTGCCGCAGACCGGCCGACGCCAGTTCCTCGATCCGCGCCTCGACCTCCGACCGGGCACCCGTGCGCTCCAGGGCCGCCCGCATCCGCTCGACGGTCCCCGCCGCCCGCGCGCCCGCGCGCGGCGCGAGCACGGCGGTGGCCTCGTGGTCGCCCGCGGCGTCGGCGAGCCGGACGGCGACGGCGAGGAGGGGGGTGAGCTTGCGGTGGCGCAGATCGTCGTCGGCGGGCTTCCCGGTGTGCGCCGGGTCGCCGAACGCACCGAGCAGGTCGTCGCGCAACTGGAAGGCCAGCCCCGCGCTGCGGCCGGCCGCCCGCAGCGCCCCCAGGGTGCCGGGGCCGGCGCCGGCCAGGGCCGCGCCCAGTGCCAGCGGTCGCGCGACCGTGTACAGGGCGCTCTTGAGGACGGCGATGGTCAGCGCCTCCTCGGCGCTGGACGAGTCGCCCGCCTGCGCGTTCAGGTCGCGGTACTGCCCGGCGACCATCTCGGTGCGCATGGCCCGCCACTCGGCGTACAGCTGCGGGCCCTGCGGCGCCCCGAGCGCCGTCTCCGTCAGCAGGTCGTCCGCCCACGCCAGGGCCAGGTCGCCCGCGAGCACCGCGGCCGACGTCCCGAACGACTCGGCGGAGCCGTTCGTCAGGCCCCTGCGGTGCCCGCGGGCGAACTCCACGTGCAGCGCGGGAGCGCCCCGGCGCAGGGGTGATCCGTCCATCACGTCGTCGTGGATCAGGGCGCAGGCCTGGAGCAGTTCGAGGGCGGCCCCCAGGCGCAGCACGGCCGTCGGATCGCCCGTGCCGCCCGCAGCGCGCCAGCCGCACCACACGAACGCGGTGCGCAGGCGCTTGCCCCCGCGCCGGGTGAACGCGGCGACGCGCTCCGCCATGTCGTGCGCGAACAGCGCGTCGGTCTCACGGGCCTGCCGCAGCCGCACGTCGAGCACCCGCTCCAGGACCTGCTCCACGGCAAGTGTGGCCTCGTGGGCGGTGAGCGGGGTGTCGTCCGTGTCCGCCGGTCCGGCCGTCGTCGGCCCCGGTCCAAGCATGCGCAACCCCTTATCGGTTCCGGTCATCCGAACATCAGTGCTTCCATCGGGCGCGGTGTTTTGGATGCGCCGGGCTCCCGGGCCCGCGGATCCCTCCGGTTCCCGGCCACGCCCCGCGCCCCATCATCCGCGCCCCCGGGCGGCCTTGAAGCGGGCCAGCCCGTCGCCGAGGTCGATCAGCGGCGCGGGGTAGCCCGTCTCGGCACGCCGGTCCTCCGGCAGCCGCCACGGCTCGTGCACCGCACTGCCCCGAACGTCCGCCAGTTCGGGTACCCACCGGCGTACGTAGGTCCCCTCCGGGTCGTAACGCTTCCCCTGCAGGACGGGGTTGAGGACGCGGTTCGGTCGGGTGTCGGTGCCGGTGCCGGCGACCCACTGCCAGTTCAGCTGGTTGTTGACGAGGTCGCCGTCCACCAGCAGGTCCAGGAAGTGCCGTGCGCCGATCCGCCAGTCCACGTACAGCGTCTTGGACAGGAAGCTCGCCGTCAGCAGCCGGGCGCGGTTGTGCATCCAGCCCTCGTGGCGCAGCTGGCGCATGCCCGCGTCGACCATAGGGTAGCCCGTGCGGCCCTCGCGCCAGGCGGCGATGTCCTCGGCCGCCTCGTCCTCGCCGCGCCACCGGTCCCCACGGCTGCGGTAGTCCCGTACTGCCGCGCCGGGCCGGGCCGCCAGGACCTGGTGGTGGAAGTCCCGCCAGCACAGCTGGCGCACGAACGCCTCGGCCCCCGGCCCGCCCTTCTCACGGGCCCGGTGCACGAGCTCCACCGGCGACAGCGCCCCGAAGTGCAGGTACGGGGACAGGCGCGAGGTGCCGTCGCCGGCCAGGTCGTCGTGCAGGTCCCCGTACCGGGCCAGGTCCGCCCTCGCCCACTCCGTGAACCGCTCACGCCCCGCCGTCTCACCGCCGGGCGGCAGGTCCGCGGACACGTCCCCGGCGTCCGCGCGCGACGGCGGCCGCTCGCCGCGCGCCGCGTCGGGGACCCGCACGGCGCGCGGGGCGGGCAGCGGGTCCCGCAGCGACTGCTGCGACCAGCGGCGGAAGTAGGGGGTGAACACCGAGAAGTGGTCGGCGCCGGACGGGGTGACGGCGCCCGGGGCGACGGCGGTGATGACGCTGTCGTGCACCCGCAGCGCGACCCCGTCCGCGGCCAGTGCCTCGCGCAGCCGCTCCTCGCGGCGGTGGGCGTAGCCGGTGATGCCCGCGGCCAGGTGCACCTGGGTGGCGCCGCACTCGGCGGCGACCGCGCGGACCTCCCGGGTGACCGGCCCGGAGCGCACGACCAGCCGCCCTCCGCGCCGGCGCAGCGAGGCGTCGAGGTCGGCCAGGCAGTCGGCGAGGAAGGCGGCGCGGTTGGGCACGTCGAAGCCGGCCGCGTGCACGCCCGGGTCGCGGACGAACAGGGGCACCACCTCGTCCGCCGCCGCCAGCGCCGCGCGCAGCGGCGGATGGTCGTGCAGGCGCAGGTCCGAGGTGAACAGGACGACCGCGACGGTCATGGTGTCACTCCTGGTGCGGTGAAGCGGTGGTACGGGATCACGTCTGTCGCTGCCCCGTCTTTCGCCCGGCCCGGGCGCGCCGGATGCGCGGGGCGCGCGAGCCCGCCCGTCGTCCGCTGACGCCGTCGGCCGCCGCCTGGGCGATGTTGCGGGCCATGCCGCCGAACACCACCGAGTGGAACGGGGCGACGCTCCACCAGTAGGCGTGGCCCAGCAGGCCGCGAGGATGGAACAGGGCCCGCTGCCGGTAGCGGGTGCGGCCGTCGGCGTCGCTCTCGGCGTACATCTCCAGCCAGGCGAGGCCGGGCAGCCTCATCTCGGCGCGCAGCCGCAGCAGATGGCCGGGTTCGATCTCCTCGACCCGCCAGAAGTCGAGCGAGTCGCCGACCCTCAGGCGCTCGGTGTCACGCCGTCCGCGGCGCAGACCGACCCCGCCGACGAACCGGTCCAGCCAGCCCCGGACCGCCCAGGCCAGGGGGGAGGAGTACCAG
Source organism: Streptomyces sp. NPDC058741 (assembly GCF_042746715.1). Classification (NCBI taxonomy): domain Bacteria; kingdom Bacillati; phylum Actinomycetota; class Actinomycetes; order Kitasatosporales; family Streptomycetaceae; genus Streptomyces; species Streptomyces sp. NPDC058741. The sequence goes on along the minus strand of NZ_JBHYQH010000010.1, from coordinate 73,071 downwards.
CCGTTCTCGCCCCCGATGCCCTCGATCACCTTCCACAGGGCTTCCCGTGACGCGTCGACGGGCCTCTGCCGCTCGTCCTGGTAGAGGCTGCCGCCCGCCCAGTCCGGGTCGGTGGGCAGCGGGTCGCTGGGAGCTCCGGGCACGGAGGCCGAGGACCAGCGCGTGGTGACCTCGGCGTCGCGCACCTTGCGCAGCGCGAGGTTCAGGGCGTCGTCGAACGGCATCGGCCGGCCCGGGGCGTCCGGCACGTACCGGGCGATGTCGTGCTCGCGGCACACGACCTCGTGCCGCAGCGACTCCGTCAGCGGCCGGGCGAGCGAGGCGGGCACCGGCGTGACGATGCCGACCCAGTGGCTGGACAGCCGCGGGGTGAGGACCGGGATCGGCACGATGAACCGCCGCCGCAGCCCGGCGACGACGGCGTAGCGCCGCATCATCTCCCGGTAGGTGAGGACGTCGGGTCCGCCGATGTCGAAGGCCCGGTCGACGTCGGGCGGCATGGTCGCCGAGCCGACGAGGTAGGCCAGCACGTCCCCCACCCCGATCGGCTGGGTGCGGGTGTGCACCCAGCTGGGGGTGACCATGACGGGCAGCCGTTCGGTCAGGTAGCGCAGCATCTCGAACGACGCCGACCCCGAGCCGATGACGACGGCCGCCCGCAGCACCGTGGCCGGCACCGGGGAGTCGAGGAAGATCTGCCCCACCTCGGCCCGGGAGCGCAGGTGCGGGGAGAGGAACCTCTCGGGCACGTGCTGCGGGGTCAGCCCGCCGAGGTACACGATCCGGCGGACCCCGGCGATCCTTGCCTGCTCGGCGAAGATGCGCGCGGCCCGCCGGTCGGTCTCCTCGAACCCGGAACCCGAGGTGAGGGCGTGCACCAGGTAGTAGGCCACGTCGATCCCGCGCATCGCCGCGGCGACGGACTCCGCGTCGGTGACGTCCCCCTGGACGGTCTCGGCCTGCCCCGCCCAGGGGTGGTCGCGCAGTTTGCCGGGGGAGCGGGCCAGGCACCGGACGCTGTGGCCCGCGCGCAGCAGTTCCGGCACCAGGCGCCCGCCGATGTATCCGGACGCCCCGGTGACCAGGCAGTGCAACCGCTGCGCGTCCGTCGCCATCGTCGTGCCTCCGCTCCTCGACACCCGCGCCGTGCTGAAGAAGCACGGCTCCGCCCTGAAGACTTCCCGTTCGGCGTCCGTCGCGGATGCACGACACAGACGCCGCGTGCGAATCAGCCGGAGGGAGTACCTGCTTCCGCCTCCCTCGGGGCCGCGCGGGAGACGTCCGTCTCCTCGGGGTGCCTGCGGGCCAGCGAGCTCGGCCACCACGCCCGCGGACCGATGTCGATCACCAGCGCGGGCACCAGCAGCGAGCGCACGACGAGCGTGTCGAGCAGCACGCCGAAGGCGACGATGAAGGCGATCTGCACCAGGAACGCCAGTGGGATCACCATCAGCGCCGCGAACGTCGCGGCGAGCACCACGCCCGCCGAGGTGATCACCCCGCCGGTGGTGGTCAGCCCGCGCAGCACCCCCAGCCGGTTGCCGTGCGCGAGCGCCTCCTCCCGGACCCGGGACATCAGGAAGATGTTGTAGTCGACGCCCAGCGCCACCAGGAACACGAAGCCGTACAGCGGGACCGAGGCGTCCGTGCCGCTGAAGCCGAGCAGGTGCTGGAAGACGAGCGCCGACACGCCCAGTGTGGCGAGGAAGTTGAGCCCCACGGTCGCGACCAGCAGCACCGGCACCAGCAGGGAGCGCAACAGCACCATCAGGATCAGCAGGATGACCGCGAGCACGATCGGCACGATGAGCGTCCGGTCGCGGGCGGCGGTCTGCTGGGTGTCGTACTGCTGCGCGGTGTACCCGCCGACCAGCGCGTCGGCGCCGGAGACCGCGTGCACCTTCGCGCGCAGCCGCTCGACGGTGTCCTTGGCCGCGTCGCTGTCCGCCGAGGCCTTCAGCGTGGCGTTGATGAGGACCCGCCCGTCGGCCACGAGCGGCTCGCCGTCACCGGGCCGGCCGGAGGCCGAGACGGGGCTCGCGGTGGCGACGCCCTCGGTGGCCTTCGCGGCGGCCGTCACCTCGGAGGCCCGGCCGGCGTCGGCGATGATCACGGCCGGGTTGCCGGACCCGCCGGGGAAGTGCTCGCCGAGAGTGGCCTGCGCGGCCACCGAGGGCGCGTCGTTGACGAAGATCTCGTCGAGCGGCACGCCCTTGGAGGACAGCGAGGGCGAGAAGGCCGCGAAGACGGCGAGGATCAGCGCCGTCACCACCCAGGTCCGGCGCGGCCGGCCGTCCACCGTCGCGGCGACCCGGCGCCACACGCCGCTGCCCTGCGCGGAGTTCTCCGGCGCCTTCGGCTTGGAGGGCCAGTAGGCGGTGCGGCCCAGCAGGGCGAGCACGGCCGGCAGGAAGGTGAGCGTGGTGAGCACGGCGCAGACGATGCCGATGGCGCCGACCGGCCCGAGGGCGCGGTTGTTGGTGAGGTCGCTCACGAGCAGGGCCAGCAGGCCGAGCGCCACGGTCGCGGCGCTGGCGGTGATGGCGCCGAACGAGCGGCGCACCGCGGCGGTCGCCGCCGCGGCCCGGTCCCCGCGCACGGCGAGTTCCTCGCGGAAGCGGGCGGCCAGCAGCAGGGCGTAGTCGGTGGCGGCGCCGATCACCAGGATCGACAGGATGCCCTGCACCTGGCCGTCGACGCGTACCACGTCCCGTTCGGCCAGCGCGTAGACGACGGCGCAGGCGAGGCCCAGGGCGAAGACCGAGCTGAGGATGATCAGGAACGGCAGCAGGACGCTGCGGTAGACGAGCAGCAGGATGAGCAGCACGGCGCCGAGGGCCACGCCGAGCAGCAGTCCGTCGATCCCGGCGAAGGCGTCCGACAGGTCGGCCTGGCTGGCCGCCGGGCCGGCGATCTGCGCCCGGGTGCCCGGCACGTCCGCGGCCGCCGCGCGCACCGCGTCGAGGGTGGTGGGCAGCTCCTCGCCGAGGTCGGGTTCCAGCTGGACGACGGCCTGCATCGCCTCCTTGTCGTCCGAGAGCAGGGCGGGGGAGGGCCGGTCCACCACGCCGGGCTCCCCGGCGAGCGCCGCCATGGCGCGGGTGGCGTCGGCCTGCTGGTCCGCCGTCAGCCGCCCGCCGTCCGCCGTCCAGACCACCACGGCCGGCAGCGTCTCGGACTGGTTGAACGCCTCACGGGCCTCCAGCACCTTCGTGGACTCGGCGCTGCGGGGCAGGAAGGCTGCCTGGTCGTTGGTGGCCACCTCGCCGAGCTTGCCCGCGTACGGGCCGAGAGTGCCGCCCACCCCCAGCCAGACGAGGAGGAGAGCGAGCGGTACGAGCCTTCTGGCCCAACGCTGTGCGGTACTCATGCGCATCCCAAGCCGTAGAGGAATTTACTCATCCATAAAGTATCTCAATCTTCGAGAGATACTAGGGTGGGGGCATGAGCGGTTCCGGTGCGCCCACGTCATCCCTTCCGGCCGACGACCCGATCGGGTTGCACACCTTCGCCGTTCTGCTGCGCCGGATGAACAGCGAGCTGAACCGCATCGCCCAGGAGTTCGCCCACGCGCAGGGCCTGCACCTCACCGACATGCAGGCGCTGATCGCGATCCTGGACGCCGAGGCCGACGCGGACCCCGAGGCGGGGGAGGGGCCCATGACGCCCGGCCGGCTGCGCGGACGGCTCAACATCACGTCCGGCGCGGTGACCGCCTGCCTCGACCGGCTGGAACGGGCCGGTCACATCCGTCGCGTCCGGGACGCCGGCGACCGCCGCGTCGTGCACCTGCACTACGCGCAGGCGGCCCGGGACCTGGCCCGGGACTACTTCCACCCCCTGGCCCGCAGCACCGAGGCGGCCCGCGCCCGCTTCACCCCCGAGGAGCTGGGGGTGGTCGTCCGCTTCCTCGCCGAGATGAACGGGGAGCTGGCCCTGCTGCGCAGGGAGCCGGACTGAGTCTTCCGGGGGCGCCGCATCCGTTCCGCTCATAACCGGCGAAACAGGAGCATGAAGCTACGAGACGAACTTCCGGTCGACCACCACCTGGCGACCGTCTACCGGTACGGCGCCGGCTTCTGCGGCCTGGTGCTCCTGGTGTTCGCGGCCCTCGGCTTCGCCGACGCCCTGAGCCCCTTCAACACCTCGGGAACGATCGCCGGCATGACCACCAACGTGGCGCTGAGCGTCATCTCTGCCGTGGTCGGTCTGGCGCTGCTCGTGGGTGCCGCGATCGGCGGCAACTTCGCCTCCACCCTGAACATGACCGTCGGCACGCTGTTCGTCCTGAGCGGCTTCGCGCACATCTTCGTGCTCGACCGCCCGGCGAACATCCTGGACTTCGGCATGACGAACGTGATCTTCAGCTTCGTCATGGGGCTGGTCATCGCGACCTTCGGCATGTACGGCCGGGTCTCCAGCAAGCTCTCCCACGACAACCCCTACTGGCAGCGCAGGCACCCCGAGCAGGCGGCGCGGGAGCGCGAGGCGCCTGCCGCCCTGTCCGGACCGCCCGGCGCCGCGCCCGCGCTCCCCGGGACGACGGCGGGCGGCGGCGCGAGCGGCGGGCGGCGCGTCCTGGACTGACGGACGCCCGGGTGGTCCGCCGCCCCGGACGTGAGGGGGGCGGACCGCGTGCGGCCCGGCCCCCTCGCCCCGTCGGGATCAGAACTGCAGCGCCCAGGCGTCGACGCGCCCGGTGTCGTAGCCACTTCGAGGGCGTCGACGGCAGCGGTCTCGGTCGCGGCCGGCGGGCGGGGCCCTGACGGGGCGGGTGGGCGGTCAGTCTCCCGGCCCTTACGGCACGTGGGCGTCCAGGGCCCCGGGGAAGGGTTTCGGGTCGTCCACCCAGCCCGCCGCCAGGACCAGGGCCGTCTCGCGGTGGACCGCGAGGAAGCCGAAGGGGCGGTCGAAGACGGCGTGTGCCCGGGTCGTCGCGTGCCGCGGCTCGGGCCTGTCCTCCCAGCCCAGCCACTCCGCCTCCATCAGCGTGAGGGCCGCCGCCCGGAACCCCTCGGCACCGAACGTCGCCGTCGCCGACTGCCGGCCGGACGCCAGCGCGAGCGGCGCGGCGCTGATGCCCTGGAAGTGTCCCGGGCCGCCGTCGGCGGCGGTGGCCAGGCCGAACGACTCCGCCCGTGCCAGCAGGTCGTGACCCGCGGTCAGCGTGAACTCGACCGTCCTCAGGGTCAGCGCCGGCGGTTCGGGACGCTCGGTGCGCAGTCTCTCCAGCCGCAGGCCGGGCCCCGCCTGACCGAACGGCAGCCGGCTGCCGGGGACGGCCGGCAGCGCGCCCGAGACCACGCCGACGCCCGTGCCGACGACCTGCGCGGGGGACGACTCCTCCTCGCCCAGCAGCAGATGGACGTCCAGCCCGTTCGTGCCGCGTACCGTGGCCGCCGTCACCGCGCCGCCCGGCCCGTGCGCGACCGCCACGGCGTCCAGTCCCTCCCGGGTCCGGGTGAGCCCGGCCCGGTCCCGCCCGCGCCAGGGCATGAGGTCGCCCTTGAAGGGGGTCTCCCAGTCCGTCCGCAGCGCGAGCGCGGACGCCAGCACCAGGGAGGTGTCCGGCCGGAGCACCGCCGGCATCCGCCCGATCACCCCGCCGGTCCGCCGTTCCGCCCAGGTGTCCAGGGCGGCGCGATCGGCCGCCGCGTCCCCCGTGAGCACGCCGTGCACGCCCGCGGGCAGCCCCGCGGCCCACTCCTCGCGCAGCTCCACCGTCCGCGTGGTCCACAGCCCCAGAGCGGCATCCAGGCCTTCGATCTCCTCCAGCGCGGCGAGCAACTCCCGTCCCGCCGCGGCCGCCTGATCCGCCGGCAGGCCGAGGGCGGCCGACAGTTCCTCCCGCGCCGCGCCCGCCGCCCCGTCCGCGAGGAGCGCCAGCAGGGGCCAGACACCCGCCCCCGAGAACACGGTGCCGCCGCTGACCCCCGCCGCCCACCGGGCCGTCAGACCGTTCGCCGCCCGGATCACCGCTCGTTCCGACCGCATTCCGCCCTCGCCGCTCCGCCGCCTACGATGCGCCCAGCCGCACGGCGGCCCACGCCCACCGCCTCAGCCAGGAGCACCGTACCCGTGTCGATACCCCCGCCCCCTGGGAACCAGCCGCCCCAGGACCCGTACGGCCCCGCACCCGCCACCTGGCACCGGCCCCCCGGCCCGAACGGGCGGCCCTACGGCGCCCCGGTCTCCGTCAACGCGCTCGCCGTCGCCGCCCTCGTGCTCGGCGTGCTCTGCTTCCTGCCCGGTCTGGGTGCCGTCCTCGGGCTCGTCGCGCTGGCGCAGATCAGACGGTCCGGCCAGAGCGGCCGGGGTCTGGCCGTGGCCGGGGTCGCACTGTCGTCGGCCGGGATCGTGCTGTGGGCGGTGACGCTGTCGACGGGCGTGGCCGGCACGGTCTGGGAGGGGCTCAAGGACGGCACGCGCCCCGAGAGCCTGTCGCTGCGCAAGGGCGACTGCTTCGACGCCCCCGGCGGCCTGGAGGGCGCCACGTTCGACGTCGACCGCGTGGCCTGCCAGGACCGGCACGATGGCGAGGTGTTCGCGGTCGTCGCGCTGCCCGGCGGCGCCTTCCCGGGCGACGACGAGATCGGCGACATCGCCGACGAGCGCTGCCGTGCCCTCCAGAGCCAGTACGCCATGGACTCCTGGGCGATGCCTGCCGATGTCGACGCCTACTACCTGATGCCGTCCCGGGACACCTGGCGCTTCGGCGACCGCGCGATCACCTGCGTCTTCGGCAACACCGAGGCGAAGGCCAAGCTGACCGGTTCGCTGCGCGGCGACGCCACCACGCTCGACGGGGACCAGGTCGTCTTCCTGACCGCGGCCAACGCCCTCGACGCCGCGCTGTACGAGGAGCCCGAGGACGGCCCCGAGGACGACTTCGGCGGCCACCGGGCCTGGGCCGACCGGATGCACGACGTGCTCGGCGAGCAGATCGAGACCCTGCGCGGCCACTCCTGGCCGTCCTCGGCCCGCGAACCCGTCGAAGGCCTGGTCGCGGACCTGGAGGACGCCCGCCGGGAGTGGAGGAAGGCGAGCACGGCCCCTGACACGGAGACCTACTACACGCACTACGACCAGGCGTACGGCTCCGTGGACGGCGCGTCGACCGTCACGGCGCGCAAGGCCCTCGGGCTCGCGGCGTCCCCGCCGGCGTACGACGAGCGCGTGGACGAGGAGACCGAAGCGCAGGTGTGAACGCCGCCGCAACGGGGAGAAAGGGCCTGCGTGCACCCCCCGGAGCCGATGTGTCATCACATCGAGTGATTCTTTGGCCTTTGCTTGCACGGCACAACCCAGGGTTGCCAGGCTGTTGCTGTCTGTACAACCTGATGGGAGCGGCCAGTGACATTCGGTGAGCAGCCGGCGTACCTGCGTGTCGCGGGTGATCTCCGCGAGAAGATCGTCGACGGTCGGCTTCCACCGCACACCCGCCTCCCCTCCCAGGCCAGGATCCGCCAGGAGTACGGGGTCTCGGACACGGTCGCCCTGGAGGCCCGCAAGGTGCTCATGGCCGAGGGGCTGGTCGAGGGCCGCTCCGGCTCGGGGACGTACGTGCGCGAGCGGCCCGTGCCCCGGCGCGTCTCCCGCTCCGGCTACCGCCCGGCCGGCGGGGCGACGCCCTTCCGGCAGGAGCAGGCCCAGAGCGACGGGCAGGGCACCTGGGAGTCCAGCAGCCGGCAGACCGAGGCGAGCGCGGCGGTCGCCGAGCGGCTGGGGATCGAGCCGGGCGAGCGCGTGATGTGCACGAAGTACCTCTTCCGCGAGGCCGGCGAGCCCATGATGCTCTCCACGTCCTTCGAGCCCCTCTCCGTGACGGGGCGCACGCCCGTGATGCTGCCCGAGGAGGGCCCCCTCGGCGGCATGGGTGTCGTCGAGCGCATGCGCGCCATCGACGTGATCGTGGACAACGTCACGGAGGAGGTCGGTGCCCGGCCCGGCCTCGCCGAGGAACTGCTGGTGCTCGGTGGCGTCCCCGGCCACGTGGTGCTGGTCGTCCAGCGCACCTTCTACGCCTCCGGGCGCCCGGTCGAGACGGCCGACGTGGTCGTTCCGGCCGACCGGTACCGGGTCGCCTACCACCTTCCGGTCAAGTAGCGCGCGCCCACACCGGCCTCGCGGCGCGCCCCCTGCGCGCCCCGCTCACCGGTCGGCCACGCGGATCGTCGCGATCCGGGGCGCCCCGGGGCCCCGGCCTGGCCGCCGTCTTCGCAGGTCGCCGGGTCTGTGTGTGGTACATCTGCGCGTCGGCGCGGCGTGCCGGGCGGGCGGCGCGTTCGCCGTCGTGCGCCCCCCGGTGATCTGGCTGGTTGCGTACCTCTTTGTGAAAATCCGGATTCGCTGCGTAAAGGTTAGGCGTAGGCTCGGGCATATGCGCATTGCGGTTTCCTCAACGGGTGGGGCACGGCACAGGCCGCGGGCGGGAAGGGGAGGGGCGCGATGAACGACAGCACGGTCACGCTTCCCTGGCTCGTCATACGGCAGGACGACAACGGCAATCGCTACCGCGTCGGCCGGTACGCGACCCGGGCCGAGGCCCAGAAGATCGCCGACAGCCTCGACGGCCGAGGCCACAAGCAGCTCTACTGGGTCGAGCGACTGGCCCATAACGGACCGGCCCTCCACGACTGACCCCGTGCACCACGGCAGTGCGCGACCGACCCCGCGTACCGCCCCTTTGCGGGCACGACCGACCACGTGCTCCGCGCCTCACGCGCACCGTCGACCGCGTGCGCGATCGAACGGGGGTTCCTTCGGCCTGGCCGGCCTTCCTGTGCTCCCCTGGAAGTCTCACCAAGACCTTCATCGGCTTCTAGGCTTCCCGCATGACCGAGCACATCGTCGTCGTGGGGGCCGCGCTGGTCGACGGCGGGCGGCTGCTGGCCGCCCGGCGCAGCGCCCCCGAGGAACTGGCAGGGCGCTGGGAGTTGCCCGGCGGCAAGGTGGAGCCCGGGGAGGCGGCCGACGCGGCGCTGGTGCGGGAGCTGCGCGAGGAGCTCGGCGTCGACGCCGAGGCCGGCGAACGGGTCCCGGGCGCATGGCTCCTGAAGCCGCCGTACGTGCTGCACGTGTGGACCGCGCGTCTGCGGCCCGGGTCCCCGGCTCCCGAACCCCTGGAGGACCACGACGCACTGCGCTGGCTCGGCCCCCACGATATCTGGGACGTCGACTGGCTCGACCAGGACGTGCCGGCCGTACGCCGCGCCCTCGCGCACCTGCGCGGCTCCGGCTTCGGCCCCGACCTCGACCCGGCGGAATCGACCGGCGCCTGAGGCGTTGAGGGGCGTGCGGCGTCGGGGCTGCAGCCCGGACGCCTCCTACGCCTTTCACGCCCGCCGGGCGCCGCCGGGCGCGATACTCCGCCCTGCATTCCGGGTATGTGCCCATTAACCCCAAGAAACCGGACATGGGTGGACCTGCTGGCTGGGAAGTGATCGGCGTGAGCGACACCGAAGGTGACTGCGCCGTGTGGACCTTCCCGGCCGAGCCGGGTGCCGTGCGCACCGCCCGCCGGGCCGTCCGCGTCCGGCTCCGCGCCTGGGGTCTCGACAGCCTCGCCGACCTCGCGGCCCTGCTGGTCAGCGAGTTGGTCACCAACGCCCTCCGGCACGCCACCGGCCCCATCGGCCTCCGTCTGATCCGCCCCTCGGAGGCGGGCGGAGTCCTGCGGGTCGAGGTCTCCGACCCGCTGCCCGACCCGCCCCGTGAGCGCGCCGCGCGCCCCGAGGACGAGAGCGGCCGCGGACTGCAACTGGTGGCCTCGTCCTCCCGCCGCTGGGGTACCCGGCCCGGTGGCGGCTCGGGCAAGACCGTGTGGTTCGAACTCGCGGTGCCGGAGTGAAAGGACGGTGTACGTACGTCCTGCCGCCGTAAGGCGTTCGGTGCAGGCCGGGGACGGTTGCCCGCCGGGGTGATTCGAGGACGTGTCCCTTGGTTAGAAGACTGGAAGTGTTCTCACGGTCGGGACCGAAAACCATCGGGACCGTGCTGTGATCGTGAACACCGTGTTGTACGGCACCGTAGTGCTGGATACTGCGGGCAGCCGCCCCCGGTGACCGGTGCCGGACGCGGTGAGCTGGAGGGGACGGTTCGCGTGAGCGAGATACCAGCGAAGGCCACGGAGTCCGAGGACCCGTCGGAGGGCGCGAGGGCCGGGGCCGCGGACGGCCTGGCCTCCGCGGTGGGCGGTGCGCTCGCGGCCGACGGGGTCCCGCCCGGGGACGCCATGTGGCAGAGCAGTCCTCCCGGCTCCATCTACGACTACATCAAGGTCGCCTCCTTCTCCATCGGCCCCGACGGACTCGTCGAGCAGTGGAGCCTGCGCGCCGAGCACCTCTTCGGCATCCCCGCCCGGCGCGCCGTGGGCATGGACCCGATCGAGGCCTTCATCGACACGCGTCAGCGCGAGCGGGGCATGCGCAAGATGGCCGAGATCCTCGACGGCCGCGAGTGGACCGGCGTGGTCCCCTTCCGGATGCCGAAGGGCGAGGACGGGGAGCGCGGGCGCGAGGGCCTCGCCGAGGTGTACGTCATGCCGACGCGCACCGACGCCGGCGAGAAGGCCGCCGTCTGCATCGTCGTCGACGTCCGCACGCTGCGCAGCATCGAGACCGACCTCGCCGCCTCGCAGGCCATTTTCGGACAATCGCCCTTCGGGTTCCTGCTGATCGACCCCGATCTGCGGGTCCGCCGCGCCAACCAGCGGTTCGCCTCCATCTTCGGCGGCACGCCCGACGACCACCGCGGCAAGGGCGTCCACGACTACCTCCAGCGCGGCGAGGCCGAGCGGGTCGCCGCCACCATGCGCCGCGTGCTGGAGACCGGCAACTCCATCACCGACATGCACGTCACGGGTTTCGTGCCGGGCTCCGACGAGCCCCGGCACTGGTCCGTCAACCTCTACCGGGTGAACAGCGGTTCGGGCCGGCCCATCGGGATCGCCTGGCTCGGCACCGACATCACCGCCCGTCGCGCCGCCGCCCGCGAGGCCGCCGCCGCCCGCCGCAACCTGGCCCTGCTGAACGAGGCCGGCGCCCGCATCGGCAACTCCCTCGACCTGGAGACCACGGCCCGCCAGCTCCTCGACGTCGTCGTCCCCGGCTTCTGCGACCTGGCCACCGTCGACCTCTACCAGGGCCTGCTCGTCGGCGACGAGACCCCGCCCGGGCTCGCCGACGGCAGCGCCGGACTGCGCCGCGTGGCCTTCGCCAGCGCCGTGTCCGACGCGCCCTTCACCGGGACCGGCGCGCCCGTCGCGGTCGGCGCCGTCCACCACTATCCCTTCAACTCGTCCTGCGCGGACGCCCTGCGCACGGCCCGGCCGCAGACCGTCCCCGGCGAGGACGGCGGGCTCGTGCAGTCCACGATCGCCGTGCCGATGGTCGCCCACGACACCGTCGTCGGACTCGTGCAGTTCGCCCGCACCAAGGGCAGCGAGCCGTTCGGCGAGCGGGACCGCGACCTCGCGGTGGAGCTGGCGGCCCGCGCCGCCGTCTGCATCGACAACGGCCGGCTCTACCGACGCGAGCACGAACGCGCGCTGATACTGCAACGGTCCCTGCTCCCGCCCGGCGACCCCGAGGCCTCCGGACTCGACATCGCCTGCCGCTACCTGCCCGGCAACGCCAACACCGGCCGGCCCAGCGAGGTCGGCGGCGACTGGTTCGACGTCATCGAACTCCCCGGTCACCGCACCGCCCTGGTCGTCGGCGACGTCATGGGCCGCGGCCTGCGCGCCGCCGTCGCCATGGGCGAACTCCGCACGGCCGTACGCACCCTGGCCCAGCTCGACCTGGAACCGGCCGAAGTGCTCTCCCAGTTGGACGAGATCGCCCGCGGGCTCGGCGCCCCCGGCGGTGTCCAGCAGGCCACCCGGGCGGCCCGCCGCCCCCGCGAGGCGGACCTGTCGGAGGTGTACCTCGCCACCTGCGTCTACGCCGTCTACGACTCCGTCACCCGGCGCTGCACCTTCGCCAACGCGGGCCATCTGCCGCCCGTGCTGGTCGAACCGGGCGAGCCGGCGCTGATGCTGGACGTGCCGCCGGGCCTGCCGCTCGGCGTCGGCGGCGAGCCCTTCGAGGAGGTCGAGGTCGAACTGCCCGAAGGCGCCCTGCTCGCGCTCTACACGGATGGACTGGTCGAAAGCCGCAACCATCCCCTGGACGAGGGCCTGCAGGCCTTCGTCAGCGCGCTGTCCGATCCCGCCCAGCCGCTGGAAGACGTCTGCGACGGCGTCCTCAACACCCTCGACACGCACCACGGCGAGGACGACATCGCGTTGCTGATGGCACGTGTACAGGGACTGCCCACCGATTCCGTCGGCGACTGGACCCTGCCGCGTGAGCCGCGCAGCGTGGGCCGGGCCCGGGAGTACGCGCGCGCCCAGCTGCTCAGCTGGGACATGGAGCCCCTCGTCGACACGACGGAACTGCTGGTGAGCGAGCTGGTCACCAACGCCCTGCGCTACGGAGAGGGCGAGATCCGCCTCCGTCTGCTGCTGGACCGCACGCTGGTCTGCGAGGTCTGGGACTCGGGCCTGGTCCAGCCGCGCCGCCGCCGCGCCCGCGACACCGACGAGGGCGGACGCGGCCTCCAGCTGGTCGGCCTCCTCAGCGCCGCGTGGGGCTCCCGCCGCACCCCCCGGGGCAAGACGGTGTGGTTCGAACTGCCCCTCCCGGGCGGGGAGACCGGCCTGACGGACCCGGCGGAGGCACTGCTCAGCCTGTTCTGACCGCAACCGAACACCGGTACGCATCGTCCTCCCCGGAGACACCATCGGCATCACCGGGGGGAGACGGGACGGACCGCGCGGAGGGCGCCATCCCGACCGGGACTGCGGCATCCGGCGCCGAGAGCGGCCACGGCCCGCCGGACCCCGGCCCGAAGGGACGCCGCCGCTGGATGACGACTCCGGTCGGTTCTCGGGGACGGTGCCGGTCGCTCGACGCCCGTCCCGCTCAGGGAGCGCGCCGGTCCCGGGCGCCGAGCCCCTCGTCGTCCATGTCGACCCGCAGGGCGGGGTCGTACGGCGCGTCCGAGACGGTGACGAGCTCGGGGCGCTGGGGCGCGGCCGGGGAGGCGGCGGCGTCACGCAGCAGGGCGACGCTCTCGCGCAGGTGGTTCGCGTCGGCGCGGACCCGGCTCATCTCCAGGCCGCCGGTGCCGAGCTGATGCTCCAGGCGCCCCAGCGACCGGAACAGGTCGTCGAGGGAGCGCTGGACTGACGTCAGTTCGTCGTGAACGGACATGTCCTGACCTCACTTCCACGGGTCCTTCGAGGCCCAAGGCGGCAACGTCCATGCGCCTGCGAGTGTTGCGCGTCACATCTTGTGATGTGACGGGATGTGCGTCGATCGGCCGAGGTGTGCGGGTGCAGCCGGCGGTGTGTTTGCGCCGCACGGGTGGGCTTCCCGTCCGTGGCCGTCGTGTCGCCTCCCGTTGCCGAACCCTTTCCTCTTCAGTGGCCGCATACATCAGATGAACTCCAAATACCGCCAAAAGTGATCATGACGCCCGCGGCTTCCCGGAGGTAATGCAGATGTCCCAGCACGGCGTCGGCCCGCGCGCGGTCGCGCGCTCGGTCGCCTTCCTGACCGCGGGTGTGCTCGCGGTGCCCGCGCTCGCGGGATGCGGCTCCGAGGACCCGGCCGGCAAGCCGCTCGCGGCCCCGGACATCCAGCCCGCCGACCGGGACAGCGTCGCCGACGGGGGCATGCTGCGCTGGGCCGTCGACTCGGTGCCCGAGACCCTGAACACCTTCCAGTCGGACGCCGACGCCACCACCGGCCGCGTCGCCCAGGCCGTCCTGCCGTCGATGTTCCGGATGAACGCCTCCGGGCGCCCCGAGCGCAACCCCGACTACCTCGAGTCGGCCGAGATCGTCGAGACCGAGCCCAAGCAGGTCGTGCTGTACAAGCTCAACCAGCAGGCCGTCTGGAGCGACGGCCGGGAGATCGGCGCCGCCGACTTCGCCGCCCAGTGGCGCGCCCTGTCCGGCAAGGACACCGCCTACTGGACCGCCCGCAACGCCGGGTACGACCGCATCCAGAAGATCGAGCGGGGCGACGACGACCTGGAGGTCCGGGTCACCTTCAGCCGCCCCTACGCCGACTGGCGCTCGCTGTTCTCCCCGCTGTACCCCAAGGACGTCATGGGCACCCCGGACTCCTTCAACGACGGGGCCCGCAGGAAGCTCAAGGTCACCGCCGGTCCCTTCACGGTGAAGAAGGTCGACCGCGAGGACGAGGAGGTCACCCTCGTCCGCAACCCGCGCTGGTGGGGCGAGCGGCCCAAGCTCTCCGAGATCGTGCTGCGCACGGTCCCGCGCGAGAAGCGGGCCGCCGAACTCGCCGCCGGTGACCTGGACCTGGCCGAGGTCGACCCCGCCGCGGCCCGCCGCATCACCGTCGCCGCCCGCCCGCGGAGTTCCGGCAGCCCGGTGATGGGCCCCGGCGCCGACCGGACGACGGCCCAGGCCCTGGAGTCCCGGGCCGTCGCCAACGGCACCGACGAGGACGCCGCCGACGAGGAGACCGCCGCCCGCGGGAAGCTGCGCAAGGCGGCCGCGAAGTACGCCCGGCAGCAGCAGGCCCTCAGCGGTTTCGAGGTGCGCAAGTCCCTGGAACCCGCCTACACCCAGCTCGCCCTGAACGGCGCCGACGGCCCGCTCGCCGACGAACGCGTCCGCAGGGCCGTCGCCCGCGCCCTGGACCGCAGGGAACTGGCCGAGGCCGTCCTCAAGCCGCTCGGCCTGCCCGCAGTCCCGGTCGGCAGCCACCTGGCCCTGTCCGGCCAGGCGGCCTACGCCGACAACAGCGGGGCCCTCGGCGACCAGGACACCGAGGAGGCCCAGGCGCTGCTCTCGGACGCCGGGTGGGAGCGGGGCGGCCCGATCAAGGAACAGAAGAAGAAGGAGAAGGCGGCGGGCCCGGAGGGCGACAAGGCCCCGGGGTCCTCCCGCGACGACGAGGACTCCGGGGGCAACGGGAGCAACGGGGGCTCCGAGGGCTCCGGGCGCTCCGGGGACGACAAGGCGCCGGGCCAGCAGGACCCGGCCGGCCACCTCGCCCGGGACGGCGGGCAGTACCAGCACCCGCACCAGGGCGGCGCCCCCGGCGCGTACGCCCCCCGGGGCACCGCCGCCCCGGCGAACCGGGAGGCCGCCATCTTCGCCAAGAACGGCAAGCCCCTCACCCTGCGCTTCGTCCTCCCCTCCGGGTCCGGCTCCCAGACGCTGCGCACGGTCGCCGACCGGGTCTCGCGCATGCTGGAGCGCGTCGGCATCGGCACGGAGATCTCCAAGGTCTCCGACGAGTCCTACTTCAAGGACCACATCGCCTCCGGCCAGTACGACCTCGCCCTGTACTCCTGGCCGGCCACCGCCTACCCGGCCACCGACGCCCGCCCCGTGTACGCCAAGCCCGTCCCGGCCGCCGACGGCTCGTTGAGCATCGAGCAGAACTACACGCGGGTCGGCACCGACCAGGTCGACCAGCTGTTCGACGAAGCCGTCGCCACCCTGGACGAGGGCGAGTCCCGCTCCCTGATCCGCAAGGCCGACTCCCGCATCTGGGCCGCGGCCGGCTCCATCCCGCTCTTCCAGCGCCCCCAGCTCGTCGCGGCCCGCAAGAACCTCGTCAACACGGGCGCCTTCGGCATGGGCACCCCGGCCTACGAGGACATGGGCTTCCTGAAGAAGGGCGCGAAGCCGGCAGGCGGCCCGTCGGCGAAGGAGACGGCGAGCCCCTAGCCCCGAAGAGATCCGGACGCCTCACCGGCCCCCGCCCGGCGTCCGCTCCATGAGACCGGCAGCGATCATGGTGCGGACGCCGGGCGTCTCGCGTACCGGGGCGGCCCGGTGGCGCCGGGCAGCGGCTCCGTGCCCCTGAAGTGCGGCCTGACCTGGGCCGACGTATCCCCGTTAACCCCCAGACGCGCGGACCCGTACCATGGGGTGAGGCCGTGGCATGTTGAGCCCGGCAGGGCCCGCGCACCACCGATGTACGCGCAGGGCATTCCTCACCACCCGGGAGTACGCCTCAATATGGCCACGCGCCACGACATCCGCAACGTCGCCATCGTCGCCCACGTCGACCACGGCAAGACCACCATCGTCGACGGCATGCTGAAGCAGGCCGGCGCGTTCGCCGCGCACCAGCTCGACTCGGTCGACGACCGCATGATGGACTCGAACGACCTGGAGCGTGAGAAGGGCATCACGATCCTCGCCAAGAACACCGCGGTGAAGTACCACCCGAAGGACGGCGGGGACCCGGTCACGATCAACATCATCGACACCCCCGGCCACGCCGACTTCGGCGGCGAGGTCGAGCGCGGTCTGTCGATGGTCGACGGTGTCGTGCTGCTCGTGGACGCCTCCGAGGGCCCGCTCCCGCAGACCCGCTTCGTGCTGCGCAAGGCGCTCCAGCAGCGGCTGCCCGTCATCCTCTGCATCAACAAGACGGACCGCCCCGACTCGCGGATCGACGAGGTCGTGAACGAGGCGTACGACCTCTTCCTCGACCTGGACGCCGACGAGGACCAGATCGAGTTCCCGATCGTCTACGCCTGCGGCCGTGACGGCGTCGCGTCCCTCACCAAGCCGGAGGACGGCACGGTCCCGGGCGACTCCGACAGCCTGGAGCCGTTCTTCTCCGCGATCCTGGAGCACATCCCGGCCCCGACCTACGACGATGCGGCCCCGCTCCAGGCGCACGTGACGAACCTGGACGCCGACAACTTCCTCGGCCGTATCGCGCTGCTGCGCGTGCAGCAGGGCGAGCTGAAGAAGGGGCAGACGGTCGCGTGGATGAAGCGCGACGGCTCCGTCCAGAACGTGCGCATCTCCGAGCTGATGATGACCGAGGCGCTCACCCGCAAGCCCGCCGAGAAGGCCGGCCCCGGTGACATCTGCGCGGTCGCCGGTATCCCCGACATCATGATCGGCGAGACCCTGGCCGACCCGGACAACCCGGTCGCCCTGCCGCTGATCACCGTCGACGAGCCGGCGATCTCCATGGTCATCGGAACCAACACCTCCCCGCTGGTCGGCCGCGGTGGCACCGGCAAGGGCGCCGACGCGAAGACGGCCGTCAAGGACCGCAAGGTCACCGCCCGCCAGGTCAAGGACCGCCTCGACCGCGAGCTGATCGGCAACGTCTCCCTGCGCGTGCTGGAGACCGAGCGCCCCGACGCCTGGGAGGTGCAGGGCCGTGGCGAGCTGGCCCTGGCCATCCTCGTCGAGACCATGCGCCGCGAGGGCTACGAACTGACCGTCGGCAAGCCGCAGGTCGTCACCAAGGACGTCGACGGCAAGGTCCACGAGCCGGTCGAGCGCATGACGATCGACGTCCCCGAGGAGCACATGGGCGCCGTGACGCAGCTCATGGGCGTCCGCAAGGGCCGGATGGACAACATGTCCAACCACGGCTCCGGCTGGGTCCGCATGGAGTTCGTCGTGCCGTCGCGCGGTCTCATCGGCTTCCGTACCGAGTTCCTGACGCAGACCCGCGGCACGGGCATCGGCCACTCCATCCACGAGGGCTTCGAGCCCTGGTTCGGCACCCTGCAGACCCGTAACAACGGCTCCCTGGTCGCCGACCGCGCCGGTGCCGTCACCGCCTTCGCGATGACCAACCTCCAGGAGCGCGGCGTGCTGTTCGTCGAGCCGGGCACCGAGGTGTACGAGGGCATGATCGTCGGCGAGAACTCCCGCGCCGACGACATGGACGTCAACATCACCAAGGAGAAGAAGCTCACCAACATGCGGTCCTCGACGGCCGACGTGACGGAGTCGATCGTCCCGCCGCGCAAGCTGTCCCTGGAGCAGTCCCTGGAGTTCTGCCGGGACGACGAGTGCGTGGAGGTCACCCCGGAGGCCGTGCGCATCCGCAAGGTGAACCTGGACGCCCGCGAGCGCGCCCGCGCCGCCAGCCGCGCCAAGCACGGCTGACGGACGCCCCGGACACAGCACCGGGCACCCCGCCCCGCGGGGTGCCCGGTGCTGTCGTACGGGAGGTGAGCAAAAGGTGAGGGTAAGGGAAAACCCTTGATTCGTCCTGGCAGCCCCTCAGGGAGGGCCTGCCGCCACTACCCTGCTGCGGAAGCGCCACGCCTCCCCGGTCACGGGGTCGCGCAACGGCCTTGCCGCACAGCCTTCTTGAGCGGGGGACCACCATCGGAGGGACCCTGCACGGGACTCACGGTAGTCGCAAGCGGTTTTTCTCACCCGCGCGTCCGGAATGCGGACAGTCCTCACCGATAGATGTGTAACAAGTCCGTTTCGCAGGGATCTCTCACCAAACCCTTTGTCCGGATTTTGGAAGATGTAGGCGCGAGCTGTGATCGAACCGAGACCTCGAGAGTGTGGTTCGGTCCTGGCGTTTGGCAGATAGTTAGGCGCGTAGAGCTCGGACGAACGGGTCACTCGCCGGCAGCGGCGCGACTCACGAGCGCGGGGGCACCAGGAGACTTCCGGCACTGGCGACGGGCGGTGGCGGTGATCTGACCTGGTGCTCTCTTTGCGGTGTACCAATGACTTCTGAGGAGGAACCCATGCGCGGTGCCATGAGCGCCAAGTGGGTCGCGGGTGCGATTGTCGTCGCCCTGGCCGCCACTGCCTGCGGCGGCGGCGGTGATGACAGCGAGGGGAAGAAGAAGGGTTCCGGGCCTGCCGGCTACGTCTCGATCGACGTCGGTGAGCCGCAGAAGCCGCTGATCCCGGCCGACACCAACGAGAGCAACGGCTCGTACGTCATCCAGTCCATCTTCACCCAGCTGCTGGACTTCGACGCCAAGGGCGACATCGTCTACACGAACGCCGAGTCGGTCACCACCGAGGACTCGAAGACGTGGACGGTCAAGCTCAAGAAGGGCTGGAAGTTCCACAACGGCGAAGAAGTCACCTCCAAGTCGTACATCGACGCTTGGAACTGGTACGCCAACATCAAGAACAACCAGCAGAACTCGTTCTGGTTCCAGGACATCAAGGGCTACGACGACGTCCACCCCGAGAAGGGTGACCCGAAGGCCGAGACCATGTCCGGTCTGAAGGCCGTGGACGACCACACCTTCACCATCGAGCTGAAGTACACGATGCCGTACTTCAACTACAAGCTCGGCTACACCACGTGGGCCCCGCTGCCCAAGGTCTTCTACGACGACCCGAAGGCCTTCGGTCAGAAGCCGATCGGCAACGGTCCCTACAGCTTCGAGAAGTGGGACCACAAGAAGCTCATCCAGGTGAAGGCCTGGGACGAGTACCAGGGCCCGAACAAGGCGAAGAACAAGGGCGTCCAGTTCAAGGCGTACACGACGCTCGAGGCCGCCTACAAGGACGTCGTCTCCGGCAACCTGGACATGATCCGCCAGGTCGGCCCGACGGACCTGCCGAAGTACAAGCAGGACCTCGGTGACGGCGCCATCGAGCAGCCGTACGCGGCCATCCAGACGCTGACCCCGGCGTTCTACTCCAAGACCTTCAAGGACATCGACCCGAAGGTCCTGCAGGGTCTGTCGATGGCGATCGACCGCGACACGATCACCAAGACGGTTCTGAACAACACCCGCACGCCGGCCAAGGGCTTCACCCCGCCCGGCGTCAAGGGCAACCAGGACCTGGACACCGACGTGTTCACGTACAACCCGGCCAAGGCCAAGCAGCTCATCGAGGAGGGTGGCGGCGTCCCGGGCAACAAGTTCACCATCCAGTACAACACCGATGGTGGGCACAAGGAGTGGGTGACCGCGGTCTGCGGCTCCATCCGCAAGGCCACCGGCGTCGAGTGCTCCGGCGACCCGAAGCCGGACTTCGCCACGGACCTCGAGGCCCGTGACAACGACCAGGTGAAGGGCATGTACCGCGGTGGCTGGGTCGCCGACTACCCGGTCAACGCCAACTTCATGAAGGAGCTGTACCACACCACCGCCGAGGCCAACAACGGTCGGTTCTCCAACAAGGAGATCGACAAGATGATGAACGAGGCCGACAAGGCCAAGTCCCTCGAGGCGTCGGTGAAGGCCTTCCAGGAGGTCGAGAAGAAGCTGGTCGACTTCATGCCGGCCATCCCGCTCTGGTACTACCGCATCAACGGCGGCCACGGTAAGAACGTCGACAACGTGAACGTCGACTTCCACGGTGACCTCGAAGTGTGGGCCGTCACCACCAAGTAAGAGGAGTCCTCAGGGCTCTTCCCACTCGGCCGTAAGCCTGCCGCCGCCCCGGCGGCGGTGGGAGGTGCGGGGGGCCGTCTCATCACCAGGAGACGGCCCCCGTACCTGCGTTAACCCCTCACGGAGGCACCTATGGGGCGCTATGTCGCACGACGACTGCTCCAGATGATCCCGGTCTTCATCGGGTCAACATTGATCATCTTCTGCATGATGTACGCCCTGCCCGGCGACCCCGTCCGGGCGATGATGGGGGACCAGGCGTACGACCCGACCGTGGTCGCGAGCATCAAGAAGGAACTCGGCCTCGACCAGCCGCTGCTGCAGCAGTACGTGAACTACATGGCAGGGCTGTTCCAGGGCGACTTCGGTACCCAGATCGCCAGCCAGCGGCCCATCGCGGACATCATCGCCGACGCGTTCCCGGTGACGATCCGGCTGACGATCTTCGCCTTCACCTTCGTCACGCTCGTGGGCATCGGCCTCGGCGTCATCGCCGGTCTGCGCCCCGACACGCTGCGCGACCGCGGACTGCTGACGCTGACGCTGTTCCTCGTATCGATGCCGTCCTTCGTGCTGGGCTTCCTGCTGCAGTACCTGTTCGCGTTCAAGTGGGGGATCACCGAACCGAACGTCCGAGACTCGACGGACTTCTCCCAACTGGCGCTCCCCGCCATCGTGCTGGCGTCGCTCTCCCTCGCCTACGTGGCCCGGCTGACCCGTACGTCGATCGCGGAGAACCTGCGGTCCGACTACATGCGCACCGCCATCGCCAAGGGGCTGCCGCGCCGCCGTGTCATCGGTGTCCACCTGATGCGCAACTCGCTGATCCCCGTGGTCACCTTCCTCGGTATCGAGCTCGGCAGCCTGATGACCGGCGCCATCGTGACCGAGGGCATCTTCAACGTCCGCGGCATCGGCATCGAGATCTACGAGGCGCTCAGCCGGCGTGAGGGCGCCACGGTCGTGGGCATCGCCTCGCTGATGGTGCTCATCTACCTCGCCGCCAGCCTGATCGTCGACCTGCTCTACGCGGTCCTGGACCCGAGGATCCGGTATGCCTGACAAGACCATCGAGAAGAAGGTCGACGCCCTCCCCGGGGACACCGCGAGCACCGCGGGCGTCGTCGTGACCGACGCGGGTCCCGCTCCCGACAAGCCGCGCAGCCTGTGGTCCGACGCCTGGCACGACCTGCGGCGCAACCCGCTGTTCCTGGTCTCGGCCGTGCTGATCCTGTTCCTGCTGGTGATGTCGGTCTGGCCGGGGCTGTTCACCAGCGCCGACCCGCGCGACGCCGACCTGGCCAAGCACTACCTGGGCAAGCCGAACTGGGGGCACGTCTTCGCCCCCGACTGGCTCGGCTACGACGTCCAGGGCCGTTCGATCTACGCCCGTGTCGTCTACGGTGCCCGCGCCTCGATCACCGTCGGTGTCGGTGTGACCGTCGCCGTCACCGTTCTCGGCACGGTCATCGGCATGATCGCCGGCTACTTCGGCGGCTGGACCGACACCCTGCTGTCGCGGCTGACCGACATCTTCCTCGGCATCCCGTTCCTGCTCGGCGCCCTGGTGGTGCTCAACTCCTTCGACAACCGCACCGTGTGGGTCGTCATCATGGCGCTCGCCTTCCTGGGCTGGACGCAGATCGCCCGTGTCGCCCGCGGTGCCGTGATCACCATCAAGCAGTCGGACTACGTGGTGGCCGCCAAGGCGCTCGGTGCCTCGACGTCCCGGATCCTGTTCCGGCACATCCTGCCCAACGCGCTCGCGCCCATCATCGTCGTGGCGACCATCGCGCTCGGCGGTTACATCGCGGCCGAGGCCACCCTGTCCTTCCTGGGTGTCGGCCTCGGTGACACGGCCGTGTCCTGGGGCGGCGACGTCGCCCGCGGACGCGAGCAGCTCCGGATCGCCCCGCACACCCTGATCATCCCGTCGGTGATGGTGTCGATCACGGTGCTCTCGTTCCTCATGTTCGGCGATGCGGTACGCAACGCCCTCGACCCCAAGCTGCGCTGAGGGAGGCGTACGTGACCATCATCGATGAAACGGCCGGGAGTCCCTCGCCGAACGGCGCGCGGGACATGGGCGGCCCGCTGCTCGAAGTCCGCGACCTGCACGTGGAGTTCCGCACCCGCGACGGTGTCGCCAAGGCCGTCAACGGCGTCAACTACTCCGTCGCCGCGGGCGAGACGCTCGCCGTGCTCGGCGAGTCCGGCTCCGGCAAGTCCGTCACCGCCCAGGCCATCATGGGCATCCTCGACATGCCGCCCGGCAGCATCCCCAAGGGAGAGATCCTCTTCCGCGGCCAGGACATGCTGAAGATGTCCGGCGAGGAGCGCCGGAAGATCCGCGGCAGCAAGATCGCGATGATCTTCCAGGACGCGCTGTCCTCCCTGAACCCGGTGCTCTCCGTGGGCTACCAGCTCGGCGAGATGTTCCGCGTCCACCAGGGCCTGTCCAAGAAGGACGCCAAGGCCAAGTCGATCGAGCTGATGGAGCGGGTGAAGATCCCGGCCGCCGCGGCCCGGGTCGACGACTACCCGCACCAGTTCTCCGGCGGTATGCGCCAGCGCATCATGATCGCGATGGCGCTCGCCCTGGAGCCGGACCTGATCATCGCCGACGAGCCCACCACGGCCCTCGACGTGACGGTCCAGGCACAGGTCATGGACCTGCTCGCCGACCTGCAGCGCGAGTACAACATGGGCCTGATCCTGATCACCCACGACCTCGGTGTGGTCGCCGACGTCGCGGACAAGATCGCCGTGATGTACGCGGGCCGGATCGTGGAGACGGCGCCCGTGCACGAGCTGTACAAGCGGCCCGCGCACCCCTACACCCGGGGCCTGCTCGACTCGATCCCGCGCCTGGACCAGAAGGGCCAGGAGCTCTACGCGATCAAGGGACTGCCGCCCAACCTGACGCGCATCCCGTCCGGCTGCGCCTTCAACCCGCGGTGCCCCAAGGCGCAGGACATCTGCCGCACGGACGTCCCGCCGCTGTACCCCGTCACCGAGCGGGACGGCGGCGAGCTGGCCGGCCGCGGCAGCGCGTGCCACTTCTGGAAGGAGACGATCCATGGCTGACCTGGAGAAGACGGACGAGTCCATGGACGGCACTCCCCACGTCGCCGAGACCGCGACGGTCGACGCCGCGACCGAGGAGGCGGCGGTGGCCGCGCTCGACGCGCCCGTGGAGCGCGGTGAGCCCATCCTCCAGGTGCGCAACCTGGTGAAGCACTTCCCGCTCACGCAGGGCATCCTGTTCAAGCGTCAGGTCGGTGCGGTCAAGGCCGTGGACGGGATCTCCTTCGACCTCTACCAGGGCGAGACGCTCGGCATCGTGGGCGAGTCCGGCTGCGGCAAGTCCACGGTCGCCAAACTGCTGATGATGCTGGAGAAGGCGACCGCGGGAGAGGTCTTCTACAAGGGCCAGGACATCACCAAGCTGTCCGGGCGGGCGCTGAAGGCGGTCCGGCGCAACATCCAGATGGTGTTCCAGGACCCGTACACCTCGCTCAACCCGCGTATGACGGTGGGCGACATCATCGGGGAGACCTTCGAGATCCACCCCGAGGTGGCGCCGAAGGGCGACCGCCGCCGCCGGGTCCAGGAGCTCCTGGACGTGGTCGGCCTCAACCCCGAGTACATCAACCGCTACCCCCACCAGTTCTCGGGCGGTCAGCGCCAGCGCATCGGCATCGCCCGCGGCCTGGCCCTCAACCCCGAGATCATCATCTGCGACGAGCCGGTCTCCGCCCTGGACGTGTCCGTCCAGGCTCAGGTCATCAACCTGATGGAGAAGCTGCAGGACGAGTTCAACCTGTCCTACCTCTTCATCGCGCACGACCTGTCGATCGTCCGGCACATCTCGGACCGCGTGGGCGTGATGTACCTCGGGAAGATGGCCGAGATCGGCACGGACACGGAGATCTACGACCACCCGACGCACCCCTACACCCAGGCGCTGCTGTCGGCGGTCCCGGTCCCCGACCCGGAGTCCCGCGAGGGCCGCGAGCGGATCATCCTCACCGGCGACGTGCCGTCCCCGGCCAACCCGCCCTCGGGCTGCCGCTTCCGCACCCGCTGCTGGAAGGCGCAGGACAAGTGTGCCGAGGAGGTCCCGCTGCTGGCCGTCCCGGAGCGCTTCCGGGGCGAGGACACCCCGGCGGCCCACGAGTCGGCCTGCCACTTCGCGGAGGAGAAGGACGTGGTCCACGCGGCCTGAGCCGCCCCACGCGAGCCCGTACCGGTTCCCGGCGACCCCCGGCAGGGGGTGCCGGGAACCGGCGTGTCAGGAGGCCGGGATGCTGCATCACGTCGAACTCTGGGTCCCCGACCTGCCCCGGGCCGTCCGCGCGTGGGGCCGGCTGCTCGCTCGCCTCGGCTACCACCCCTACCAGGCCTGGGAGCAGGGCCGCAGCTGGCGGCTCGGCCCGACGCACCTCGTCGTCGAGCAGTCGCCCGCGCTGACGGCCGCCGCCCACGAACGCCGGGGCTCGACCACCCGGCGTTCCACGCCGGTTCCCCCGGGCCGGTCGACGCCCGGGCCGCGGAGGCGCCCGCCCACGGCTGGACCGCACTGTTCCCCGACCGCACCCGCACGCCGGCGGCCCCGGGCACTACGCGGCCTACCCGGCGAACGAGGACGGCTTCGAGGTGGAACTCGTGGCGTCCGAGGCGCACATCCCCGCAAACCCTCGTGAACCTCGTTAACACGCGGGCAACTTGACGGACCCGGTCCCGATATACGGACGCGGCACGCTGGTGGGCGTACGGCCGTGCGGGTGCCGTGGACGGGCCGGGGCGCGCCATGTCGCCCCGGCCCGTCGCCGTGCGGTCAGGGGCCGGTGATGCCCAGGGAACGCTTCAGGAAGTCGACCTGGAGGAGCAGCAGGTTCTCCGCGACCTGTTCCTGCGGGGTCATGTGCGTGACGCCCGAGAGGGGCAGCACCTCGTGCGGGCGGCCGGCGGCCAGCAGCGCCGAGGACAGGCGCAGGGCGTGGGCGACCACGACGTTGTCGTCGGCGAGGCCGTGCACGATCATCAGGGGGCGGTGCGGCTCGGCCGGGGAGGACAGGCCCTCCGCGGTGACCAGGGAGCTCCTGGCGTAGGCGTCCGGGTGTTCCGCCGGGTTGCCCAGGTAGCGCTCGGTGTAGTGGGTGTCGTACAGGCTCCAGTCCGTCACCGGCGCGCCCGCGATGCCCGCGCGGAAGACGTCCGGGCGGCGCAGCACCGCCAGGCCCGCCAGCCAGCCGCCGTAGGACCAGCCGCGGATCGCCACCCGGGTCAGGTCCAGCGGGTACCGCTTCGCCAGGTCCTCCAGGGCGTCCACCTGGTCGTCGAGCGACACCGTGAAGTCGTGGTGGACCGCCTTTTCCCAGGCGGGGGAGCGGCCCGGGGTGCCCCGGCCGTCCGCGACCACCACCGCGAAGCCCTGGTCCGCGAACCACTGCGAGGTGAGGTGCGCGTGGTGCGCGGCGACCACCCGCTGGCCGTGCGGGCCGCCGTAGGGGTCCATGAGCACCGGCAGGGGGGTGTCACCGTCGTAGTCCTGAGGCATAAGCACGGCGCACGGGACGCGGCGTGCGCCCCCCTCGGTGAGGATCACGCGCGGGGACACACCGGGATCTTCGGCGTACGAGCGGACCGTCGCGGTCTGCTGTCCGTCACACAGGACCCGCACCCGGGAACCCGGCCGGTCCAGTGCCGCCGAGACCAGGACCGTCACGGCCCCGGAGCGCACCGCCGCGTGCACCCCCGGCTCCTGGGAGACCCGCTCCACGCCCAGCTCGTTCACCCGGTACACGTGCACCTGGCCCGTCTCCGCCTCGGCCGCCTCCTCGCCGGCCGACGCCGAGACCAGCACGTCGTCTCCGGAGACGTCCAGTACGGCCCGCACGTGCAACTGCGCGCCCGTCAGCGGCCGTTCCCCGACCGCCAGCACCCGCGCACCGCCCTCGTCCGCGATCCGCACCAGCTGCCCGGAGGGGCTCCAGCACGGGACCCCGGGGAAAAGTTCAAGCCAAGTTGGATCTTCGTCGGCGTGCACCATCCGCGTCGCGCCCGACTCCGGGTCCACGGCCAGGATCAGCTGACCGCGTTGGTCGCGCGCCTGTACGAGCAGCAGCGGAGCACCCGCCGCTGACCAGTGCACCTGTGCCAGATAGGGGTACCGCGCACGGTCCCAGGAGACCTCCGTGCGCGCCCCGTCCAGGCCGACCACGAACAGCCGCACCTCGGCGTTGGCGGTGCCCGCCGCCGGATACGCCACCCGCTGCGGATCCCGCTCGGGATGCGCCGGATCGGCGATCCACCACCGCTCCACCGGCGTGTCGTCCACGCGCGCCACCAGCAGCCGGTCCGACTCCGGAGCCCACCAGAAGCCCCGCGTCCGCCCCATCTCCTCGGCCGCGATGAACTCGGCGAGCCCGTAGGAGACATGCTCCGACTCCGGCTGTGCGAGCGGCCGGTCGCCGTCGCCCTCCGCGCCCACCACCCGCAGGGCACCCCGCGCGACATAGGCGACGTGCCGCCCGTCGGGCGAGGGACGCGGGTCGATCACCGGCCCCGGAGCGGACACCTCACGTGCCGTCCCGGCCCGCAGCTCGGCCGTGAAAAGCCGTCCTGACAAGGCGAAAGACGCCAGCTCGACTGCCGAGTCGGTGGCGTAGTCGACGATGCCGGCCCCGCCCTGCCGGCTGCGTTCCCGGCGGGCCCGCTCCTGCGGCGAGAGGTCCTCCGAGGCGCCTCCCAGCAGGACGCGCGGGTCGGCGGCGACGCGCTCCCCGCCGTCCCGCGGATCGAGGACCCAGAGCGAACCGGCGCGGTCCGTACCGGAACTCGAGCGCAGGAACGCGACACGCGAACCGTCGGGCGCCACGGTGAACGAACGCGGCGCGCCGAGGGTGAAGCGCTGGGTACGGGCATGCCGTCGGGGGAAGGAGTC
The DNA here is from genome assembly GCF_042746715.1 of Streptomyces sp. NPDC058741. Lineage (NCBI taxonomy): Bacteria > Bacillati > Actinomycetota > Actinomycetes > Kitasatosporales > Streptomycetaceae > Streptomyces > Streptomyces sp. NPDC058741. Next base: position 45,944 of record NZ_JBHYQH010000010.1, on the reverse strand, counting down.
AGGCTCGGTCGTCATGCCCTGACCATATTGGCCATGCGCCCCCTTGTGCGGCTGTGCGCCGATCGATGCGCGCGGACGGATAGTTATGATCAATGACGCACAGTGGGTATCAACCTGCTGGCTGCTGTACGGATTTACTGCCCCCATAGTTCGACCCCCCCCGCGCCCTCGTGGATCTTTGGAGGTGAACCGCCGTGGCACTCTCGATTTCGGCGGTGGTGCTGCTGGCGATCATCGTCTTCTTGCTGATCAAGAAGTCGGGACTGAAGGCGGGGCATGCGGTCGTCTGCATGCTGCTCGGCTTCTACCTCGCCTCCTCGACCGTGGCTCCCACGATCAGCGAGCTGACGACGAACATCGCGGGCATGATCGGCAGCATCAAGTTCTGAGCGTGGTGTCGTTCCGGTCGGAGCCGAGGCAGGCCTCGGTCCCGGCCGGAGTCGATGCCTCCTCTGTCCTGATCTCCGGCCTGGACGAGTCGGTGTCCGTAAGCTTGACGGGCCGGGCTTGAACATGGTCTAGGGGGCGGCGAGTGGACGACCAGAGCGTGGACAGACGGCTTGGGGAGCTGGCGAAGGCGTCGACGAACTTCGGTCGCCTGTACGGGTATCGACCGCTCCTCGCCATCTACGGCTCGCAGGCCGAACTCACCGTCCTGACCAATCCGAACGTCGCCTACGTCAGCGCCGGCCAGTTCGGTGAGGTGCTGGCCGAGGAGTGGTCACCCGCACGGGCACGCGCGTCGAGGGCACGCATCAGGTCGACCGCATCAACGCCCTCACCCGGGCCGGTGTCCTCGTCGGCTGGAGTCGCGACGCCTTCCACAAGTTGCGCCGGGGCCGCAACGAAGCGGCACACAACCTTTTCTTCGACACGACCATGGCCCTGAGGCCCTGCTGGCAGTTGGGCGACCTCTTCGACCGGGCCATGAGCGGTCCTCGCCCGGTCGCCGCCGCCCGCTACGCCATCGTCGAGCGCGCCCAGCGCCCCGCCCCCCTCAACGAGATGCGGGCGCGGGAGAAGATCGACGCGATGCTGGTAAAGGCGGGCTGGCGGATCCAGGACAAGGCGGACGCGAACCCGCTCGCGGGTACGGGCGTCGCCATCCGCGAGTTCACGCTCGCCACCGGACGCGCCGACTACGTCCTCTATGTCGACGGGAAGATCGTCGGCGTCATCGAGGCCATGAGCGAGGGAACCCCCTTGGCCGGTGCCCTCGCTCAGAATGAGCGGTACGCGGCAGGCGTGCTCCAGGAACACGTCATGGCCGTGTGGCGCCGCCAGGCGCCCTTCGCCTTCCGCTATGCCACCGGCACCGAGACGTACTTCCTCAACTGCGTCGACCCGGACGCCCGCTCCCGCGAGGTCTTCGCCTTCCACCGCCCGAGACCGTCGCCGCGTGGATGCGCTACGCCGACGAGCACCCGGACGCGCCCACCTTCCGGTGGCCCTGCGCACCGCCATGCCACTGCTGGAGACCCACGGTCTTCGCATGGCCCAGATCGAGGCGATCATGGGCCTGGAGGGCTCCCTGGCGGCTGACACGCCGTGCGTCCTCATCCAGATGGCGACGGGTGCAGGCAAGACGTTCACCACCGCTCCATCTACGGCCTGTGGCGCGGTGTCCTGGAGTACCTCGACGCCCAGCTGGTCGGCCTCACCGCCACCCCACCCACCAAACCAAGGGCTTCTTCGACAACAACGAGGTCTCGCGGTACACCTACGAATAGGCCGTCGCCGACGGTGTCAACGTCGATTTCAACATCGCGCGCATCGTGACCGACCTGCGGGACGGTGACGTCGTCGCGAAGATCGAGGCGGGCACGACGGTCCGCATCCGCGACCGGCAGACCCGCGCCCAGCGGTACGAGGAACTCGACGAGGACTTCACCTACACCGCCCCGCAGAGCGGCCGCACATCATCACTGAGGACGAGATCCGTGCCGTACTGACGGTCACCGGGACAACTGGAAGCGGTGGTTCCCAGGCCGGGCCGACCTCCACAAGACACTCATCTTCGCTGGCCCGTAGGACGACCACGCAGTCCCCGCGCGCCGACGGCAACCCGCACACCAGCGCCCGCTCACCCGCGCCCACCTGGGGCTGCTTACCGGCCGGACGACCGCTCCTCGTGCGTTGAGTTCAAGGACGAGAAGGGACCGCTCATGGAGTTCACATACGAGGACCTGATCGCCCTCGACGAGATCAACCGGTCGATATCACGTGGATGAAGGACCCGGCCCTCGATGACGCCGACAGCGGTCTGCCGCCCGAGGTGATCGCCGAGGAGATCGTCCGCGACCTCATGTTCGCCCTGGACGAGTTCACGTCAATCGCCCGGACTTTGGGTGGCGACAGGGACGTACCTGAAGCCGAGGTCGAGTAGCCGTTCAGCCCTCGGACACGTACGGCACGAACTCGGTCCAAGCCTTCGATGAGAGCTGGAGGTGCGGGCCGACGGTGTGCTTGGAGTCGCGGACGTGGATGATCCCGCGGGCGGATGCAACCTCAACGCACTCGTTGCTGTTGCTGCTGTCGCTGTAGCTGCTCTTGAACCACCGCAGCATCGCCACGTTTCCCGATGGGCTCTTTCGGGTCATGTCTCCCCCATCACTTCCTCGATGAAAGCCAGCGACTCCTCTGGTGAGAGAGCCTGAGCCCGGATGATGCCACACCGTAGTTCCATGATCCGCAGATGCTTCAAATCAGAGACCGGCCGGCTCCCGCAGTCCCCTTCGGCACGGCCAACTGCCGTGCCATCGGCGAATTTGAGGACTTGGATCTCTCCTCCCATACCGGCATGGACCGTGCGTTCGATCGGCATCACCTGGATCTCCACGTTCCTCATGTGGCCGAGCTCCAGCAGGTGCTCCATCTGGCGACGCAGCACCATCTTGCCCCCGAGCGGGCGCCTGAGCGTCGCTTCTTCCTGGACAAAACAGAGGTCCGGCGCAGGTTCACGCTCGAAGATCGACTTGCGGGCCATGCGCGCACCGATCAGCCGCTCCACTTCGTCCTGTGGGTGGGCTGGCCGTCGCATCTCGAACAGCGCACGCATGTAGTCCGCTGTCTGCAGGAGACCGTGCAGATTGTGAGTACCGTAGGCGGTCAACTCGGCTGCCTTGGCCTCCATCCGAGCAAGATCGCGAACTGTCTTGGGATAGCGAACCTTTTTAACGTCCTCCTTCATCGCCGAGAGCAACCCACCCGCTCCCAGCAACTCGTCCGCCCTGTCCAGGAACTCCGGCCGCGGGATCCGCTTCCCGCTCTCGATTTTGTAGATCATGTCCTCGCCGTAGCCGACGGACTCCGCGAACCGGGAGGCCCTCATGCCCCTGGCCTCCCGCCGCAGTTTCAACTGCCGGCCCACCGTAGCGACTACGGCGAGCCCCCACTCGTCGTCCGGATCCACCTCCCAACCTGGCTCGTCGACCTCCCCGATGCTGAGCCGTCCCGCGTCACTGTCCACGCTCATCTCCGCGCACTCCTTCCGTTCGGCCTGGCAAAGGCGCACCACTCCTACGCAACACTCCGACCGGCCTGGACAGCACTGGACAGAGGCTGGATGGTCACCTTGCGTATATGCATCGCGACTCAAAGGTAAACAGTCACCGCGTCGCTGCATGACGCGATCCGCGAAACCGGCACCGTCGCCAGTCACGTGAACCCCAGGACCCCGCTGCGCTCTACCTGGCCGAAACCCGTAGGCACCGTTGATCGCTCTCATAAGGCCCCAGAAGATGGTGGCGAACCGACGGCGTGGTGCCGGTCTTCCCAGACCGGAGGGACGGGGGATGAAAGGTGCAGGCAGGCGGCGAACCGGTCGTGTGTGGTGTCCGATGAGGAACCGGATGCAGGTCGCGCTCCAGATCATGCTGGCGCTGGTCGCCTGCTTACTCGGGATCGCCACCAACTACGCGACCAGCACCGAGGACGTTCCCTGGGCTCTGGAGGCGATTCAGAGGTTCTCCGTTCCGGCTATCGGCGTGCTGATCCTGGCCGTTGTGGTCGGTCAGGTCGTCGTCTACCGCCTGGAGAATCCGCCACCGCCCCGGATCGACTGGCCGCGTGACCGGGTTCCCTATCCGGGCCTCGACGCGTTCGACGAGGACGAGTCGCCCGTCTATTTCGGCAGGGAGACGCAGGCAGCCGAGCTGACACGCAGACTGCATGCCACCGCTTCCCGCCCCGCGGACCGGTTCCTGCTACTGGTCGGGGCGTCAGGGAGTGGAAAGTCCTCGCTGGTCAGGGCCGGTGTGGTGCCCCGGCTTCGGGAACGCCGCTGGACCGTCGTACCGGCCTTCGCGCCCGGTCCGAATCCACTGGGCGCCCTCGCGGGTGCGCTGGCGGCCGCCGCCGACGGGCAGGAATCGGCGAGCGTCGTACTGCGCAGGCTGCGCCAGGGATCGGACGCGCTGCGAGGCGAGCTGTCGCGGCTGCGTGGTGGCCGGTTCCGGCGGATACTCCTCGTCGTCGACCAGTTCGAGGAGGTCGTCACCCTGGCGGGGGAGCGTGAACGCGCCCAGTTCTTGGAAGCGCTGCGTATCTGCGTGGAACAGGATCCGGCGGTCCGCGTCCTGGTCACAGTCCGGGTGGACCTGCTCGGCCGGCTGCTCGGCACCGGACACGCGGAACTCCTTCAGCATCCCGTCGCCATCGGCACACTGGGCAGAGCACAGCTCGCCGATGTCGTCCAGTGTCCTGGGGCCCTCGTCGGCCTTGACTTCGAGCCCGGAGTCGTCGACACCATCGTGCGCGAGACCGGGACGGACGACGCCCTGCCGCTGCTCGCCTACCTGCTTCAGGAGCTGTACTTCGCTTCCGGCCCCGGCGGTACGGTCACGGAGGAGCTCTACAGGCGGCTCGGAGGAGTGCCTGGCGCGCTGGCACGCCAGGCGGACAACACCGTGGCCGGGCTCGGTGCGGGCGTGGGCATCGACTTCGTTCTCCGGGTTCTGCTCAGGTTCGTCACCGTCGAAGGTCAGGACGTGGCGCGCAGGCATGTACAGCTGTCCGAACTCGACGAGACGGAACGTCATGTCGTCGACGCCTTCATCGAGGCGCGGCTGCTGCGCACCGACGTAGCAGGCGGGGGCGGTGACACCGCCGCCGGCGATGAGCCCTGCGCGCAGGTGACGCACGAGGCCCTGTTCCGCCAGTGGGCCCCGCTGCGGCAGGAGGTCGAGGCATGGGCGGAACGGCTGCGAGAGCGCGCCGAACTGGACCGGTGGGCGGCGGACTGGGAGCGGGCCGGACGCAGCGAGGACTATCTGCTCACAGGCGAGCGCCTCACGGCGGCCCGGCGCTGGCTCGAAGCGCTGGAGGAATCCGGGCAGGCGTCCGCACCCGCCCGCGCGCTCGTCCAGTCCTCACAGCGCCGTGACCTGTCCTTCCTGAGCCGCATCGCCGACAGCATCGGTCGCCAGGTACTCCTGAGTGCGGAGAGCGAGCCGGAGCGCTCTCTGCTGCTCTCGCTGGCCGCGCTCGATGAGTGCACGCCCACACCCTCGGCCAGGCGTGGGCTGATGGCGGCGCTGGCGGCGAGTCACCTCCGCGCACGGATCGACGGACACACCGACACCGTCCGGCACATCGCGTGGTCACCCGACGGGCGCATGCTGGCCTCGGCGTCCCGGGACGGCACGGCTCGCCTGCACGACGCGCCGTCCGGGCGGACGTTGCTGGTGCTGCCCTGCGACGGCGTCATGGTCGAGTCCGTCGCCTGGTCACCGGACTCGGCGAGGGTTGCGACCGCCGGGCGGGACCGCGTCGTACGGATCTGGGATGCCGTGTCGGGAGAGCCGGTCCGATTGCTCACCGGTGCCGAAGACCTCAACCGGCAGGTGGCCTGGTCGCCCGACGGTCGGCATGTCGCGGCGGGTTCCAGGGACCGGACGGTGCGGGTCTGGGAGGCCGACACCGGGCGGCTCGCGCACGAACTGCACGGACACGACGACGACGTGTGGGGGCTGGCCTGGTCACCGGACGGCAACCGCCTCGCCTCCGCAGCGCACGACCAGACCGCGATCGTGTGGGATCTGGCGACCGGGAGGGCGGCCACCACGCTCGTCGGGCACTCGGACTTCGTGGAGGGCATCGCCTGGTCGCCGGACGGGCGGCGCATCGCCACCGGTTCCGGTGACCACACCGCCCGCATCTGGGACGCCGGGACCGGCGACCTGCGTCTGTTGCTGCGAGGGCACACCGACTACGTGTGGAACCTGGCCTGGTCGCCGGACGGGCGGATGCTGGCCAGTGCCTCCTCCGACCGCACCGTGCGCATCGTCGACACCGAGGACGCCAAGGTCCTGGCCGTCCTGCGCGGTCACCAGGACACCGTGTGGGGCGTCACCTGGGCGCCGGCCGGGACCATGCTGGCCACCAGCTCCACCGACGGCAGCTGCATGGTGTGGGACCTGCGCCCCCGCGGCGCGGAGGCCGTACTGGCCGATGGACACCGCGGGCCGGTGAACCAGGCCGCGTGGTCCGGTGACGGTAGCCGTTTCGCCACGGCCTCCGACGACGGGTCCGTACGTGTGTGGGACGCGGTTACCGGCGTACCGGGGGGACCGGTGACGGAGTTGGAGGACCGGGTCTGGGCCGTCGCCTGGGCTCCACAGGGGGAACGGCTCGCGATCAGTGCCAACGACGGCCTGTTCCGGATCACCGACGGGCGCGGCGGCACGCTGTTCGAACGACGTGGTGAGGTCGTCGAGGGATGCGCATGGTCCCCGGACGGTGGCCGGATCGCCACCGGTGGCCACGACGGAGCTGTGCGGGTCCTGTCCGCGCAGGACGGAACCGAGCTGCTGAAGCTGACGGAACATCAGGACTGGGTGGGTCGCGTGACCTGGTCACCGAGCGGACGGCTGCTCGCCAGCTGCTCCGATGATCGTACGTGCCGACTGTGGGACATCGCGGAGGGGCGGCAGTTCACAGTGCTGCGCGGCCACGACAACTACGTGGAGGATGCGGCATGGGCGCCGGACGAGACGAGGATCGCCACCGCTTCCGGCGACTGGACGGCCGCCGTGTGGGACGCCGTGACCGGTCGGCGTGTCGAGGTACTGAAGGGGCACGAGGGGCGGGTCCGCTCCGTGGCCTGGTCTCCGGACGGCCGGCGCATCGCCACGTGCGCCGACGATCGCACTGTACGGGTATGGTCCGCCACCACTCTTGAGGAGATCGCAGTCGTGGGAGTGCACCAGCACAAGGTGACCTCCGTGGCGTGGTCCCCGGACGGCGCACGGCTCCTCACCGCATCCGCCGACGGGACGGCGCGTGTGTGGCAGGCGGATCCTGACTTCGACCGGTTGGAGGCGACTGCCCGAGGACGGGTCTTTCGCACGCTCACTCAGGAGGAGCGGGGGCGGCACCTGCTGCCGCTCGACCCCGTGACCGTCTGATCAGTAGACGCTGTCGACCGTGCGGTCGTCGGTGTGGAGGAGGTAGTCGTCCGGGTTCAGGCCCATGGCCTCGCGCTCGGGCGACGACCAGTACAGCGCGTTGCGCTCGGCGAAGGTCTCAGGGCCCTCGTAAGAGACCAGCCAGACGAACCGGTTGCGCTCCCGGTCCACCCAGGCCCCATCGATCGTGAACCCCAACTTGAGGCGCAGCGGGACGATTTCTCCCCGCCACCGCTTGACCCATTCGTCGAGCAGGCCGTCCCGGACGGTGTAGGTACGCAACTGTGTGGTCTTCGCCATGCCGTACATCATGCCCACAACAGCCGTACTGCGCTCCAGTGCAGCGTTACCCGGCCTGGATTCGGCGGACGCCTGCCCGCGGGGTCGGCTCCGACAGCCAGGACAGCACTGGACAGGTCCCAGACAGTCACCATACGCATCGGCATCGTCTCTGTGGGCAGTGCGCTCGCGTGACCACCTGAGTGGCGTGATTCACGAGACTGCTGCATCCGGGGCCCAGCTGGGTCGCTCCATCCGCGATTTCACCTTGCTGCTGTCCTCCACCCCGCGCGGCGCCCGCCTTGCCCGCGTGCTCGCGGTGCACACGCTCCGGAGCTGGGGGCTCCCGCACAAGAGGGCGAGCGACGTCATTGCGGAACTGGCGGCCAACGCGGCCACCCATCGCAGTCTGCCCGGCCGCAGCTTCCGCCTCACGCTCTACGTGGTCGGCAGCACGCTCCGCATCGAGGTCACCGACACACGCGGTGACCGGATCCCGCGCCGCAAGTGCTCGACGCGGCGGCCGACACAGGCCAGGGCCTGCTGCTCGTTGAGGCGCTGGCCGACCGCTGGGGAGTGACCGAGGATCGGTTTCCCCGCAAGACCGTCTGGGCCGAGCTGGGCTTCTCACCGACGGAACCCGCCCCCTCGCGTTCCGGTGCCGGCGACGACTGAAAGACATAGAACCTCAGGAGAAAGCACGACACCCTCTCCGAGGCGGTCGAGAGCACCTGCGCGACAAACTCGCCGTGCAGGCGCTCCAGCACCCGGGAAAGATCGCCGAGGTACTGAAGCTCGTGACGGAAAAGAAGGTCTGGTACGAGGCGGCGGGGTGCATCAACAATGAGTTCTTCCAGGGGCGCACCGCGTTCAACGAAAAGATGCTCCGTGGGCGCTACCTGGAGATCACACAGCGACGCAACAAGATCGCCCATGACGCGGACCTCATCGACGGTGACCTGAAGCAGCGCCCCCCCATCGACGAGGCCGAGATGACGGACCCCATCGACTGGATCGAGCGCATCGCGTTGGCCATCGCCCACGTCCTCGACGATGAGACGTGACAGCCCGGGGCGTGAGAGACCACCCCCGCGCGCCTCATAGGCTGGCCCCATGACGGAACTGCCCTCCCGTCGTCTGCTGCTGGTGCACGCGCACCCGGACGACGAGTCGATCAACAACGGCGCCACCATGGCCAGGTACGCGGCCGAGGGTGTGCACGTCACCCTGGTCACGTGCACCCTCGGCGAGCGCGGCGAGGTCATCCCGCCCGAGCTCGCCCACCTGTCCGGCGCCGCGCTCGGGCAGCACCGCCGCAGCGAGCTGGCCGCCGCCACGGCCCGGCTCGGCGTCCGGGACGTCCGCCTGCTCGGCGGCGCCGGACGCTACAGTGACTCCGGGATGACGGGCCTGCCGGACAACGACGACCCCGGGTGCTTCTGGCAGGCCGACGTGGACGAGGCCGCCGCGCGGCTCGCCGAGGTGCTCCTCGAGGTGCGCCCGCAGGTCCTCGTCACCTACGACGAGAACGGCGGCTACGGCCACCCCGACCACATCCAGGCCCACCGCGTCGCCATGCGTGCCGTCGACCTGGCCGCCGAGTCCGGCCTGCGGATCCCCAAGGTCTACTGGAACCGGGTCCCCCGGCCCGTCCTGGAGGAGGCCTTCGACCGGCTCCGGGAGGATCTGCCCGGCACCCCCTTCGCCAAGGCCGCCGCGGTCGACGACGTCCCCGGGGCGGTCGCCGAGGAGCGGATCACCACCGTGATCGACGGCACCGCCCACGCCGCCGCCAAGGCCGACGCGATGCGCGCCCACGCCACCCAGATCACCGTCGCGGAGCCGTACTTCGCGCTCTCCAACGAACTCGCCCAGCCGCTTCTCACGACCGAGTACTACGAACTGGTGCGCGGCGAGCGGCCGTCCGGGGACCGCGAGACGGACCTGTTCGCCGGGATCGGGGAGGCCCCGTGAGCGGCCGCGGCCCGATGCCGGCCCAGCCCCTGCGGCCCCCGTCCGCCGCGCGGATCGGCGCCTGCCTGGGATTCTTCGTGCTCGGTGCCGCGGTCGGCACGGCCGGGGCACTCGTACAGCCCGCCTGGTTCCCGGCAGGGCTCCTGCTCGCCCTCGCCGGCGAGGCCGGGGCCGTCCTGGGCGCCTCGCGCGTCCTGCGCGGCCGCATCGGGGGCGTCGCGGCCGCCGCCGGCTGGATGCTCTCCGTCGTCCTCCTCACCGCCAGCCGCCCCGAGGGCGACTTCCTCTTCGCCGCGGGGAGCGGGTCGTACCTCTTCCTGCTCGGCGGCATGGTCGTGGCTGTGATCTGCGCCACCCTCGCCCCGGGACGGCAACCGGACGGCGGTGCCGTCCGACTTGGCAAGTGACGTGTCACTTCGCCGGACGTGAGGGTGGGGGTCCGGTAAGGGTTTCCCCTGCGGTCATGGGATACGGGCGAGAAGTGGCCAGTATGGTGGTGCGCGCCGCCGAGCTGCCCGCGTGAGGTCGTGTCGGGCGGCGGAGCCAACCGGGAGAACCTGCCTTGAGTCGTGAAACTGACACTCCGTCCTCCGGGCCCAACGGGCGCGGCGGTGCCGCCTACCCGTCGGGCACTCCGCCCTACGAGACCCCGGTGGTCTCCGAGGGCGGCCCGGACGCCGGCCGTTCGGCCAAGCGCCCGGAGGAACGCAAGACCGAGACCACGCTGACGACCCGGATCCGGATCAACATCCCCGGGTCGAGGCCCATTCCGCCGGTCGTGGTGCGCAAACCCGTCGCGGAACCGGAGAAGCCGGCCGACACCGACACACGCGCCGAGGCGCAGCCGTCGCCCGGTGCCTCCGCGCCCGCGTCCCCGGGCACCGGCACGGTGGAACGCCCCGCCGAGCCCGCGCAGCCCGCCGAGGACAAGCCGACCAGCGACTGGTTCGCGCCGCGCAAGTCCGGTGGGGGCAAGGGCGGTCAGGCGGGCGGCTCCGCCAACGGTGCCGGTGCGCCGGGCGGTTCCGGACTCGCGGCCGGGACTTCCGGTGCGTCCGGTGGGGCGCGTCCGGGTGCCGGGCGGCCGGGAGGCGTGGTCGGCTCCATGGGCGCGCCGGGCGGCTCGCGGTCCGGCGGCACGAGCGGCGGCGGGCTCCCGGGCGGCGCGACCGGCGGCCCCGTCGCGCCCGGGCACGGCGGCGGCACGGGCTCCTTCGACGTCACCGAGGCCCTGGCGGCGGGCCCGCTGGGCAACGGCCCGCGCTCCGCCCCGGGCGGCGGCGAGACGCGCCGTGACGACCTGCCGTACTTCGCGGAGAAAGATGCGCGTAACGGGCAGAACGGGCAGAGTGGGCAGGGCGGTTACGGCGCCCGGGCCGGCGGTCCGAACGCCTCCCACGACTTCACCGCCGACAGCGGCCCGGCCGACCCGACCGGCGGTCCCGTCACCGGTGACGGCCCGATGGTGCCCCCGGGCGGCTCCGGTGCCTTCGGCGGGCAGGGCGGCCCCGGCGGATCCGGCGGCTTCACCGAGCCCGGCCGCCCCGGAGCGCCCGGCGCGTTCCACGACCCCGGCCGCCCGGGCGCGCAGGCCGGTCCCGGAGCCGTGGGCGGCGGCACGGGCGCGCCCGGCCCTTCGAAGGGCCCGGCCGGTCCCGGCGGCGGCACCGCCCCCGGCGCGACGGGCCCCGGCGGTGGTCTGAGCGACGACACCGCGATCCTCACCCCGCAGAAGTCGGTTCCCGAGCCGCCGGACGGCCAGGGCTACGGCCCCCGGCACGACAACGTCTCCGGCCACACCGTCACCAGCGGCATCCCGGTCCTGACCCCCGGCACGGCCTCGCCGTTCGGCCCGGGCGCCGCCGGCGACGGCCCGGTGCCGCACACCGCCCCGAAGCTGCCCGAGCCGGTCTCCCCGCCCCCGGCGAGCTCCTCGAAGGCGCCGAAGAAGAAGGGCCGCAACAAGCTCGTGCTGCTGGCGGCGGGCGTGGTCGTCCTGGCCGGCGGCGTCTACGGCGCGGGCCTGCTGATGAACCGCACCGACGTGCCCAAGGGCACCACCGTGCTCGGCGTCGACATCGGCGGCACCACCCGCGACGGCGCGGTGAAGAAGCTCGACGCGGCCTTCGAGGAGCGGGCCGGCCAGCCGCTGAAGCTGTCTGTGGGCGGCGAGAGCGTGTCGCTCGACCCGGACAAGGCAGGACTGCAGTTCGACATGGACGCCACGGCCGACGCGGCGGCCAGGAGCGACTACAACCCGGTCTCCGTGATCGGCTCCCTCTTCGGCAACCACCGGGTCGTCACCCCGGTCATGCCCGTCGACGAGGAGAAGCTCCACGCGTCCCTGGAGGACGTGGCGGGCGGCTCCGGCGCGTCGAGCGACGGCACGATCATGTTCAAGGGCGGCAAGGCCGTCCCGGTGTACGGCAAGGCCGGCCAGGGCGTCGACCTCGCCAAGTCGACGGCGGTGGTGGAGCAGGCGTACCGCACCCAGGTGGAGACCGGCCGGCCCGGCACGGCGGACCTGCCGACCACCACCCGGCAGCCGGCCGTCTCGAACGCCGAGGTCGACCGGGTGCTGAAGGAGATCGCGCAGCCCGCGATGTCCGACCTCGCCACCGTCCGGACCGATGCGGCGCACAGCATCGACTTCGGCCCCGTGTCCCTGCCGAAGATCCTCAGCTTCAAGGCCGTCGACGGCAAGCTGGTGGACACGTACAACCTCAAGGCCCTCCAGGAGGCGTACGGCACGACCTTCGCGGACGTGCGGATCGAGGGCGCGAGCGGCAAGCGCGCCGTCACGCCGCAGGACGTCGTCACCGCGCTGCGCGAGGCCCTGCGCGGCAAGACGCCCGCGGAGCGCGTCGGAGTCATCGACACCACGCCGAACTGATCTCAGGCCACCCACGGCACGCGAGCCCCTGCCCGATGCGGCAGGGGCTCCCGTCGTCGTGATCCCGGAGGGCTCAGTTCAGCATCGCCCGGGCCGCGTGAGCCTCCCCCCGCATCCGCTCGGCCGCAGCCTCGTCCACCGCCTCCACGACCTCCGCGTACGCCTCCAGCTCCGCCGATCCCGCCAGGAACTCGCCCCTCCGCACCAGCAACTGCGCCCGCTCGTACCGCAACCGGGCCGGATGCGACGGCAGCAGCAGCGACAGCTCCACCGCCCACAGGGCCACGTCCGACCGCTCGGGCCGGGCCGCGGCCCACGCCCTTACGTTGTTCAGGACGCGCAGCACCACGTCCAGCGGAGCGGCCGGCCGTAGCATCGCCGCGTCCAGCGGCGTCCCGGTCGCCCCGGTCACCAGCAACTCCGCGTCGGACCCGCTCAGGACCCGCCCCCCGTCGAACGGGTCGGCGAGCACCTGCCCCTCGTCGGGCCCGAACCCGACCACGAAGTGCCCCGGCAGGGCCACCCCGTACACCGGCGCCCCCGCCCGCCGGGCCACCTCCATCCACACCACGGACAGCAGGATCGGCAGCCCCCTGCGCCGCGCCAGCACCTGGTGCAGCAGCGAGGACTCCAGACGCCGGTAGTCGGCCGGGGTGCCGTGGAAGCCCATCCGGTCACCGAGGAGCTCGCGCAGGGCCACCGCCCAGGCGCGCGGCCCCCCGGGGCGGTACGGCAGCAGCCCGGCGAGCCGGTCCAGCTCGACCTGGGCGGCGTCCAGGCCCGCCTCGTCCAGCTCCCGGTCGGCCGCCGCACCGACCAGCAGGCACAGCGCCGACAGGTCGGGCCGCTCGGAGCGGGCCTCTTCGGCGAACCGCCGCCGCAGCTCGGCGGAGCGTTCCGGGGACGGGGGGTACGGGGGACGCACGGCTGGTTCGTACCCTCTCACGACGACGGGTTGCCGGCCGTGATGCCGCCGGCTCCGGGCGCCCGGTAGTGGTGATAAGCATGGTGCGGGGCGAAGCCCATCCCGGCGTACAACGCCCGCGCTCCTTCATTGCCGGCCTCGACCTGCAGCCACGCCGCCGAGGCGCCGTCGGCGAGCGCCTGCCGGGCCAGCGCTGCCATCACGGCCGTAGCGAGCCCCCGCCGCCGCACCGCCGGGTCGACCTCGACCGCGGCGAACCCGGCCCAGCGCCCGTCGACCACGCACCGCCCGATGGCGGCAGGCGGCGTCCCCTTCGCCGCCGAGGGGACGCTCGCGAACCACACCGACGGGCCGCTCCCGAGCACGCGCAGGGCCGCGTCGCTCACGCCCGTGCGCCGGTACCGGGCCAGCCACGCCTCGTCGGCCTGCCGGGACAGCGCGACCCGCGCCGGGTCGCCCCGGTCGGTGAGCGGCGCCAGCGGCCCGGTCCACAGCTCGGCGGTCACCTCCCGCACCCAGCCCCGCTCCTCCAGCCGGGCACCGAGCAGTTCCTGCGCCCCCTCGGCGCCGGTCGCGGTCTGCACGTAGGCGGGCAGGCCGCGCTCGCCGTACCACCGCCGTACGGCGCCGAGCGCCTCGTCGAGCGGCAGGCCCGGGTCGCCGAGGGGCAGCGCGGAGTTGGCCCGCCGGGTGAAGCCGGAGGCGGCCCGCAGCTCCCAGTCGCCGAGCCGCTCGCTCTCCACGGGGCGCCAGGCCCGCGCGGCGACCCGGGCGAGCTCCTCGTAGGAGGCGGCGGGTCCGCGGCGACGCGCCGGGGCGGCGGGTACGACCTTGCCCGCGACCAGCGCGGATTCCGGGATGTGGACGCTTTCGCCGCTTCTGCGTGTGATCAGCAGCACATCGTTGTCCCATGATGTGAGAACACCCACCGTGTCGGTGAACTTCTCACCCGGAGCAGCATGTTGGATCATGCTCCGTACGGAGACCCGTTTGCCCACGTCAGCAGTGGTGATACGGACCTCGAGTCGCCCGGCGGCAGAGATTTCCACAGGTCAGTTCACCCCTCCTGTTCGGATCATGCCCAAGAACGGAGATACTAGGGGCGGGCATCGACGACGCCGCGCTCCCGCGCGCCAGGCGGCGGCGCCTGAGGAGGCCCGCCAGCGCCCAATCGAGGAGGAACGACAGCGTGACCTACGTCATCGCGCAGCCTTGTGTCGACGTCAAGGACAAGGCGTGCATCGAGGAGTGTCCGGTCGACTGCATCTACGAGGGCCAGCGGTCCTTGTACATCCACCCGGACGAATGCGTCGACTGTGGTGCCTGTGAGCCGGTCTGCCCGGTCGAGGCGATCTTCTACGAGGACGACACTCCGGAGGAGTGGAAGGACTACTACAAGGCGAACGTCGAGTTCTTCGACGACCTGGGCTCCCCGGGCGGCGCCAGCAAGCTGGGGCTGATCGAGCGGGACCACCCGTTCATCGCCGCGCTCCCGCCCCAGAACGGCTGACGGGGCGGCCCGCACACCCGCGCCGCCTCGGTCCCGTACGGCCCGGTCACCGACCTGATCGCCGTACGGGACCGAGGCGTTCGCCGTGACGGCCGTACGGCGGCCGGTACGACCAGAAAGTGAGCCAAGCACCCGTGTCCGCAGTCTCCGACCGCCTTCCCGCCTTCCCCTGGGACAAGCTGACGCCGTACAAGGCCACGGCGGCCGCCCACCCGGACGGCATCGTGGACCTCTCCGTCGGCACCCCGGTCGACCCGGTCCCCGGGCTGATCCGGAACGCGCTGGTCGCGGCCGCGGACTCGCCGGGCTACCCGACCGTCTGGGGCACGCCCGAGCTGCGCGACGCGATCACCGGCTGGGTCGGGCGCCGCCTCGGCGCCCGGGGCGTCACCCACCACCACGTCCTGCCGATCGTCGGCTCCAAGGAACTCGTCGCCTGGCTCCCTGCCCAGCTGGGCCTCGGCCCCGGCGACCGGGTGGCCTTCCCGCGCCTGGCCTATCCGACGTACGAGGTCGGCGCCCGGCTGGCCCGTGCCGCCTACGAGGCCTACGACGATCCGACCGAGCTGGACCCCGAGGGCCTGAAGCTCCTCTGGCTGAACTCCCCGTCCAACCCCACGGGCAAGGTCCTGCCGAAGGAGGAGCTGACCCGGATCGTCGCCTGGGCCCGCTCGCACGGCATCCTCGTCCTCTCCGACGAGTGCTACCTGGAGCTGGGCTGGGAGGCCGACCCGGTCTCGGTCCTCCACCCGGACGTCAACGACGGCTCCTACGACGGCATCGTCTCGGTCCACTCCCTCTCCAAGCGCTCGAACCTCGCCGGCTACCGCGCGGCCTTCCTGGCCGGCGACCCGGCGGTCCTGGGCCCGCTCCTGGAGATCCGCAAGCACGGCGGCATGATGACGTCGGCCCCGACACAGGCGGCGGTGGTCGCGGCCCTCGGCGACGACGAGCACGTCCGCGTCCAGCGCGAGCGCTACGCCGCCCGCCGCAGCCTGCTGCGCGAGGCGCTGCTCTCCCACGGCTTCCGCATCGAGCACAGCGAGGCCAGCCTCTACCTGTGGGCGACGCGCGGCGAGTCCTGCTGGGACACGGTCGCCCACCTCGCCGAGCGCGGCATCCTCGTCGCGCCGGGGGACTTCTACGGCCCCGCCGGCGCCGAGTTCGTCCGCGTGGCGCTGACGGCGACGGACGAGCGGGTACGGGCTGCCGTCGCCCGCCTGTGACCGCGGCGGCGCCGGACCCGCGCAACCGGACCCGTGGACACCGGACCCGCGCAACCGGACCCGTGGGCAACCGGACCCGCGCAACCGGACCCGTGGGCAACCGGACCCGCGCAACCGGACCCGTGGACACCGGA
>NZ_JBHYQH010000010.1:0-29499 GCF_042746715.1 Streptomyces sp. NPDC058741 | reverse complement strand
CGGACCCGCGCAACCGGACCCGTGGGCAACCGGACCCGCGCAACCGGACCCGTGGGCAACCGGACCCGCGCAACCGGACCCGTGGACACCGGACCCGTGGACACCGGACCCATGGACTACCGGACATAGAGACCACCGGACACATGGACCGCCGGACGTCGGGCCTGATACGCGAATAGGGGGTCCAGGGAAGCTCCCTGGACCCCTCATCCCGTTCGCGGCCCGGCGTCAGCCGACCGGCAGGCCCTTCACCGGCAGCGAGTCCGCGGACGGCACCCCGCCCTTGGCGAGGGAGTCGGCCGGCAGCCCGCCCTTGGCCGAACCGGCCGCGTCACCGACGAGCTTCCCGGCAGAACCGGCCGCGTCACCCGCCGCCTTCTGTGCCACCGGCGTGGCTTTCTTGACGGCCTTGCCACCGGTCTTGCCCGCGGCCGGGACCGCCTTCTTCACGGTCTTGCCGCCGGTGTCACCCGCCGACTCGGCGACGTTCCGCGCCGCGCCGCCGACGGTGGTGCCGACGTTCGCCCCGTCCAGGGCGGTCAGTCCGCCGAGGTTGGGGGTGGCCGGAAGCTCGGGCGCCGCGCCGGCGGAGCCGGCCGCACCGACCCCGGCGGCCGCTCCCGCAGCGACGAGCAGCGCGGCACGGGCGATCCGGCGGGTCAGGGGGAGGGACATGGTGCTCCTTCGACGGAGAGAACAGTGAGGTTCGTGAGACGTCCGACCGGGTTCGGGAGTCGATCGACTGGCTGTCGATCTCCCGGCTCGGACGCAGTGACTACCGCTCGAAGCCCGCGAAGGTTGCGGCGCCGCCACGTAAAGAGTTGGTAATGCGTCGCATTATCGCCTGCGGATAAAAACGGGCAAAAAGGCCCTGTGTCACCACCCGGCCGGATCCCTCCAGCCTTGTGCTCCCAAGGGTTTCGCCGGTCCGCCGGACGAGGGTGCGAAAACCTGCGCACACCGGCCCGGACGCGCCCCGCGGCTACCTCCCACGGGTGAGTCCCCGCACCCCTGCGCGATCTAGCGCATCGTGACGATACGGACCGCGTCCGCGTCCCGCTCCGCCCCCGCGGTGCCCTGCGCCGCCGCGCCCCGCCACTCGCTCGCGGTGTTCCCGGCCACCCACTCACGCCCGGCGTACGTCACCCGCGCGATGTGCAACTGGGAGGCGTTGGCCACGGCCCAGTGCGCCAGCTGCCAGCCCCGCTGCTCCGCACCCCGCCCGCCCGTGGCACCCGTCCCGGGGGCCACCGGCAGCGTCACCGTCCGCTCACCGGAGCCGCCCGCCCCGCTCGGAGCGGGAGCCGGCGTCGCCGTCGAGGAGCGGTCCACCTGCGCGCCGGCCGGCTCCAGCACATCGCGCCCGAAGTCCCGCACCAGCGCGGCCCGTACCCCGTCCGGACCCGACGCCCGGGTCGCGGCCGGGCGGCCCTCGCAGGTCAGCGTGGCCGCGGACTGCCCGGTGAGCGCCGAGGCGAGCAGCGCCGCGTCCGGCTCGTGCTTGGCGTAGGCCTGCGGGAAGCCGCTGCGCTGCACCCGCTGCGCGGCGACCGTCAGGGGCAGCCGCGTGTAGCCGGGGACCTTGACCAGATGGTCGTAGAACTCACCCGCCGAGTACGCGGGGTCCATGATCTCCTTCGGTGTGCCCCAGCCCTGCGAGGGCCGCTGCTGGAACAGGCCGAGGGAGTCCCGGTCGCCGTAGTCGATGTTGCGCAGCGCGGACTCCTGCAACGCGGTCGCCAGCGCGATGGTCACGGCCCGCTCCGGCAGGCCGCGGGCGGTACCGACGGCGGTGATCGTCGCGGCGTTCACGGCCTGCTCGGGCGTGAACGCGTAGGACGCCCCGTCGCCCTTGCCCGAGACGACCTTGCAGCCCGGTCCGCCCGAACCTCCCGTGACGTACTGCACGACGAGATATCCGGTGACCGCGAGCAGGGCCACGAAGGCGGAGCCCCATCGGAAGAGGCGGCCACGGCGCTGGGGAGAAGACGGCTCTGGCACGCGTACAAAATACTGGAGAGTACCGGGAGCCATGAGGCCGGTGGGAAACCTGGGCACGGATCCCGGCGCGTTAGGGTCGACGGCATGGCCGACACCTCGCTTGACCTCACGCTGGACGCCGCGCAGCTCACCGCCCTGCTCGTCGACTTCCGCTCCGAGAGCGGCACCGAGAAGCCGCTGGCCGACGCGATCGAGAACGCCCTGCGCGCGCTGCCCCACCTGACGGTCGACCGGTACGGCAACAACGTCGTGGCCCGCACGGACCTGGGCCGCGCGGAGCGGGTGATCCTGGCCGGCCACATCGACACCGTCCCGATCGCGGGCAACGTCCCCTCCCGGCTCGACGAGGACGGCGTCCTGTGGGGCTGCGGCACCTGCGACATGAAGTCCGGCGTCGCCGTGCAGCTGCGCGTCGCGGCCACGATCCCGGCCCCCAACCGCGACCTGACCTTCGTCTTCTACGACAACGAGGAGGTCGCCGCCGAGCTGAACGGCCTGAGGCACGTCGCCGAGGCCCACCCCGAGTGGCTGGCGGGCGACTTCGCGGTCCTGCTGGAACCGTCGGACGGCCAGGTCGAGGGCGGCTGCCAGGGCACGCTGCGGGTGCTGCTGAGGACCCGGGGCGAGCGGGCCCACTCGGCACGCGGCTGGATGGGATCCAACGCGATCCACGCCGCCGCCCCGATCCTCGCCCGCCTCGCCTCCTACGAGCCCCGGTGGCCGGTCATCGACGGCCTGGAGTACCGCGAGGGCCTCAACGCGGTCGGCGTCGCCGGGGGAGTGGCCGGCAACGTCATCCCCGACGAGTGCGTCGTCACCGTCAACTTCCGCTACGCGCCCGACCGCACGCCCGAGGAGGCCGTCGCCCACGTCCGGGAGGTCTTCGCGGACTGCGGGGTTGAGGAGTTCGAGGTCGTCGACCACAGCCCGGCGGCGATGCCCGGCCTGTCCCACCCGGCGGCCGAGGCCTTCATCGAGGCGGTCGGCGGCGTCCCGATGCCCAAGTACGGCTGGACCGACGTCTCCCGCTTCTCGGCCCTGGGCGTCCCGGCGGTCAACTACGGCCCGGGCAACCCCCACTTGGCGCACAAGCGGGACGAGCGCGTCGAGGTCGCCAAGGTCCTGGCGGGCGAGGAGCGCCTGCGGGCCTGGCTGACCGCCTGACCGGGCCCGGACGCCTTCGTGTTTACGCCGCTCCGGGGCGGACATGCTCACGTCCCTCGTTCGTAACCCGCGTAGATCTACGCTGAGGTGGAAAGACAGGCACGACGGAGGGAGCGCACATGGCGACCGGCAACCCCGAGGGGAAGAGGCAGCCGCCCGAGGAGAAGCGCCAGGGGCCGGTCCTCCGGCGTCGGGACCAGGTACAGGGCAGCACCTCCGACCAGCGGCTGCTGGACGAGCGGGCCCCTTCCGACTGGGTCCACACCGACCCCTGGCGGGTGCTGCGCATCCAGTCCGAGTTCATCGAGGGCTTCGGCGCACTCGCGGAACTTCCCCCCGCCATCAGCGTGTTCGGCTCCGCCCGCACTCCTGCGGACTCGCCCGAGTACGAGGCCGGGGTCCGGCTGGGCCGTGGCCTGGTCGACGCGGGCTTCGCGGTCGTCACCGGCGGCGGCCCGGGCGCGATGGAGGCGGCCAACAAGGGAGCCGTCGAGGCGAACGGCATCTCGGTCGGCCTCGGCATCGAGCTGCCGTTCGAGCAGGGCCTCAACCCGTACGTCGACATCGGCCTGAACTTCCGCTACTTCTTCGTCCGGAAGATGATGTTCGTCAAGTACGCCCAGGGCTTCGTCGTCCTGCCCGGCGGCCTCGGCACCCTCGACGAACTCTTCGAGGCCCTGACCCTCGTCCAGACCCAGAAGGTCACCCGCTTCCCCATCGTCCTGTTCGGCACGGCGTACTGGGGCGGCCTGGTGGACTGGCTGCGTGACACCGTCATCGCCCAGGGCAAGGCCGCGGAGAAGGACCTGCTGCTGTTCCACGTGACGGACGACGTGGACGAGGCGGTCGCGCTGGTGTCGAAGGAGGCGGGCCGCTGAAGCCCCGCCGGGGGCGCCGGGGGGCCGAGCCCCCTGCTGCCCCCGGCTAGGCCAGCCCGCGCCGGGCGACGGCGGGAGCCCGGTGCCCCGCGATCGACGCGACCATCTCCAGGACCTGCCGCGTCTCGGCGACCTCGTGCACGCGGTAGACCTGCGCCCCCAGCCAGGCCGACACGGCGGTCGTCGCCAGCGTCCCCACGAGCCGCTCCTTCACGGGCCGGTCCAGCGTCTCCCCGACGAAGTCCTTGTTGGACAGCGACACCAGCACCGGCCAGCCCGTGGCGACCATCTCGCCCAGCCTGCGCGTCGCCTCCAGGCTGTGCCGCGTGTTCTTGCCGAAGTCGTGCCCCGGGTCGATCATGATCGACTCCCGCGGCACCCCCAGGGCCACGGCCCGCTCGGCCAGCCCGACCGTGACCTCCAGGATGTCGGCCATGACGTCGTCGTACGCGACCCGGTGCGGCCGGGTCCGCGGCTCGGCACCTCCGGCGTGCGTGCACACGAGCCCCACCCCGTGGCGTGCGGCGACCTCCGCGAGCCGCGGGTCGACCCCGCCCCACGCGTCGTTCAGCAGATCCGCGCCGGCCTCACACACCGCCTCGCCGACCTCGGCCCGCCAGGTGTCCACGCTGATGACCACGTCCGGGTACCGCCGCCGCACCTCCGCCACGAACCCGACCGTGCGCCGCGCCTCCTCCTCGGCCGTGACCTCCTCGCCCGGCCCGGCCTTGACCCCGCCGACGTCGATGATCGCGGCGCCCTCGGCCACCGCCTGCTCCACGCGCGCGAGGGCCGGCTCGTCGCGGAAGGTCGACCCCCGGTCGTAGAAGGAGTCCGGGGTCCGGTTCACGATCGCCATGATCACCGGTTCGTGCGGTCCGAATTCCCGCCTGCCCAGCCTGAGCATCCCTTGTGACCTTTCGTGTACCGACCCGTCGTGCGCCGCCTGCGACCCTAGCCGCCCGACTCGCGTGGCACGATCGGACCCTGGCACCATCCGACTCGGAAGACTCCGGGAGACTTCCGACGACTCAAGTCTCGTCCGACCGTGGGGGCTCCGCGATGGTTATGTTCCTGTTCCTGGTGGTCGCGCTCGCCGTCGTGGCCGCCGCGGTCACCCTCGCCGTCGTGGGCGGCGGCGAGAACGGCCCGCTGCCCGAGGCCGCCCCCGAGCGGCTGCGGGACCCGCTGCCCCCGGACCGCCCGGTCAGCCGCGCCGACGTCGAGGACCTCCGCTTCCCGCTCGCCCCCCGCGGCTACCGCATGGCGGACGTGGACGACGCGCTGAGCCGCCTGGGCGCCGAGCTCGCCGAGCGCGACGCACGCATCGCCGACCTGGAGTCCGCGCTGGCCGGAGCCCGGCATGCCGCCGCCCACGGCCCGCTGCCCCCGTCCGCGGAGCACCACGTGCCCATGGACAAGCCCGCCCCGCGCCCGGAGGACCGGCCGTGAGCGACGGCGCCGCACTCGCCGGTCCGGACGGTGCGCCGCGCTGCCCCTGGGCCCTGTCCGCCCCGGATTACGTCACGTACCACGATGAGGAGTGGGGCCGCCCGGTCCACGGCGACGACGCGCTGTTCGAGCGGCTCAGCCTGGAGGCCTTCCAGTCAGGCCTGTCCTGGATCACGATCCTGCGCCGCCGCCCGGGTTTCCGCGCCGCCTTCGCCGGTTTCGAGATCGCCTCGGTGGCCGCCTTCACCGACGGGGACCGCGAGCGCCTCCTGGCCGACACCGGCATCATCCGCAACCGCGCCAAGATCGACGCGACCCTCGCCAACGCCCGCGTGCTGGCCGGCTGGTCCCCGGGTGAGCTCGACGAGCTGATCTGGTCGTACGCCCCCGACCCGGCCGTCCGCCCGACCCCGAAGACCCTCGCGGACGTCCCGCCGGTCACGCCCGAGTCGACGGCCCTGTCCAAGACCCTGAAGAAGCGCGGCCTGCGCTTCGTGGGCCCGACCACGGCGTACGCCCTGATGCAGGCCTGCGGCCTGGTCGACGACCACCTGGAGACCTGCGTGGCCAGAGGCGCCCGGTGAGGGAGGGCCACCGCGCCGGGCTCACCGCCCCAGGTACTTCGGCCTCTCCTTGCTGACGAAGGCCTGCACCGCGATCGCGTGGTCCTCGGAGGACCCCGCCCGCGTCTGCAGTTCGTCCTCCTTCTCCAGCGTCTCCTCCAGGGAGTGCGTCAGCCCGTAGCCCACGGACTCCTTCAGGGCCGCGTACGCCACCGTCGGACCCTCGGCCAGCGCCCGCGCGACCTTCCCGGCCTCCGCCCGCAGCTCGCCGGCCGGCACCAGCCGGTTGGCGATGCCCAGCTCGTACGCCTCCTGCGCGCCGATGCTCCGCGGGAAGAGCAGCAGGTCGGTGGCCCGCCCCGGGCCGACGACCCGCGGCAGGGTCCAGGAGATCCCCGAGTCGGCGGTCAGCGCCACCCCGGCGAACGAGGTGTTGAACGCGGCCGTGTCCGCCACGATCCGGTAGTCCGCCGCGAGCGCGAAGCCGAAGCCCGCCCCGGCCGCCACCCCGTTCACCGCGGCGACGACCGGCTTCGCAGCCGCGGCCAGCGCCCGCACGATCGGGTTGTAGTGCTCCCGTACCGTGCTCATGGTCTGCCCCGAGCCGGTCTCGCGGTCCTGGACCAGCAGGCCGATGTGCTCCTTGAGGTCCTGACCCACGCAGAACGCCCGGTCACCGGCGGCGGTCAGCAGCACCGCCCGCACGGCGGTGTCACTCGCCGCGGACTCGACCGCCTCCCGCAGGGCGACCTTGGTCGCGACGTTCAGCGCGTTCATCGCCTCCGGGCGGTTGAGCGTGATCGTCGCGAGTCCGTCGCTCACCTCGTAGAGCACGGTGTCGGCCATGGCGTATCCCCTCCGGGCAGCGGATCGGGGACGTACCGGCCGGTACGTCCCGAGTCTGCAGGACAGCATGACGGAGATCATCGGGGGAAGGCCCAACCGCACGTGTGACCTGCGTCAAAGAATTCTCGACCGGATCCGTTCGGAAGAAGTGCGCGGGGTGGCGGAGTATCGCAGCCTCACCGCCGAAATGAGTGGTTTTGCTCGCGTGCGTTGCGCAAGCGATGCCGACTGATGTTGGTCATCGGGTCCTGCGATGCGGGATAATGGCCGGGAAGCAATGTGTTCGATGCCGGTGTCGCGAGTCCTGCCTCATGGACCGCACGTGTGCCCTTCTTCAGGGCCGGCGGCTTTGACGATGAGCTGGGTTTCAGGAAGGGGAACGAGCATGGCGGCCATGAAGCCGCGGACGGGTGATGGCCCGCTCGAGGTGACCAAGGAGGGGCGGGGCATCGTCATGCGCGTTCCGCTCGAAGGCGGCGGTCGGCTCGTCGTCGAGCTGACCCCGGACGAGGCCGACGCCCTCGGCGACGCCCTCAAGAAGGTCGTCGGCTGACGCGCAAGCGACCATACCCTTTCAGCTGCCCCGGCATCTCATGAGGTGCCGGGGCGGTTGTTTACCCACCCGGTCCCGCGCCTGCCCGGGCGCCGCCCGTGCCCATCGCCGTCCGGCTAGCGCTTCACCGCGCACAGCAGACCGTCGCCCACCGGCAGCAGCGACGGCAGCAGTTCCTGGCTCTCGCGCACCGCGCGCAGCAGCTCCCGCAGTCGCAGCACCTCCGTGGGCTGCGGACCCGAGTCCACCGTCCGGCCGTTGGCGAAGGCGCCCTCGAAGACGACCAGCCCGCCGGGGCGCAGCAGACGCAACGATTCAGCGAGGTAGTCCATGACCTCCAGGCGATCGCCGTCGCAGAAGACCAGGTCGTAGCCCGAGTCCGCGAGGCGGGGCAGCACGTCCAGGGCCCGGCCGGGGATGAAGCGGGCCCGGTTGCTGGCGAAGCCGCAGGCGCGGAACGCCTGGCGGGCGACCTGCTGGTGCTCCGGCTCGGAGTCGACGGTCGTCAGGACGCCGTCGGGCCGCATGCCGTGCAGGAGGTGGATGCCGGAGACCCCGCAGCCGGTCCCGATCTCCGCGACGGCCTTCGCGTCGACGGAGGCGGCCAGCAACCCCAGAGCGGCGCCCGTGCCGGGCGACACCGAGCGCAGCCCTGCCTCGCGGGCCCGGTCACGGGCCCAGCGCAGTGCTTCGTCCTCGGCGACATAGGCGTCGACGAACGCCCAGCTCGTCTGCCGGTTGCCGGTGATGACCCTCTCCTGTCCCCGTGAATGCCTGGCGTGACTGTATCCGTTGGGCGCGGGAACCCGCAGATGGGACCGGTCGTTTAAAGAGATGAGCAAGTGGCCTGGGTCGTGACGGGGGGCGGGCGGTGGATCGGGACACCGAGCAAGTGCCGACGCAGCAGTGCGAGGCGTATCAGCCCAGATCAAATTCTCGTAAAACCGCTTATCCGGTCCTAACGGGCGAGGTGGCTATGGTAGGGGCTCCACTGGACACCACCAGAGCTGACAGGGGAGGTGCGGCTGCGCCTGCGGATCGCGCAGGAGTGCTCCGGCGCTTCCTCGGTTCGGCGGGCAGGCCGACATCTGTGAACGACACCGCTGCTGACCACGGCCACGCCGCCGGCTCCGCTCAGACCGCGACCTTCTCCACCGACGCGGACGGGCAGGCGTGGACTCCGCCCACCTGGGAGGAGATCGTCAGCACGCACAGCGGCCGGGTCTACCGGCTCGCCTACCGCCTCACCGGCAACCAGCACGACGCGGAGGACCTCACGCAGGAGGTCTTCGTCCGCGTCTTCCGCTCCCTGTCGACGTACACGCCGGGCACCTTCGAGGGCTGGCTGCACCGCATCACCACGAACCTGTTCCTAGACATGGTCCGCCGCAAGCAGCGCATCCGCTTCGACGCGCTCGGCGAGGACGCGGCCGAGCGGCTGCCCAGCAAGGAGCCCACACCCCAGCAGGTCTTCCACGACGCCCACTTCGACGCGGACGTCCAGCAGGCCCTCGACACCCTGGCGCCCGAGTTCCGGGCCGCGGTCGTCCTGTGCGACATCGAAGGGCTGTCGTACGAGGAGATCGCCGCGACCCTCGGCGTCAAGCTCGGCACGGTCCGTTCGCGGATCCACCGCGGCCGCTCCCAGCTGCGCAAGGCCCTCGCGCACCGCTCGCCTCAGGCGCGCGCGGAGCGCCGCTCCTTCGTGCCGCGTGTACCCGCCCTGGGAGGAGGGGGCGCGAGCGCGTGAGCGGATCACGGCCTGAGTCCTCCGAGGGACACCTCGCAGAGCAGCACCTGGGAGACCGACTCTCCGCCCTGGTGGACGGGGAGCTCGGTCATGACGCGCGGGAGCGCGTACTGGCGCACGTGGCCACCTGCGCGAAGTGCAAGGCGGAGGTGGACGCCCAGCGCCGGCTGAAGAACGTCTTCGCGGAGGCGGCCCCGCCGCCCCCTTCCGAGAGCTTCCTGGCCCGCCTGCAGGGACTACCCGGGGGCGGCGGCCCGGACGGTGATGCCACGCCGCCGGGCGGAGGAGGGCTGCCCGGCGGCCTCTCCGGCCTCTCCGGACGCTTCGGCGCGTCAGGGGCCTTCGGGACCAAGCGCGGCGGTGAGCGGTTCGAGTTCGGATACGCCCCGTCGAGGCCGCACTTGCCGACCCTGCCGCTCCCGTCGGGCGGCGGCGGACTCCCGGGTGGCCGGGGCCTGCCGACCGGACGCCGCGGCCTGCCCCCGGGCAACCGGGGCTTCCGCATCCACGACGTCGGACGGCCCGGGACGGACAGGTCGTCCTCGCGCCTGCGGTTCGCCTTCGTGGCCGCCGGGGCCGTGTCCCTTGCGGCGCTCGCCCTGGGCGGCGTCACCGCCGTCACCCCGGCCGACACGGAAGCCCGCGGCTCGGGCACGGGCAGCAACGTCACGCCCCTGCGCACCCAGGGCACGGGCGCGACGACGTCGCCCGAGTCCCAGCGCCGCCGTGGCGCGGGACTGCTGCTCGGGCAGGCGCAGGGCCAGAGCGCCCTCGAACGCACCCCGGTCGCCCCGACCGAGGTGGGCGCACCGCTGCTGCCCGGCGTGCCCTCACCGCCCCGGCAGCACGCCGTGCACGCGCTGACCGCCCCGGTGGTGGCCGGTGCCGCCGCCATGTCCCCGCTGATACGTCCGCTGGAGGCGGTGCCGCCGGTGCCCCTGAGCACGTGGTCCGCCGCCCCCGAGCTCACGACGCCCCTGCTCGGCGTGCCCCTCCCTCAGGCCACCGCGTCCCCCTCGCACTCGGCCTCCCCGCGTACGGCTCGCTGACGGTCCTCTGCGCGCGGCGCCGCGAACCTGATTGAATCCGGGGGTGGCGCCCGCGGCAGAGGTGTGTGCGGGCGCCGATTCGACGAACTGCGGCCACCGCCGACGAGCCGTGGCGCGGCTGTGCTGTGGGGAGAGCATGAACGAGGGGAAGCCCACGAAAGAGAAGTGGTGGAGCCGTCCGAAGACGCAGGAGCCTGCGCACGAGGCGGGCGTGGACGAGGCCCAGGGACCGGCGGCGAGCCCGGCCGCCTCCGGCGACGGCGACTTCGAGCTGGCGCGGCCCGTGGTCCGGCAGCGGCCGGACGACGAGGGCGACTACGAGTTGAGGCGCCCCGAGGCGGTGGAAGCCGAGGGCTCTGCCGACGGTGCGACGCGGTCCGACGATGCGGCGGTCCGGTCCGAAGGCGCGGTTCCGGTCGTCACCGAGCCGCGGTCCGACGGCACTGCTCCGGCCGTCGCCGACCCGCGGGACGCCGCCGTCACCGAGCCCACCCTTCCCGCCCGGCCCGCCGTGGCGGCAGAGGCGGCTGTCAAGCCGCTGCACGACCCCGATCCGTACAGCACCCCGCCCTACGGAGAACCAGGCCCCTGGGCGCCCGCACCGCCCGTCCAGCACCCGGCTGCGACACCCGCACAGGGCGTGGCGATACCCGGACAGCCGCCCCTGCCCGGCGCCCCTGCCCCGGCGACGCACGGCACACCGCCCGGGCCGCCTCCCACCGGGCCCGCGCCCATGACACAGGCCCTGGCACCGATGTCACCTCCTGTGGCCCAGGACGCGTCCCACACTCCGCCTCCCACCGCTCAGGTCCCGGCCCAAGCACCACCGCCGGCCCTTCAGGCCCCTGACCGGACGGCTCTGGCTCCGGTCGCTGCAGGGCCGCTCACCGCTCCGACTCCGGGCGCCGTAGCGCCGCCCGCCGCTCCGGCGCCCGGCCAGGTCCCCCAGCCCGCCGCCGCTCCGGCCCCGGCCCCAGGGCCCGCCCCCGCACCCGACCCCTGGCAGCGCTACGACCCCTGGGCGGCCCACAGCGCCCCCGGAGGCGGCGGGCCGCTCCAGCAGAACGGGGCCGCCGTCCTCAGTACCGGACAGCGGCCCAAGCGCGGCAGGAAGGCGTTGGTGCCGGGTGCCGTGCTGCTCGCGCTCGTGTCCGGCGGGATCGGCGGCGTCGTGGGGACGTATCTGGAGCGGAACGGCGGCGTGGGGACCGTCGAGTTGCCGCAGGCCGGGAAGGAGGCCGCCGCGCGGGACGCGGACAGCGTGGCCGGGATCGCCGGGCGGGCCCTGCCCAGCGTGGTCACCCTGCATGTGAGCGGCTCGAGCGAGCAGGGCACCGGCACCGGCTTCGTGCTCGACGACCGGGGGCACATCCTCACCAACAACCACGTCGTGAAGCCCGCCGGATCCTCCGGCGAGATCACCGTGACCTTCAACAGCGGGGAGACCGCCCGGGCCGAGGTCGTCGGCCGGGACGGCGGCTACGACCTCGCCGTCGTGAAGGTGAAGGGCGTCAGCGGTCTCACCCCCCTGCCCCTGGGCAACTCGGACAACGTGCAGGTCGGCGACCCGGTCGTGGCCATCGGCGCGCCCTTCGACCTGGCCGGCACCGTCACCTCCGGCATCATCAGCGCCAAGCAGCGGCCCATCACGGCCGGCGGTGAGAAGGGCGACGGCAGCGACGTGTCGTACGTCGACGCGCTGCAGACCGACGCGCCGATCAACCCCGGCAACTCCGGTGGGCCCCTGCTCGACGCCGAGGCACGGGTCATCGGCATCAACTCGGCCATCCGCTCCGCCGGCAGCGGCTCCGACCCGGACAGCGGGCAGTCCGGCTCGATAGGCCTCGGCTTCGCCATCCCCATCAACCAGGGCAAGCGGGTCGCCGAGGAGCTGATCAACACCGGCGAGGCGACCCACCCGGTCATCGGCATCACCCTGGACATGGGCTACACGGGCGACGGCGCCCGGGTCGGCACCAAGGGCGGCGACGGCGGACCGCCGGTCACCACGGGCGGCCCGGGCGCGAAGGCCGGGATCAAGGCGGGCGACGTCATCACCGCGGTCGACGGCCAACGCGTCCACTCCGGCGAGGAACTGATCGTCAAGACCCGGGCGCACCGCCCCGGGGACCGGCTGGAGCTCACGGTGGAGCGCGGCGGCGAGGAGCGTACGGTCTCGCTCGTCCTCGGATCGTCCGGTGGCTGAGCGGCCGCGTCCCGGGGCGCGGAGGTCCCGTGACGGTACCGGTCGGACAGGATGGCCGGGTACCGTGGATCCGGCCCGGACCACCGCGACACCCGCACCGACCACCGAGGGCCGAGGACCGAGGACGTCGCAAGGAGCTTCAGGTGTTCAATGACGTAGGACCGCTCGAGCTGGTGACGCTCATCGTCCTCGCCGTGCTCGTCTTCGGTCCGGACAAGCTCCCCAAGGTCATCCAGGACATGACGCGCACGATCCGGAAGATCCGTGAGTTCTCGGAGAGCGCCAAGAACGACATCCGGGAGGAACTCGGCCCGGAGTTCAAGGACTTCGAGTTCGAGGACCTCAACCCCAAGACCTTCATCCGCAAGCAGCTCGACAACGAGGACCTGGGGCTCAAGGAGATCCGCAACGGCTTCGACCTGAAGAAGGAGATGGCCGAGGTCACCGACGCCGTCCACAGCCGTGACGCCGACGCGCCGTCGTCCTCCCCGTCCGGTGGCCGCATCGACATGGCCAAGAAGCCCGAGACGTCCGGCCGGGACGACCGTCCGCCCTTCGACATGGACGCCACCTGAGGACGTGCCAGGGCCCGCCTGAGCGGCACGCCAGGGGCGTACGCCCCTGGCGCACGTGACGCGTTTCATACTCCGGTCGGGCTCTGCGCGGCCTGATCCGGGCGCCCGTGCGGCCCACGCGCCGGGCGCTTTCCCTGCTGCTCCCAGCGGTGTGGCTATGCTGCCGAGTTGTTGTGCGGACCGGACGAGTACGCCCGAAGGGGGGCGGGCCGCTCGGTTCGACTAGAGCGAGGAGGGCTCGGGCACATGGAGACGACGAGTGGGGCAGTCGCGCAGGCGCCGGCCGCGGAGGGCGGACAGCAGGTCCCCTTCGCCCGGCGCACGGTCGACGGCTACCTGCGCGCGCCCTTCCCGTGGTACGGCCTCGACGAGGCCTTCACGGGGCCGCGTTGGCTGATGCAGGTCGGTACGGCGGCCGACGGGGCCGTGGAGCACGGTTCGATCGGCCACGGGGACGAACCCACGGTGCGCAACGAGCACGCCGCCGGGGGCGATCAGGACGCCAAGGAGAAGTTCGCGGTCGTGGTGACGGTCGCGGCGAACCCCTCACGGCGCAGCGCCGACGGCACGGGCCTGCTGGAGGCCACATCGGTGTCGTCGGCGGCGTGGCTCGCGGGCGTGGGGCTGCTGTCCTTCACCTGGCCCGGGCAGATGGACCACTCGCTGCGCGACGACTGGCTGGAGCAGCAGACCGAGACGGCGTGGGTGCTGGCGGACGACCTGGACGGATCCGACTGGTCGACGCTGTCGCTCCCCGTGGACGGGGTGCCGACGGCGTTCCACTACCGGGAGTCGGAGTTCGGCTGGGTGCTGGCCGGGTCGACGTCCGCGGGGGTCCACCTGGGCGCCTACGGGCGGGGCATGAGCGCCTACGGGCTCGGCTTCTCCGTGGTGAAGGACATCGCCGCCTACGCCTGAGCGGCCCGGGGCGCCGGTCGTGATCGGCGCCCCGTCACCGCAGGCCCTCGGCCGGAGGAGGAACGGCCTCAGAACTTGTTCTTCGGGGTGATCCCGAGGGACAGGCCCGACAGGCCCCGCTGACGTCCTCCGAGCTTGCCCGCGATGGCGCGCAGGGCCGAGCCCGCCGGGGAGTCCGGGTCGGTCAGGACCACCGGCCTGCCGTCGTCGCCGCCCTCGCGCAGGCGGACGTCGATGGGGATGCTGCCGAGCACCGGGACGTTCGCGCCCGTCGTGCGGGTCAGGCCGTCGGCGACGACCTGGCCGCCGCCCGTGCCGAAGACGTCGACCATCTCGTCGCAGTGCGGACAGGGCAGCCCGGACATGTTCTCGACGACGCCGACGATCTTCTGGTGGGTCTGCACGGCGATGGAGCCGGCCCGCTCGGCGACCTCGGCGGCGGCCTGCTGCGGGGTCGTCACGACCAGGATCTCGGCGTTCGGCACGAGCTGCGCCACGGAGATCGCGATGTCGCCGGTGCCGGGCGGCAGGTCCAGCAGCAGGACGTCCAGGTCGCCCCAGTACACGTCCGCCAGGAACTGCTGCAGGGCGCGGTGGAGCATCGGGCCGCGCCAGACCACCGGGGCGTTGCCCGGGGTGAACATGCCGATCGAGATGACCTTCACGCCGTTCGCCGACGGCGGCATGATCATGTTCTCGACCTGGGTGGGGCGGCCGTCGGCGCCCAGCATGCGCGGCACGGAGTGGCCGTAGATGTCGGCGTCGACGACACCGACCTTGAGCCCGTCGGCCGCCATCGCCGCCGCCAGGTTGACCGTCACCGAGGACTTCCCGACGCCGCCCTTGCCGGAGGCGACCGCGTAGACGCGGGTCAGGCTGCCCGGCTTGGCGAAGGGGACCTCGCGCTCGGCCTGGCCGCCGCGCAGGGCGGCCGCCAGCTCGCGGCGCTGCTCGTCGCTCATCACGTCGAGCGTGACGTCGACACGGGTGACGCCCTCCACGCCGGAGACCGCCTCGGTCACGCGCTGCGTGATCGTGTCCCGCATCGGGCAGCCCGAGACCGTGAGGTACACGGTGACCGCGACCACCCCGTCCGCGCCGATCTCCACGGACTTGACCATCCCGAGCTCGGTGATGGGCTTGTGGATCTCGGGGTCGTTCACCGTCGCCAGTGCCTCGCGCACCGCGTCTTCCATAGCCATAGTGACGATGGTACGGCGCCGTACCGGGGCGTAGGAAAGCGTCCTAGCGGTCGTCTGCGTCACGTCCCCCCGACCGTTCCGCCGGGAATACGACGGGGCCGTGGCGGTGGCCGTTCTGGCGTTCCTCCAGCTCCTTGATCATGTCCTGGAACTCGGAGCGGATCCAGTCGCGCGTGGCGACCTCGCCCAGGCCGATGCGCAGTGCGGCGATCTCACGCGTCAGGTACTCGGTGTCGGCGATCGACCGCTCGTTCTGCTTGCGGTCCTGCTCCAGGTTCACCCGGTCCCGGTCGTCCTGCCTGTTCTGGGCGAGCAGGATCAGCGGGGCGGCGTAGGACGCCTGCAGCGACAGCATCAGCGTCAGGAAGATGAACGGGTACTCGTCGAACCGCAGATGCCCGGGTGCGAGGCTGTTCCAGACCACCCACAGGATGATCACGAACGTCATCCAGACGATGAACCGCCCGGTGCCCAGGAAGCGGGCGATGCGCTCCGACAGCCGCCCGAAGGCCTCCGGGTCGTACTCGGGCAGGAACCGGCGGCGGCGCGGCAGCGGCTGGTCGAGGCGGGTGCGCGGCCGGGAGGCGGCCGTGGCACCGGCGGGCGTGCGGTCGCGCAGGGTCTCGCGCTCAGGAGCCATCGGTCGGCACCTCCTCCTGGTCCAGGTGGAACTCGGTCTCCCGCCAGTCGTCCGGGAGCATGTGGTCGAGCACGTCGTCCACGGTCACGGCGCCGAGCAGCGCGCCGGCCTCGTCGACCACGGGCGCCGCGACCATGTCGTACGTGGCGAAGAACCCCGCGATGGCCGGCAGGTCAGCCTCGGGGTCGAGCGGCTGCAGGTCGCTGTCCACGATCGAGCTGACCAGGGAGGGCGGCGGCTCCCGCAGCAGGCGCTGGAAGTGGACCGTGCCCAGGTACTTGCCCGTCGGGGTGTCGTCGGGCGGCCGGCACACGTAGACCTGCGCGGCGAGGGCGGGGGAGAGGTCGGGGTTGCGGACGCGGGCGAGGGCGTCGGCGACGGTGGCGTCCGGGCGCAGCACGATCGGCTCGGTGGTCATCAGACCGCCCGCCGTGCGCTCCTCGTACGACATCAGCCGCCGCATGTCGGCCGCGTCGCCGGGCTGCATCAGGCTCAGCAGCCGCTCCTGCTCGTCCGTGGGCAGCTCGCCCAGCAGGTCCGCCGCGTCGTCGGGGTCCATGGCCTCCAGGACGTCGGCGGCACGTTCCTGCTTCAGCTTGCCGAGGATCTCGATCTGGTCGTCCTCCGGGAGCTCCTCCAGCACGTCGGCCAGCCGGTCGTCGTCCAGGGCGGCGGCGACCTCGGCCCGGCGCTTGGGGGAGAGGTGGTGCAGGACGTTGGCCAGGTCGGCTGGGCGCAGCTGCTCGAACGTGGCGAGCAGGCTCTCGGCGCCCTGCCCCTGTTCCTCCAGGGAGAAGCCGGTGACGCCCGACCACTCGACGGTCAGCGCCTCGCCCCTGGCGCGCCGGAAGGCCCCGGCCTTCCGGCCCTTGCGGACGAAGACCCGGTCGATCTCCCAGTCCCGCCGGGCCGGCAGCTGATGCACCGACAGGTCCAGGACGGTGACCTCCTCACCGGTCTCGGTGAGCTTGACGCGCCGGTCCAGCAGCTCCCCGAAGACCAGCCGCTCGGTGGGCCGCTGCTCGAAGCGCCGGACGTTGAGCACGCCGGTCGTGATCACCTGTCCGGCCTGGATCGCGGTGACCCGGGTCATGGGCAGGAAGATGCGGCGGCGGGTGGCGAGTTCGACGACCAGGCCGAGCAGCCGCGGTGGCCGTTGCCCCACCCGCAGCATGACGACCAGATCGCGCACCCGCCCCACCTGGTCACCGGCGGGGTCGAAGACGGCGACACCGGAGAGGTGCGATACGAAGATCCGGGGGGCGCCCGCTGCCATGGCCGCGGCTCCTTTTCGTGCGGGGTGGTTCTCGTTGCCGGTCGTGCCTGTTTTCGTCTCTGCCTTCACCGAATTGCCCGCTCGGGTGGGCTTCAGGCTAGCCCGTACCGATCGGCGTCGCGTCGGCGGCCGGTCCGGACGGACCGGCTCCGATCTGCTCGTACGTCCCCGGTACCCTGCGGTACGCCGTTCAGGTCTCCCGTCAGAGAGGCAGCCCCACCTGTGACTCCGATTCGCCAGGGCCGCAGCCGCAGTGCCGTACGTGCGAGCGCGATGTGCGCCCTGCTCGTGACGGGAACGGTGCTCACGGGCTGCGCGGAGGAAGATCCGAACGAGGGCACCAACGGCGTCGGCAGACTCCCCGCCGCCCAGATCCAGACCAAGACCCGGGCGGCCGCCGAGTCCGCTCAGGCGGTCCGGGTGCACGGCAGCGTCGTCAGCGGCGGGCGCGCGTACACCCTCGACATGCGGCTGAAGGACGACGGCGGTGACGGGTCGGTCACCACGAAGGGCACGACCTTCAAGGTGCTGCGCATCGGCGAGCAGCTCTTCGTCAAGGCGGACGCGGAGTTCTGGAGTCACGGCGGCGGCCAGGACGGGGGCGGCGAGGCGGACGCGGCGGCGGCCTCCAAGCTCGGTGGCAAGTACGTGAAGGTGCCGCAGGGCGACCCTTCGTACAAGAAGTTCAGTGGTTTCACGGACAAGGCGGTCCTCCTCGACGGTCTGCTGACCCTGCACGGCGCCCTCGCCACGGACGGCCACGACGAGCAGGCGGGCGTCCGCACCATCCGCGTCACCGGCGACAAGGGATCCGGCGGCACTCTGGAGGTCTCCCTGGAGGGCAAGCCGTTTCCGCTGCGCCTGGAGCGGGCGGGCAAGGCCGGCACACTCACGTTCTCCGCCTGGGAGGAGGACTTCTCCCTCCGCGAGCCGGAGAGGAACGAGACGGTGGACTACGGCAAGCAGCTGCCGACGTCGTAGGCCGTCAGGTCCGTTTGCGCTTCTTCAGCAGCAGGCGGGGCAGCCCCGCCGGGACCGGCCGGCGGGTGGTCGCCGGGGACGGCAGCGGCGGCTCGGACAGCGAACCCTCGGGCAGCGGCGCCCGCACCCCGGTCGGCTCCAGGCGCAGCACCCGGCACTCCCGCGCCCAGCGGGCGGTCATCGCCTCGCCGTCGGGCGCGTTCAGGCGTTTGCCCTTCAGCTCGGCGACCGCCGCGTCCCACGCCTCGGAGCCCGGCGCGAGCTCGGTGACCCGCGCCGCCCAGGAGACCAGCCGGCTCCCCTTGTCCTTGCTGCGGACCGTCACCTGCGCCTCGGCGCCGTCGGCCAGCCCGGGCAGCGGCTGCTCGCCCGGCCCGTCGCCCACCAGGCACGCGGCACCCTCGTGCCACACGTGCCACAGCGCGCGTGCGGCGCTACCGGGGCCCTGGACCCAGATGAGGCCGGACTTCTTCGTGGCTTCCTCGACGAGGGCCTGGCCGAGCAGCTCGCTTGTCATGGCGCTCACCCTATCCAGGTCGCTCACAGCCATCCGTTCCGCTTCAGGCTGCGGTGGATGCCCAGGCAGAGCGCGACCGTGATGCTCATGATCACCGGGTAGCCGTATTTCCAGTGGGTCTCCGGCATGTAGTCGAAGTTCATGCCGTAGACCCCGCACACCATCGTCGGCACGGCGATGATGGCCGCCCACGAGGTGATCTTGCGCATGTCCTCGTTCTGCGCCACGGACGCCTGCGCGAGGTTGGCCTGCAGGATGGAGTTGAGCAGTTCGTCGAAGCCGAGGACCTGCTCCTGGACGCGGGCCAGGTGGTCGGCGACGTCCCGGAAGTACTTCTGGATGTCGGGGTCGACCAGCCGCATGGGCCGCTCGCTCAGCAGCTGCATGGGCCGCAGCAGCGGCGCCACGGCCCGCTTGAACTCCACCACCTCGCGCTTGAGTTGGTAGATCCGCCCGGCGTCCGTGCCGCGCGCCGCGCCGCCCTTGCGGCCCGGGGAGAACACCTCGGTCTCGACCTCGTCGATGTCGTCCTGCACCGCGTCGGCGACGGCGATGTACCCGTCGACGACGTGGTCGGCGATGGCGTGCAGCACGGCCGAGGGGCCTTTGGCCAGCAGCTCGGGGTCGTCCTGCAGGCGGTGCCTGAGGGCCCGCAGGGAGCCCTGCCCCCCGTGCCGGACGGTGATGAAGAAGTCCCGTCCGGTGAAGCACATGACCTCGCCGGACTCGACGACCTCGCTGTTGGCGTCGAACTGGTCGTGCTCCACGTAGTGGATGGTCTTGAAGACCGTGAAGAGCGAGTCGTCGTAGCGCTCCAGCTTGGGCCGCTGGTGGGCCTGGACCGCGTCCTCGACGGCCAGCGGGTGCAGCCCGAACTCGCGGGCGACGCCCGAGAATTCGGACTCCGTCGGCTCGTGCAGGCCGATCCACACGAACCCCCCGTCGCGGCGCACCAGGCGCACCGCCTCGTGCGGGGTCAGCGGGGCCTCGGTCTCGATGCGGCGGCCGTCGCGGTAGACGGCGCAGTCGACGACGGCGGAGGCCGCGGCCGGGCTGCGGGTGGCGTCGTAGGGGCCGCCGTCCTTGCGCAGCGAGACACGGGACGGACGGACGACGGCGCGCAGGTCGCGGATCATCGACATGGCGGGCTCCTTCGCGGGCGGGCAACGAAAGACGCCGGCGGCGGGTGGAACTACCCGGAATGAGGACGTCGGGACTACGGATGTTTGGCACGTCCACAAAGCGGGGAGCACCGCACCGTCGCGGTGGCGAGTGTCGTTACTGATTCAGCTACTGAGGCAGATCAGGCAAAGCGAAACGAAGCGCTCTTCCGCGTGAAGCGAGTGCGAGAGGTGGCGGCCAGCAGGAGCCAGAACAGCTACGTCAGCGGCGGGAAGAGCGTGGTGCTACTGCACGGTCGACTTCGATCCATTGCAGTCCCACCTCCTCCGGCCGGTCCCTCGTAAGGGAGTTCCTTCGGCGTCGGGGCTTGACCGCGACGCTTCTGCGTGCTGCCCCGAACCACCGGGCAACAGTAGCAGCCGCCCGACGTGTCAAGGCGCTTGTTTGCCCGCTACTGACGAGTTCTATGCTCGCCGCATGGCAGATGTTCTTCCTCTGGTCGAGGCCCGGTTGCGTTCGGCACTGGGCGAACCGGGCGCGCGCGCGGCGGTCACCTTCCTCGGCACGGACCGCGTCGAGGTGCTCCGCTTCCAGGAGGGCGACATCGTCCGCTACGCCACGCTCGGCATGTCCGCGCACCCCATGACCGACCCCACGGCCGTGGTCGCCGACCCCGTCAAGGGGCCGCGCGCGGAGCTGGTCCTCTCCGTGCGGGCCGGGCTCGCCGACACCGACAAGGTGCTCCGCCCGCTCGCCGTGCTCGCCGCGTCCCCGCAGGTGGAGGGTCTGGTCGTGGTGCCCGGCGCCTCCCTCGACGTCGGTGAGCCGCTCTGGACCGGCGCCCCCTTCACCTCCGTCCTGGTCGCCGAGCCGGGCGGTCTGGTCGAGGACCTGGAGCTGGACGAGCCCCTCGACCCCGTGCGGTTCCTGCCGCTGCTGCCGATGACCCCGAACGAGGCGGCCTGGAAGCGCGTGCACGGCGCGCAGGCCCTCCGGGAGCGGTGGCTGAACCAGGGCACGGACCTCCGGGATCCGTCCCGCGGGTCCGTCCCGCTGGAGTGAGCAAGCTCACCAACTCCGTTCATCTAGGCCTCAGTTGGCGAACACGGTGACGCCCTGACCGGTCGCGTGCCTCGTCTCCGGCTGCTCCGTCTGCCGGGAGAGGGCCCTGCGCCGTACGACGACCACCGCGGCCCCCAGGACCGCGGTGACGGCCACGACCACGAACGGGATGTGCGGGTCGGTCCACTCCCCGATCTTCGGCGCGAACCGGGGAGCCGCCGCCGCGGCGAACCAGCGGACGACGTCGTAGCCCCCGCTGGCCACCGGCCGGGGCGCGTCCGAGACGCCGAGGGCCAGCTCGGTGGAGACGGTGTTGTTCACGCCGATGAGGGCGCCGGACAGGATCGTGCAGACGACGGCCGTGGTGTGGGAGCCGCAGCCGAGCACCAGCACGTCCGCCGCGAGCAGCGTCAGCGAGCCGCCGAGCACCTTCACTGAGCCCAGCCGCTTCACGATCACCGAGAAGACGGCGAGCGGCACGCCCCAGGCGAAGAGCTCCGCGCCCGACCGTTACGGGCTCATGTCCGGCACGAACGGCGTGAAGGCCGGCACGGTGAAGAACGTGCAGTCGTGGAAGAACGCCGAGACCGCCGCCGGGGCCGGACCGCCGTGGCCGAGGGCCTTGACCGGGTCCAGCAGCGAGATCCTGCGGGCCGGCCCGGGCTGCTCCTTCAGGAACACCGCGACGCACAGGAAGCCGACGGCCATCAGGAACGCCGTGCCGAAGAACGGATGGCGCCAGCCGGCGTCGCCGAGCAGGGCGCCCAGCAGCGGGCCGCAGGCCATGCCGAGCCCGAGGGCCGACTCGTGGAGCAGGACCGCCGCGGCGCTGCCGCCGGCCGCCGCGCCGACGAGGACCACGAGGGCCGTCGAGACGAACAGCGCGTTGCCCAGGCCCGGCCCGCCCGGAAGCCGACCAGTTCACCGACCGATCCGGACGGGCCGGCGAGCCCGGCGAAGACGACCACGCACGCCAGGCCGGCCAGCAGGGTCCTGCGGCCGCCGATCCTGCTGGAGACGAACCCGGTCACCGGCATCGCGACGGCGGTGATCAGGAAGTACGAGGTGAGGAGCAGGGAGACCCGGCCGGCCGAGGCGTCGAGGCCCTGGGTGATGGACGGCAGGACCGGGTCGACCAGCCCGATGCCCATGAAGGCGACGACCGACGCCCCGACGGTCGCCCACACGGAGGTGGGCTGCTTCAGGAGGCCGCCCGCTCCGGCGTCGCAGGGGTCCACGCTCGTTCCCTCTCCCCTCGACCGAGTTAGTTGGTGTATGCACGCACCGAGGTGGCTGGGCTGATTAATGCAAGGGGCATCCGGTCTGGGAGTGAAGGGTTCCGTCCGGTTGG
This sequence comes from Streptomyces sp. NPDC058741, assembly GCF_042746715.1. Classification (NCBI taxonomy): domain Bacteria; kingdom Bacillati; phylum Actinomycetota; class Actinomycetes; order Kitasatosporales; family Streptomycetaceae; genus Streptomyces; species Streptomyces sp. NPDC058741. The sequence goes on along the minus strand of NZ_JBHYQH010000010.1, from coordinate 7,393 downwards.
GTGATCGTCCTTGACGCGGCGCGGCGCGGGTAGGACCGTGGGGCCCTATGAGGGGCGAACCCAGTTGCCCGAAGTGCGGTGGCCGGGTCAGGGCTCCCGGCCTCTTCTCCGACTCGTGGCAGTGCGCTGTGCACGGCACCGTCCACCCGGTGCAGCCCGTGATACCGCCCAGCGTCGATGCCCTCAACGTCGTGGTGCACCGGACCCAGGTGCCGGTGTGGATGCCCTGGCCGCTGCCGGTGGGCTGGCTGTTCACCGGGGTGGCCTGCGCGGGGGACGACCGCACGGGCGGCCGCGCGACGGCCGTGGCCTGCACCGGGCCCGGGCCGCTCGGCGGCATGGGCGAGCTGATCCTGGTGGCCGAGGAGCTCGGCGTCGGACTCGGGGCGCGCTACGCGGGCATCGAAGGGCCGGATCCGGGGCCCTACATGGACGTCGGCAAACCGGCCCAGGCCAAGGTCCTCGCCGCGGGGCGCCCGACGCCGCTGTGGCATGTCTCCGGCGCGCCGGCCGACCGGGCCGTCTTCGCCGGTGAGGCGCTCGGGATGTGGCTGTGGGCGGTCGTCTGGCCGGAGCAGTCCGGGCTGCTGATGTACGACGAACTGGTGCTGGCCGATCTGCGGGACGCGGGCGCCGAGGTGGAACTGGTGCCGTGCGGGGCGCTGTCGCCGCGCCTCCTGCAGCCCTGAGGGCTGCCGTCGGACTCCCGTCGTCGCCCGGAGGGCGCCTCCGCGGCGTCCGGTGCGTGCTCTCGGCGTGTCGGCGGAACTCCTTGTACCTGGGCGTACTCGGGCTTTCGCCCGGTGCGGCGAGAGTGGGGGTCCCCCCTGCTCGAAGAGCTTGGGGGAGTGCCAGGCGTCGCGGGGCAGACGGGAGTGTGACCGACAGTCCCCAGGGGTGTGGCGGGGCCGGTCGAGCCTGTAACGGTCGCAGCGGGGGTTCGGCTGTGACGGCGAGGGCTGGATGTGCGGTTATCCTTGAGCAGCCCTGTTCGCCCCGTCCGTGACTGGAGTCCGAGTCGTGCGTATCGACCTGCACACCCACTCCACCGCCTCCGACGGTACGGACACGCCAGGTGAGCTGGTGCGCAAGGCCGCCGCTGCCGGGCTGGACGTCGTCGCGCTGACCGATCACGACACCACGCGCGGACACGCCGAGGCGATCGCCGCACTGCCCGAGGGGCTCACCCTCGTCACCGGGGCCGAGCTCTCCTGCCGGCTCGACGGGATCAGCATGCACATGCTGGCCTACCTCTTCGACGCCGAGGAGCCGGCCCTGCTCGCCGAGCGGGAACTGGTGCGGGACGACCGGGTGCCGCGGGCCCAGGGCATGATCGCCAAGCTTCAGGAACTGGGCGTTCCGGTCACCTGGGAGCAGGTGGCCCGGATCGCCGGTGACGGGTCCGTCGGGCGGCCGCACGTGGCGAGCGCGCTGGTGGAGCTCGGTGTCGTACCGACCGTGAACGACGCCTTCACGCAGGACTGGCTGGCCGACGGCGGCCGGGTCTTCGTCGAGAAGCACGAGACCGACCCTTTCGAGGCCCTCCGGCTGATCAAGGGCGCCGGCGGGGTCGCCGTGTTCGCCCATCCCGGCGCCAGCAAGCGGGGCCGCACGGTGCCGGAGGCCGCGATCGCCGAGATGGCCGCTGCCGGGCTCGACGGCATCGAGGTCGATCACATGGACCACGACGCGGACACCCGGGCGCGGCTGCGAGGACTGGCCAAGGAGCTGGGGCTTCTCGTGACCGGGTCGTCGGACTACCACGGCAGCCGCAAGAGCTGCGTGCTCGGTGAGTGCACCACGGATCCCGAGGTGTACGGCGAGATCACGCGCCGGGCCTTCGGGGCGTTCCCGGTGCCCGGGGCCGGCGGAACCGTCTGAGCTTCCCGCCTGCTGGTCCCTGAGGTCCCGGTTCCACGAGAGGGACCCGGGCCCTTCGCCCCAGGCCCCTTCGCCTCCTTGCCAGGCGCACGGCGTCGTCCGCCGTGCCCACCTTCCCCGGGGTCGCCGGCCGTGCTCGCGGTGGCGAGCGGCGCATGTCGTCGGCCGGCGCCCTCTCGCTCGTTCCACCCCCACCCGCAAGGCCATCACACCCATGTTCGACCTCGCCGTCTTCGGCTCCCTCTTCCTCACCCTCTTCGTGATCATGGATCCCCCGGGCATCACCCCGATCTTCCTCGCGCTCACCGCCGGACGGCCCGGCAAGGTGCAGAAGCGGATGGCCTTCCAGGCCGTCTGCGTCGCGGGTGGGGTGATCACCGTGTTCGGGCTGCTGGGGCACCAGATCCTGAACTACCTGCACGTCTCGGTGCCCGCGCTGATGATCGCGGGCGGCCTGCTGCTCCTGCTGATCGCCCTCGACCTGCTGACCGGGAAGAACGACGAGCCCCAGCAGACCAAGGACGTCAACGTCGCGCTCGTGCCGCTGGGCATGCCGCTGCTGGCCGGGCCGGGGGCGATCGTGTCCGTCATCCTCGCCGTGCAGAAGGCCCACAGCGTGGCCACGCAGGTGTCCGTGTGGACGGCGATCCTCGCCATCCACGGGGTGCTGTGGCTGGTGATGCGCTACTCGCTGGTCATCATCCGGATCATCAAGGACGGCGGCGTGGTCCTGGTGACGCGGCTCGCGGGCATGATGCTCTCCGCGATCGCCGTGCAGCAGATCATCAACGGCGTCACCCAGGTGATCCAGGGCGGCTGACGGCGGGCGCGTCAGTGGCCGGCGAGCACCGAGCCGATCGGGCCGGCGGCTTCCGGGTGGCCCAGGTACTCGTCGATGTCGTGGGCGCGCTCACGGCCGTTGGACGCGACCGGCTGGGTGAGCTTGCCCCAGCGCTCGTCCTCCAGCGGGCAGCCGATGGCCACCGCGTCGTTGGGGCACCAGACGTTGACCCAGTCGTGCACCCGGGCCGGCCGGTGCGGACCCCGGACGAGGAGCCGCTCGTTGACCCCGTCCATGCCGAGCGGGCTGCCGGCGGTGACCAGCAGGACGGGGTCGAGGCCCTCGGGGAGCCGGGTCAGGAGGTCCACGCCCACGACCGTGCCCAGGCTGTGCGTCACCAGCACGAGCTCGCCGGAGCCGGGCATCGTCTCCATGACGCGGTCCAGCACGGCCTGCCGTACCGCGCTGTCGCCGAGGTACAGGTCGACGTCGCGCAGGAACAGGGCGATGGTCCACTCGTCCAGGTCGGACCGGGCGGCGAGCCAGCTGAGCGGCCGGTGCAGCGGCTTGGACACGCCGGCCCCGAAGCGCTCCCTGACCGCGGGGCCGTCCTGGGGCATGCCGGTCCGGGCGGCGGCCTCGTAGAGCAGCTGCTCGTAGGAACCGGTGGGGGACTGCGCGGCGAAGACCTCGGCGGCGGCCGCGGCGCTCAGCTGGTCCGGCGCAATGGCCCCGGCCGTGCTCTCGCCGGTGACGAAGTGGTGCAGGAGCGGGCCGTAGAACGGGAACCAGACGTCCTTGGGGTCGATCGCGGGCAGGGAGGCGAGGGTGAGCCCCCGGTTCAGGCCCGCCGTCCAGTTCAGTCGGAGCGCCTCGGGGTCCTTGGACTGCTGGTCCCTGCCGTGCAGGAAAAGCAGATGGCGGTGGCCCCCGAAGGCCGTGGGCCGGGCGGGGAGTCCCTTCTTGGGTGCCGGTGCCGGTGCCCCTTCGCTGACGCGCGCGGTGGCCGTGACCGCCGCGGGGGCGGTGGGGACCGGCGGGGCCGTCGGGCCCGGTGCCGTGACCGTGAGGGCCTGCACAGCCGTGGCCGCGCTCTGGTCCAGGCCGGAGTCCGGGCCCATCCCGGCCAGCAGGGAGCCGCGCCCCGGGTCGAGGTCGAGGCGGGCCAGGTGCTTCAGGATCGAGCTGACCCGGACGCCCTCGTTGGCGGCCCACTCGATCGCGTCGTCGCCGTCACCGGGGCTCCAGGGCCGGCCGTCCTTGCGCAGGACGCGCCCCTGGTCGTCCGTCTTCGGCACGCCGCTGTGGTGCAGGGCCACCACCTCCCACTGGTCGTTGAAGACGGGGGAGCCGGAGTTCCCTGGCCTGGTGTCGGTCCGGTAGTGGAGGAAGTCGTCGAGCCGCACCAGCACGGCGTTGTCCCGCAGGACGATCTCCTTCAGCCGCCCGTCCGGGTGGCCGATGATGTTGACCTTCTCGCCGAGCACCAGCTTGCCGAGCTGCACGCTCAGCCGGTTCCAGCCGAAGATCTCGCCCGGCGGCCGGCCGTCCGGGGTGGGCGCGAGCGCCACGAGGGCGAAGTCGAGCGGCTGGTCGGCGGTGAAGAACGCCCCCGGATCGAACTCCGTCCGGACGACGGTGTCGGGCTGATTGTCCACCGTCACCTGGGCGTTGAACTCCGCGAAGCACTGGCGGGCGAAGCCCTCGTCGGGCAGTACGTGGTGGTTGGTCATGAGCAGGCGCGGGGAGACCAGGAACCCGGTCCCGTACGGCAGCTCGCGGCCCTCGCGGCGCAGGGTGATGCGGGCGACCGTGGCCCCGGCCCGGACCCCGCGCGGCAGGAAGTTCCAGGCCTGGAGCTCGTTGGACAGGTCGATGACGCGTTCGTCGGCGTCGGGCCGGTCCAGCGAGTCGCGGTGGATGTCCGACACCACCGCCGAAGGGGACAGGCCGCCCCGGTCGAGGATCCGGTCCGCGCGGACGGCGAGCGCGTCCGGGGCGTCCGGGAAGCGGACCCCGGCCGCCATCCTGTTCTCCACCCGCTCGCGCTCCGCGGCGGAGTCCTCGTAGCGCCGCGCGGCCTCGGCGGTGGCATGTTCGTGCAGTTCCCGGTTCGACCGGCCCGTCAACGACACACGGCTCACCGTCCCGTCCTCGCATCCGCAGGCCCTGATCTCAGTACGCGCCCGGCCGTCGTGGTCCGCAACAGCGCAGCCCCCGCGCGGCCTGGGGCCTGGGGCCGTGCGGGGGCTGCGAAGTGTGCGAGAGCTGCTGTGACGTGCGCGAGAGCCGCGCGTCGTCGCGGGAGAGCTGCGCGTTATGAGGCCGTGGTCTCGGCCGGGCGGATCCACAGGCGCTGCCCGATGGCGGCGGCCTGCTGCACGATGCGGTTGACGGAGGCGGCGTCCACAACGGTCGAGTCCACAGCTGTGCCGTCGACGTCGTCGAGTCGCATGATTTCGAAGCGCAAGGGCTTCTCCCTTCGTCTGGTCATCCTCCTGAGGAGAACTACTTGGGTGAGCGGCACACCGGGCTGCGGTGCTCGGTGTTCCGTATGGGTCAACGGAGCCGCATGGTTCAAACATTCCCTACGCTAAGGAAATTTTTCGAAGTACTAATTAATGAGTCGTAAGAGGCTCGTTACGGGACCGAACGGGACCGGTTGTGTTCACTGCGTGACCGCCGGGAGAATGGAGGCGATGAACGACGACCTCGCGGACCTCAGTGCCCGCATCGACCGCACCAACGAGCTGCTCCAGCGCATGCTCGCCGAGGTGGCGAAGACCCCCTCCACCCACGCGATCTTCGTCGATGCCGGGTACCTCTACGCCGCCGCGGGACGCCTCGTCGCAGGCACCGAGGACCGCCGCGCCTTCGACCTCGACGCCGAGGGCCTGATCGACGCCCTCATCGACCGGGCCCGCACCATCTTCGCGGACAGCCGGCTGCTGCGCGTCTACTGGTACGACGGCGCCCGCCGCCGCATCCACACGGCGGAGCAGCAGACCATCGCGGAGCTCCCGGACGTCAAGGTCCGGCTGGGCAACCTCAACGCCAACAACCAGCAGAAGGGCGTCGACTCCCTCATCCGCAGCGACCTGGAGTCCCTCGCCCGCCACCGCGCCATCAGCGACGCGGCCCTGCTCGGCGGCGACGAGGACCTGGTGTCGGCGGTGGAGGCCGCCCAGGGCTACGGCGCCCGCGTCCACCTCTGGGGCATCGAGGCACCGGAGGGCCGCAACCAGGCCGAGCCGCTGCTGTGGGAGGTCGACAGCCAGCGCACCCTCGACCTCGACTTCTTCAAGCCCTACGTCTCCCGTCGTACGGCGCCCGTCCACGAGACGACCGCGAACCGGCCCACCCGCGACGCCGTGCGGTTCGTGGGCGCACAGATCGCCGCGAAATGGCTGGCGTCCCGGGGCCGGGACACGCTGGCGGAGCTGCTGCCCGGACACCCCTACCTGCCCGGCTCCGTCGACCAGGACCTGCTCGTCGAGGCGGAGGGCCTGCTCCAGTACTCGCTGCGTGGCCAGGCCGACCTGCGGCGGGCCCTGCGGGACGGCTTCTGGGAGCATCTGCGGACGCAGCTCTAGCTGTTTCCAGCCTGCCCCCCGCGGTCTGCGGCGTGGTCCCGGACCCCAGGCCCTGCCTAGCCCTGCCGGCCGTCCCAGAAGTCCGCGAGGGCGTGGGCCGTCGGCAGGGGCCGGTCGGCGTTGGGGGAGTGCTCGGCGCCCGTGACGACCGTGCGGTGCGCGTTCAGCCGTACGGCCATGTCGTCGAGGACCGCCACCGGCCAGGTGTCGTCCCGCGCGCCCGACAGGACGTGGAACGGCAGCGGGATCGCGGCGAGCTCGGCGACGCGGTCCGGTTCGGTGCACAGCTGGCGTCCGGTGGCGAGGAGCTGGGCCGGCTTGTTGCCCAGCCAGCGCCGCCTCAGCTGATCGGCGTCGCCGAGACCGCGCGCGGGCCCGCCGACCTCCTCCGGCGGCCCCATGGCCCGGATCGCCTCCCAGACCTCCTCCATCGACATCACGGCGAGCGCGTCGCTCAGCAGCTTCACCCGCTGCCGCTGCGAGACGGATATCTCCGCCGGGCCCGAGGAGACCAGGGTGAAGGACAGGAAGGGGGAGTGGTCGAGCAGGACGGCCGCGCGGGCGATCTGGCCGCCGAGCGAATGCCCGACCAGATGCACGGGCCCGCCGAGCGCTTCGGCCTGCGCGAGCACGTCACACGCCAACTCCCGTTGGGCGTAGGCGGATTCGTCGTCCACCGGCCCGTCCGACTCGTGCTGTCCCCGCCCGTCGACGGCGACGACACGGTAGCCCCGCTCCCGGAGCGGCTCGTGCAGCAGGGAGAAGTCCTCCTTGCTCCCGGTGAATCCCGGCAGCATCAGGACCGTCCCCCTGACCTCCGCGTCGGCCTCCGGCGCAGAGTCGACGGCGGCGAAGTCGCCGCGTGAGGTGCGCAGGGCGTATGCGCGGGCACCCGGGGGCGGGGGGAAGACAGGAGGGGGCGTCACGGGGGTGAGGGTAGCGGCTCGGGGCGGGGGCTGCGGACAAGGACCGGCTGGTCCTAGCGCTGGTGAGGGCGGGGCCGGGTGGAGCAGGGCGGACGCGGGGTGGGCGCTGGGCGGACGTGGGGTAGGCGTTGGGCGGGCGCTGCGTTGTGCGCGCCCTGAGGCGCCGGGTTCCCCGTGAACGCCGTCGGCCCGGTCCCACGTGAGTGGGTCCG
>NZ_JBHYQH010000009.1:60379-194318 GCF_042746715.1 Streptomyces sp. NPDC058741 | reverse complement strand
GCCACTCCCCCACCCCCCGCACCCTTCCGTCCCTTCCGTCTGCCCCCGTCCCCACCCTCCCCCGCCGCGGCGCCCGGCCCCGCGCCCCCCGCGGGGCGCGTGGTGCCCGTGCGGCACCCGCCCCACCCCCGGGCGGCCGTCCTGCTGCTGCACGGGGGACGCGAGACCAGCGACAGCGCCGCCCGCCCCTGGCAGCCGGCCGCCCTCAGGATGGGCCCCTTCGCCCGGGCCGTCTCCGCCGCCCTCCCCTGCAACGAGGTGCTGGTCGCCCGCGTCCGCTACCGGCTCCGCGGCTGGAACGGCGAGCGCGCCGACGCGGCACGGGACGCCCACCGGGCGCTGCGCGAACTGACCGACCTCGTGGGACCCGTCCCCGTGGTCCTGCTCGGCCACTCCATGGGTGGCCGGGCGGCCCTCAGCGCCGCCGGCCATCCGCAGGTGCGGGGTGTGGTCGGCCTCGCGCCCTGGTGGCCGGCCGGCGAGCCCGTGGACCACCTCGCGGGCCGGCACGTCGTCGCCCTGCACGGCGACCAGGACCGCGTCACCTCGCCCGGCGCCACGGCGGCCTGTGTGCGCCGGGCGCGGGAGACGGCGGCCCGGGCGGGGATGGCCGTCGTCGGCGGGGGCGACCACGCGATGCTGCGCCGCTCCCGCTGCTGGCACCGCACCGCCGCCGCCGTCACGGCCCACCTGCTCGATCCTGACGGCACCCCCGACCCGCTGCCCGACGCCTCCTACGGCACGGGCCGCTTCCCCGTGCTCTGATCCACCGCCGCCGGCTGGGCCCGCCTGCCCAGTTCGGCGGCGAACTGCGCGCCGGTGAGCAGCGCCAGGTTGGACAGCCACAGCCACACCAGGAAGACGACCGCACCGGCCAGCGACCCGTACAGCCTGCTGTAGGCGCCGAGCGTGGAGGCGTACGCGGAGAAGCCCGCGGAGACGATCAGCCACAGCACGGCGGCCAGCGCCCCGCCCGGCAGGCTGTGCCGGCGCCGGCGGGCCGGCACCGGGCCGGTGTGGAAGACCACGACGACCAGCAGGGCGACCAGGCACAGCAGCACGGGCCAGCGCAGCAGGCTCCAGGCCAGGGCCACGGTGGTGTCCACCCCGAGGGCGCGGCCCACGGCCTCCGCCAGCGGCCCGGTCAGGAGCAGCGTCAGCGAACCGACCACGAGCAGCCCGAGCAGCGCGAGCGCGGTGAGCAGGATCCGGTGGGCCTTGCGCCAGGGCGAGCGCTGGTCCGATACCCGGTGCATGCCGTGCAGGGCGCGACGGAAGACGGCCAGGTAACTGGAGGCCGACCACAGGGAACTGGCCGCACCGGCCGCCATCAGCGACCAGGCCGTCCCGCTGGTCTCCAGCGTCCGGGCCAGGACGGCGTGCAGCTCGGGCCCGGACTGCGCCGGCGCGTAGGCGCCGACGTGCGCCACGAACTCCGCCGCCGCTTCCGGACTGATCATGCCGAACGCCAGGACGGTGGCGGGCAGGGCGGGGAGCACGGCCAGGATGGCGTAGTACGTCAGCGCCGCCGCGTAGTCCGAGATGTCGTCGTTCCACAACGACACGGGGGTCCGCCGCAGCGCGGGCCACCAGGACGCCCGCACCCGCACCCGCCTCCACCGCACGGGCACCCACCGCGCCCGGTCGTCGCCCGCGAGCGGTGCTTCCATGCCTGATCCGCCTCTCACCCGGTTGGACCCCTGTCGGCCTCGTGCCCGGGCATCGTCGCTCCACGCGGGAACGGGCCGTCCGCCCCCCGGTTCCCGGGGGGCGGACCCCTCATGTTGCTCCCGGTGGACCGGGTCACTCGACGGTCACGACCACGGAGTGCCACCCGCTGGCGCCGTCGGGCACGGTCTTGGTCCGCTCGGAGGTCTGCACCTGACCGGTGCGGTCGGTGGCGCGCACGGTGAGCGTGTGGCCGCCCTTGGTGGCCTGCCAGGGGAAGGACCACTGGCGCCAGGTGTCGCGGCTGTCCTCGGCCGCGAGCCGGGCCTCCTGCCAGGGGCCGTCGTCGACGCGGACCTCGACCTTGTCGATGCCGCGGTGCTGGGCCCAGGCGACCCCGGCGACCATCACCGTGCCGGCCCCGGGCCGGGCGAAGGGCTTGGGCGTGTCGATCCGGGACTGGGTCTTGACCGGCGCCTCGCGGGCCCAGCCCCGCTTGACCCAGTAGGGGTCGTAGGCGTCGAAGGTGGTGAGTTCGATGTCCTCGATCCACTTGCAGGCGGAGACGAACCCGTAGAGGCCCGGCACCACCATGCGGACGGGGAAGCCGTGGTCGAAGGGCAGCGGCTCGCCGTTCATGCCCACGGCGAGGAGCGCGTCCCGGCCGTCCATCAGCGCCTCCACCGGGCTGCCCAGGGTCATGCCGTCCACGGAGCGGGCCACCAGCTGGTCGGCCGGGCCGCCCCGGGAGGGCGGTTCGACCCCGCACTCGGCCAGCAGGTCGGCCAGGCGCACCCCGATCCAGCGGGCGTTGCCCACGTACGGCCCGCCGACCTCGTTGGAGACGCACGTGAGGGTGATGTCGCGCTCGACCAGCTCACGGCGGAGCAGGTCGTCGAAGGAGAGCGTGACCGGACGCCGGACGCCCTCGCCGTGGATGCGCAGGCGCCAGGCGGTGGCGTCCACCTTCGGCACCACCAGTGCGGTGTCGACCCGGTAGAACGACTCGTTCGGCGTGGTGAAGGGGCTGACGCCGGGGATCCGCAGCCCGGCGCCGCGGGGCACGGGGGCCGCCGGGGAGGCGGGTGCGGGCAGGACCACCTTCCTGCGGGAGGCGACCGCGTCACGGCCGCCGGAACCGGACAGTGCCCGGCCCAGCGCCCCGGCCCCGGCCGACGCGACGGCGGCGGCCGACGCCGCGATCACGAACCCGCGCCGGTCCCACGCGGCCCCGGACGGCGTCCCCTCCGCTCCGGCCGCAAGGGGAGGGGAGGCGGGGAGCCGGCCCGCGAGCACGTAGAGCACCACCGCCCCGACGACGGCGCCCACCACCGAGGGCAGGGCGTCCAGGAGACCGGTCGAGTCCGGTCTGCTCGTCGCGGCCAGCGCCCCGACCGCTCCGAAGAGCAGGACGCCCGCCGCCGCGGAGCGCCGGAATCGCGCCGACGCGATTCCCAACGCCACGGCGAAGAGCGCCAGCACGGCGAGAATTCCGAGCTGCAGAACGAGTTTGTCGGCGGTCCCGAAATTCCGGATCGCCCAGTCCTTGACGGCGGCGGGGGTGCGGTCGATGGCCGCGCCCCCGACCGCCACCACGGGGCCGGCCTGAGGACGGACGGCACCGGCCACCGCCTCGGCGAACCCGAGGGCCGCGCACCCCGCGAGCACTCCGCCGAGGGCTCCCAGTGCCGCCGTGAGCGGCCGTATCCGGTCTTTTTTCTCTGTCTCGGTCACGTGGGGAATCCGATTCCGGGAGGCGGGCGGATTGGTCGTATCCACGATCGGATGAATTCCTTTTCCCGACCGATCCGAGCCCGCTTCCGTTACGCATCACGGGGAATTCCCCTGCCGGCCATTTCCGACGCGCCATGAGGATGCCGTGCCAGGAGGTCCCCGTGCCAGGAGGTCCCCGCGTCAGGAGGGAAAGCTCATCAGGGCGACCGGAGAGGAGGTGGGGTGCTCGGAGCCGCCCTCGGGCTCGACCGTGACGCCCATGCCCGAGGCGCCGTCGAGTGCGCCGCGCATCAGGACGGTCTGCTCGCTGCGGTCGGGGTCCATGAGGCCGGCCGACCGCATGGTGCCGCCGTCCTCGAACCACAGCTGGTAGACCTTGCCGCTCGGCGGCGCGGACATCCCCGACACGGCGAAGACGGCCTGGTCCCGGCTGCGGGAGAGCACGACGGTACCGGTGCCGCCGCCGGTGAGTCCGGCGGCCCGCGTCCTGGCGTCCGGCGCGGCCAGTACGGCGGCGATCGCGTCCGCCGTCCGGGTGGCGCGGCGCGCCTGGTCGCGGGCGTCCTGCGCCTGCTCGTGCTGCCAGACGGCCGTCCCGCCGAGCGCGACGACCCCGGCGAGGCAGGCCGCGAGCGCCCACCGCGACATCGCCCTGGCCCGTCTCGCGGCCCGGGCGGGGGTCACCCGGGCCGGGCCGCCCGGTGCCTCCTGCCGGACGGTGCCGATCCGCCGCAGCACCCGCTCGCGCATCTCGGGCGCCGGGGTGGTGGCGACCGCGAGTCCGAGGCGGGCGGTGGTGGCGCGCAGCTCGGCCGTCTCCTGCCCGCACGCCTCGCAGCCCGCCAGATGGCGCTCGAACGCTGCGCTCTCCTCGTCGGACAGGGCGTGCAGCGCGTAGGCGCCCGTCAGTCGGTGCAGATCGGTGGTCGTCATGCGGTCACCCCCAGGCAGTCGCGCAGCCGGATGAGTCCGTCACGCAGGCGGGTCTTGACGGTGCCCAGCGGCACCGCCAGGGCCTCCGCCACCTCTCGGTAGGTCAGTCCCCGGTAGTACGCCAGGGTGACGGCCTGGTGCTGGATCTCGGTCAGGGTGCGCAGACAGCGCCGCACCTGCTCCCGCTCCAGCCGGGCCTCGACGTGCTCGACCACTTCGTCGTACTCGGGCACCTGTTCCAGCAGCGCCGCCTTGTGGTCCCGGGCGTTCGCGGCCTCCACCGACCGCACCCGGTCCACCGCCCGGCGGTGTGCCAGGGTGAGGATCCAGTTCATGGCCGAACCCCGCTCCGGCCGGTAGCGCGGGGCGGTCCGCCACACTTCCACCAGCACCTCCTGGGCCACCTCCTCCGACTGCGCCTGGTCCCGCAGCACGGCCCGGACGACTCCGAGGACTCCCGGGGCGACGGCGTCGTAGACCCCGGCGAACGCCTCCTCGTCGCCCAGGGCGACCCGGCCGATCAACTCCTGCAGATCGGGCCCGGCAGATGGATTTCTGCCGATATGTACCGCTTGCTTCACCAAGGGCCTCCGTGGTCGGGACTCGTCCGGGGGTAATCCGTTCCGGCCGGGGCCGCGGATTGGTTGCGGAGGGAACGAAAAAGGCGCAGGTGACATCCGTCGTCGGGCATACCGGGGAACAGACGTCGGGGGCGGCGCCCCTTGAGTTTCACACGTACCCTTTCGTATTACTTAGGATGATTTGAGATGTCGGGTGGTCGTCAGGCAGGGACGAGAGTGCTGTGACAGGCGGAGAACGGGTGCCCGAGCTGCCCGGTACCCGGGGCGCCCGGGAGGCCGACGATCTGCCGTTCCGCCCTCGCGTCCTGGCCACCGCGCGCAAGGTGGCCGTGGTCGCGGCGCTGATGGCCGCGCTGCTGGCCCTGATGAGCCTGGTCGGATGGTTCTCCGACACCGATGTGCTCAAGCGCGTGCTGCCCGGCACCTCGGTCTCCATGAAGGTCAACACCGCCCTGGCCACCCTGATGCTCGGGCTCTCCCTGTGGGTGATCGCCCACGAGTCGGCCCGCCCGCGTGCACTCACCGCGGCCCGCGTCGGGTCGGCCCTGGCCGCCCTGATCGGCCTCCTCACCCTGTTCGAGTATGTGACGGGGGTCAGGCTGGGCATCGACGAGCTGCTCTTCGACGACGACACCGCCCGGACCCAGCCGGGGACGCCCGGACGGATGGGGCCGAACACGGCCGTGGCGGTGACGCTCGCGGGCGCGGCGTCCCTGTGCGCCGGTGCGCACCGGGTCCCCGCCTGGGTCTCCCAGGCCCCGGCCCTGGCTGTCGGGGCGCTCGGCATGCTCAGGCTGTACGGGTTCGTCTACGAGGTGCCGCAGCTGGAGCGGTTCGGCGCGTACACGGGCATGGCCGTGCACACGGCGCTCGCCATGGTGCTGCTGGCCACCGCCCTCTTCCTGGTCCGCCCGGCCGAGGGCCCGGCCGGGCTGCTGATGAACGCGGGGACGACGGGCGCGCTGGGGCGCTGGCTGCTGCTGACCGTCGTGGTCGTCCCGCCGCTGCTGGGGTGGCTCGTCCTGGAGGGCGAGGACGCGGAGTTGTTCGGGCCGCGGCTGGGGACCGCCCTGCTGGTGGCGGGCCACGTGGCCGTGTTCACGGCGGTGATCTTCACGACCCTCGCCGTCGGGCGCCGTATCGAGGTGGCCCACGCCCGCCTCGCGTGGCAGGTGCGCCAGAACGAGCTGCTGCAGGCCTTCATGGACCACACACCGGCGATGGTGTTCATCAAGGACCTGGACGGCCGCTACCTGGCGGTCAACACCACCTTCGAGCAGAACATGGGTCTGCCCCGCGACCGGTTCCTGGGCCGTCTCGACCAGGACGTCCTGCCGCCCGAGACGGCGGTCAAGGTGCGGGCCATCGGCCTGACCGTGCTGGCCGAGGGCAGGGCCGTGCAGCGTGAGGAGGTCTACACCCTGCCGAGCGGCACGCGGGAGTACCTCTCCAGCCTGTTCCCGATCACCGACGCGTCCGGCACGCCCTACGCGGTGGGCGGAGTGGTCACCGACATCACCGAGCGCGTCGCGGCCCAGCGCGAGGTCGAGCGGTCCCACCGGCTGTTCACCGCCCTGCTGGAGTCCGCGCCCGACGCCACCCTGATCACCGACGGCGACGGCGTCATCGTCATGGCCAACACGCAGGTGGGGCACCTCTTCGGCTTCCCTCCGGGTGATCTCGTCGGCACCGAGGTGGTCGGCCTGGTGCCCCCCGGGCGGCGCCGCCGGCACCGCGCCCTCCTCGGCGCCTACCTCCGCCTGCGCGACCCGCAGCCCACGGTCCTGGACCGGGACCTGTACGGGATGCGCCGCGACGGTTCCGAGTTCCCCGTCGAGGTGAGCGTCAGCAGCCTGCAGCCGGAGGAGCAGACCCTCGCCGTGCTCACCGTGCGGGACATCACCGAGCGCAGGCGGCTGGAGGCCGAGCGCGCCGAGCGCTACGAGCAGCAGCGGCACATCGCCTACACCCTGCAGCACAGCCTCATGGGGGAGCCGCCCCGGCTGCCGCACCTGCCCAGCGCCCACCGGTACCTGGCGTCCGTCCAGGACCCCGGGGTCGGCGGCGACTGGTTCGACGTCATCCCCCTCGACCAGCACCGCACCGGCGTCGTCATCGGCGACGTGATGGGCCGCGGCCTGGAGGCCGCCGCCGTCATGGGACAGCTGCGGGCCGCCTCCCACGCCCTCGCCCGCACCGGCGCCACGCCCGCCGCGCTCATGACCGGGCTGGACGCGTTCGTGAGCGACCTGGCGGACCAGCTGGTCACCTGCCTCTACCTGGTGATCGACCAGGAGGCGGACGAGCTCACCCTGTGCTCCGGCGGGCACCTCCCCGTCATCGCCCTGCCCCCGCACGGGCCCGCCCGCAGGCTGCCCGCGCCGGTCGGGGTGCCGCTGGGCGTCAACGGCTCGTCCGGCACGGGGCTGTCGTTCGAGGAGGTCACCCACCCGCTGCCGCCCGGCAGCACCCTGGTGCTGTACACCGACGGGCTGGTCGAACGGCCCGGTACCGACATCGAGGCCCAGATCGACGTCCTGGTCCGCACCGCCGACGACGAGCTGAAGGACGCCCCCACGGACCCGGGAACCCTGGACCGGGCCGCGGCCCGGCTGGTCAGGACCCTGATCCCGGACACCGCCGCCCACGACGACGACGTGACGCTGCTGCTGCTCGGCGTGCCGGACCCGGAGGGGTAGGGGGCCGGGCCCCGGGACTCCCGGCACGCCTTCCGCCGACGCCGCATATCCGGCATTACGGTTCGAAAGTTCGACGTGTCCGAGGACCGAAAGGCAGCACCCATGACGTTCCGCACCGCCCCGGCAGGGACGGCGGCCCCGGTGGTCCGCCCCGTCGTGCTCGGCCCCCGCGTCCGGTGAGGTGGGGCGTGTGGGTGGCCCGCCGCCGGTGGTGGGTCCTGTCCTTCTGGGGCGTGGTGTTCGTCGCGTCGGGCCTCGCCTACCCGCACCTGATCTCGTCGCTCGCCGCGTCCGACTACAGTGTCACCGGGTCCGACTCCCAGCAGGTCACCCGGCTGCTGCAGGAGGACTTCCCGGCCGCCGGAGCCGAGCAGGACGTGATCGTCTTCGACTCCGACACCCTGACGATCAAGGACGCCGAGTACGCCCGGGTCGTGGACCGGGTGGTGGACGCCGTGCGCGACGAGCCGGGAGTCGCCTCCGTGCTGGGGCCCACCGACCCCGGCATGCAGAGCGCCCTGTCGCGGGGTTCGGCGGCGGTGGCCTCACTCGGCCTGGCGGGTGACGACCGGGAGCGCGGCGACCGGGCCGCCGACCTCCAGGACGTCGTGCGGGACGCGGCGGCCGGCACCCCGGTCCGGGCCTATCTGACGGGCTACTCGCCGACGGCCAACGACCTCACCGAGGTGGAGAACGCCGACGTCGAGCACGCCGAGTCGATCGGCATCCCCATCGCGTTCCTCGTCCTGCTGCTGGCGCTGGCCGCCCTGGTCGCCTCGTTCGTCCCCCTGATCACCGCGGTCGTCAGCCTCACGGCCACCTTCGGGGTCCTCGCCGTCCTGACGACGGTGACGGTGTTCGACGCCTTCCTGCTCTCGATCGTCACCATGATCGGTGTCGGCATCGCGATCGACTACTCCCTCTTCGTCCTGTTCCGGTTCCGCGAGGAACTCGCCCGCGTCCGGGGCGAGGGACGCGCCGACGCCGTCGCCCACTCGGTCGGCAGGGCGATGGCGACCAGCGGCCGGACGATCGCCTACTCCGGCGTCATCGTCGCCATCTCGCTCTGCTCCCTGTTCGTGGTCGACTCGCCGATGTTCCACGGCATCGCGCTGGGCTCGGTGCTGGTGGTCGTGTGCACGCTGCTGGTCGCCTGGACGATGCTGCCCGCGCTGCTGGCGGCGCTCGGGGAGCGCGTCAACCGCGGGTCCCTGCCCAAGCGCATGCAGCCCCGGGAGGACGTCGCGCAGGAGAGCGGACGGCCCGGCGGCTGGGAGCGGTGGGCCCGCACCGTCCTCGCCCGCCCGTGGCTCGCCCTGCCCGCCGTGGCCGTGCTCGTCCTGTTCACCCTGCCGACGGCCGGCATCAAACTGGGCATCGACCTCGGCATCTCCTCGATCTACGACAAGCCGTCCGGCAAGGGCGCCGCGATCCTCGCCGACAAGTTCAGCGCGGGCGCGCTGTCCCCGGTCCAGATCCTGGCGTCGCACGAGGGCCCGGGGGCGCTCGGCGCGAACGACCTCGGGACGATCGACCGGTTCACCACGTCCCTGGCCGAGGACCCCCGCGTCGCGGGCGTCTACTCCGTCGCCACCCTGCTCCGGCAGACGACCGGGACCGTCTCCCCGCAGGCGCTGCGGCAGGCGGAGCAGGACCCGGCGGTGAAGCCGGTCCTCGACCAGACGGTCAACGCCGGAGGCGGCGGGAACCACACCGTCATCACCGTCGTGCCGAAGGTCCCCGTGGACTCCTCCGAGGCCACCGACCTCGTGGAGGACCTGCGCGACGACGTGATCCCCGCCCTGACCGACCCGGCCGGACCGCGGATGCTGGTGGGCGGTGAGACGGCCCAGTTCGTCGACCTGTCCGACGAGACGCTCGGCAAGCTGCCGGTGGTGATGGCGATGGTGCTGACGCTGTCGTTCTTCTACCTGCTGCTGGTCTTCCGCTCGCTGCTGCTGCCGCTGAAGGCGGTGGTGCTCAACCTGCTCGCGACCTTCGCGGCCTTCGGCATCACCACCTGGGTGTTCCAGAAGGGCCACCTGGAGGACCTGTTCGGCTTCACCAGTGTCGGATTCATCCAGGTCTACCTGCCGATCATGGTCTTCGCGCTGCTGTTCGGCCTCTCCATGGACTACGAGGTGTTCCTCATCGGCCGGATGCGCGAGGAGTACCTGCGCACGGGGGACAACGACGAGGCTGTGGCCAAGGGCCTGGCCCACACCGCCAGGCCCATCGCCGCGGCGGCGGTCATCATGACGGCCGTCTTCGGGTGCTTCCTCGTCGCCGACGTGCTCGAACTCAAGGAGTTCGGCCTCGCCCTGGCGGCCGCCGTCCTGCTCGACGCGACCCTCGTCCGGCTGCTGCTGGTACCGGCGTTCATGAAGGTCGCGGGGCGGGCCAACTGGTGGCTGCCGCCGTTCCTCGACCGGCACCTGCCCCGGATGCGCCTCGACTGACCGCCCGGCCGCGGTCGTCGTCCGTCACGGTCCGGGCACGCCTCACGCCCGCGTCTGGTCATGCAACCGCCCTGGCCGAAAAATGTGTCTCCGAGTGTGTGGCCGCTCGATGGTGAGGAGCGACCCAGGGGGGTAATGCGATGAACACATGGGAAGTGCCCGGGTACACCGAGTCGCTGGAACTCGGAGCCGGGGCGAGCGGGCGGGTCGTCCTGGCCGTCCACGAGGAGACCGGCGTCCCGGTCGCGGTGAAGTACCTCAGCGAGTCACTGCGCACCCGGCCCGGCTTCGTGCACGACTTCCGGGCGGAGGCACGGCTGCTCGGCGGGCTGGAGAGCCCGCACGTCGCCGGGCTGTACGAATACGTGGAGAGCCCGGACGGCGCCGCCATCGTCATGGAGCTGGTCGACGGGGTCTCCCTGCGCGCGCTGCTCCGGCGCGAGGGGCCGCTCGACCCGGAGGCCGCGCTCGTCATCCTGAAAGGATCGCTGCTCGGCCTGGCCGACGCGCACCGGGTCGGCGTCGTCCACCGCGACTACAAGCCGGAGAACGTCCTGGTCGAGCCCGACGGCTCCTCCAAGCTGGTCGACTTCGGCATCGCGGTGGACGCGGGGACCACCGCGGGCGTGGCCGGAACGCCCTCCTACATGGCCCCGGAGCAGTGGACCGGCGCCCCGGCCTCGCCCGCGGCCGACGTGTACGCGGCCACGGCCACCTTCTTCGAGTGCCTCACCGGCCACAAGCCGTACGCGGGCGAGAACCTCGCCGAACTCGCGCTCCAGCACGTCGACGCCCCCGTTCCCGCCGAACAGGCCCCCGAGCCGGTGCGCGACCTGGTGCGCCGAGGCCTGGCCAAGGACCCGGGGGAACGGCCCGCACGCGCCGAGGACCTCGTCACGGAACTGGAGGCCGCCGCGGGCGCCGCCTACGGCCCCGGCTGGGAGGAACGCGGCCGGGGCCGGCTCGCCGCGCTGGTGGCCCTGCTGCCGCTGCTCCTGCCCTCGTCCCGCGAGACGCCCCGCGGCACCACGGACACCGCGCGCACGGTGCTGCGCGGGAACCCGGCCCGCACCGGGGTGCCGTCATGGCTGCCCGGCCGGCCCGGACTGCTCGTGTCCGGCGCCGCCCTGCTCCTCGGCGCCGTCCTGACCTACGGGCTCCCGTACGACCCGGATGCCGCCGCGCAGACGGCGCAGGCCCGGGCCACCACCGGTGCCGCGTCCGGCCGGGGGACCACGGCACCGCCCGCCCCGACGGCCTCCTCCTCCGCCTCCCCGTCCGTCACAGCCGGCGCGTCGGCCGGCCTGTCGCCGTCACCCGGCCTGTCGCCCTCGGCGGCGGAGTCCGGCGGCGCCGTCGACCCCCCGGCGTCCGGCACCCCGGCCGGCGGCGACGGCACGGCCGGCGGCGGGGCGACCACCGCCCAGCCGCCGAGCACCACCGCCCCCGCCTCGCCCACCGGCCCCGTCAGCCCCGCCGTCAAGGACGTCACGGTGTCGTCCTTCCGGCAGACGGGCCCCGCCACCGCGGAGGCGACCCTCGGCGTCACCACGGACGGCACCGGACCGGTCACGATCACGGTCTCCTGGTCCACCAGCGACACGGCGGGACAGCCGGGCACCCCGGACGGCGCGTCCCAGACCTTCGAGCGCAGCGGCGCCACCCAGTACACGCTCACGGTCGACCACACCTTCCAGACCCTCGGCTGCTACTGGTCGGTGCAGGCCACCACGAACCCGGCCTCCGCCGACGGCGGCGCCTCCCAGCAGCTCCTCACCAGGCGGTGCGACCTCCGATGACCGCACACGACAACGGCACGCCCTCGCCGGACGACGAGCGGACCGAAGCACTCACGCCGGCGTCCGGTCAGGAGCGGACCGAAGTATTCACGTCGGCGTCCGGTCAGGAGCGCATCGAGGTGCTGACGGCCCCCGGCGAGCACACCCGGGTGCTCGTGCCCTCCGGCGAGGGCGTCGCTCCCGCCCTCCCCCTCACCCCGGACGGCAGGCCCGGCCCGGCCGAGGACCCGGAGTACAGCGCCACCGTGCTGGCCAGCCACTGGATCGAGCGGCCCGAGCAGGACGACACCCGCCTCGAGCGGCCCGCGGGACGGCAGCCGCAGACGGCGCCCGACCGTACGGACGGCTCCGTGCTGCGGTTCGGTCCGGGCGTGACCGCCGCCGTCGCGCACCGCACCCACCGGACGCTCCCCACCGCACCCGCGCCCGCCGCACCCCCGCGCCGGCGGTGGCGCGGACACGTGCTGCCCGCGCTGGTCGTGCTCTGCGTCCTCGCGTTCCTCGCCTGGCAGCGCCTCGGGCCGCCCCTCGCTGTCACCTCGGCCGAGGTCACGGCCCGGCCGGAGGCCCTCGGCTGCGGCGGCACCGCGCGGATCACCGGAGTCGTCACCACGAACGGCCGCCCCGGCACGCTGACCTACCGCTGGGTCCGCAGCGACGGCACCTCCTCCGGCGTCCTGGAGGAAACGACGGCCCGCGGACAGAGTCAGGCCCGCCTCCAGTTGCGGTGGACCTTCGAGGGCGCCGGGCACCACACCGCCCGGGCCGAACTGCGCCTGCTGTCCCCGAGCCCCCGCACCGTCAGCACCCGTTTCTCCTATGACTGCCCCTGACCGGACACCCCGTCCGGCCCGGCCGCTGCCCCGTGCGGCGGACGCATCGATCGCTGCCTTGCGCCGCGGATCTGTACATTTGTGCGGAAGGGCAGACAAGATGCCAGGCGTGCCGACGGCCGTGCCCGTCCCATGACCCGCGCAGGCGAGGACCACATGTTCGGTGTGAGTGCTCCGATCCTGACCACGTTCCTCCTGTACGTGGCCGCCATGATCGGAACGGGGGTCTGGGCGTACCGCCGCACTCACACGTTCGCCGACTTCGCCCTCGGCGGACGCAGGCTCAACGCGTTCGTCGCGGCCCTGTCCGCGGGAGCCAGCGACATGTCCGGCTGGCTGTTCCTCGCGTTGCCCGGGGCGGTGTACGCGGCCGGTCTCGGGGCCAGCTGGATCGCCGTGGGCCTGGTCATCGGCACCTATCTCAACTGGCTCTTCGTCGCGCCGCGGCTGCGCACCTACACCGAGCGGGCCGAGAACGCGGTGAGCCTGTCGGCCTATCTGGAGGAGCGGTTCGAGGACCGCACCCGGATGCTCCGGCTGGTGTCGGCCGCCGTCACCCTGGTGTTCTTCACCGTCTACGTGGCCAGCGGCCTGGTCGCCGGCGGCCTACTTTTCGAGCAGGTCTTCGACGTCCGCTTCGGCCTGGGGGTGACCCTGACCGCGCTGCTGATCGTCGTCTACGCGGGCCTGGGCGGCTTCCTCGCCGTGAGCATGACGCACGTGATGCAGGGGAGCCTGATGTTCCTCGCGCTGATCGTGCTGCCCCTGACCGGCGTCACGGTGCTCGGCGGCTTCGGTGCCCTGGGCGCGGGCGTCGACGCCAAGAGCCCGGATCTGCTCGACGTGGGGTCCCGGGTCGGCTACGCGGACGGCCAGTGGTCGGCGGGCGGCTCGCTCGGGGTCGTGGCCACGGTCTCGCTGCTCGCCTGGGGCCTGGGCTACTTCGGCCAGCCGCACATCCTGGCCCGCTTCATGGGCATCCGCAGCACCGGGGCCGTCCCCGCGGCCCGCAGGATCGGAACGGCCTGGGTCGCCGTCGTGCTCGCCGGCGCCACCCTCGTCGGCCTGGTGGGCATCGCGCAGCTCGGCACCCCGCTCACCGAGCCGGACACGGTCTACATCGCCCTGGCCCGGACCCTGCTCACCCCCTGGGTCGCCGGCGTGATGCTGATCGCCGTCCTGGCCGCGATCATGTCGACGGCCGACAGCCAGCTCCTCGTGTCGTCCACCGCCCTCACCGAGGACTTCTACCGCGCGTTCCTGCACCGGCGGGCCGGGGACCGCACCCTGGTGGCGGTCGGCCGCGCCGCCGTCGTCGTGGTGATCGTCGTGGCCTACGTGATCGCGCTCAGACGCGGCGCGCTGCTGGACATCGTCGGCCAGGCCTGGGCGGGCTTCGGAGCGGCCTTCGGGCCGGTGGTCCTCCTCTCGCTGTACTGGCCGCGCATGACGTGGGCCGGGGCCATGGCCGGGATCGTGTCGGGCGCGGCCACGGTCCTGGCCTGGGACCGCCTCAACCCCCTGCTCGGACCGCTGGAGTCGGGCATCTACGAGATGGTCCCCGGCGTCCTCGTGGCCACGGCCGCCGCCCTGCTCTTCGGCAGGTTCGTCGGCCCGCCGCCCAAACGCGCCTTCTGGCGGATGCCGGGGGGCGGCGTGAGCCAGATGCTGGTGACGCCGTTCCTCAACAACGCGCCGGTCGGCATGGCCGTCCTGGACGCGGACCTGCGCTACGTCTGGGTCAACGAGCCGCTGGAGCGTCTCATCCCCCTCGAACGACGGCTGGGACAGCGGGTCGGGGACGTCCTGCCGGAGCCGGAGGCGGAGACCTTCGAGAAGCAGATGCGCAAGGTCCTGGAGACCGGGGAGCCGGTGCTGGACCACGAGTACCGCGGCCCCGGCTACCTCGACCCCGACCGGACGCGCGCCTGCTCCGCCTCCTTCTTCGGCATGAGGGACCGCAAGGGCCGCACCGTCGGCGTCTCCTACATGGTCGTCGACGTCACCGAGCGCTGGCGCGCCCAGGAACGCCTGGCGCTGCTGAACGACGCCGGGGCACGGATCGGCAGCACCCTGGAGGTGACCCGGACCGCGCAGGAACTGGCGGACGAGGCGGTGCCCTCCGTCGCCGAGTTCGTCGCCGTCGACCTGCTGGACTCGGTCATGCGGGGCGAGGAGCCGGCGCCGGGGCCGGTGGGCATGACGCCCGTGATCCGCCGGGCGGGCCAGCAGTCGGTGCGCGAGGGCTGCCCCGAGGCGACCCTGCCCGTGGGCGGAACGGTCCGACGCGCCCCGCTGTCGCCCGTGACCCGGTGCCTGCTGGAGAGCCGGACGCTGGTGGAGCGGGTCCTGGACCTGGCGAACAGCGCGTGGGTGACGGAGGACGAGTCGCTGGGCTCCACGCTGCGCGACTACGACTTCCGCTCGCTGATGGTCGTACCGGTGCGGGCGCGCGGTGTCACCCTCGGCGTGGCGACGTTCGCCCGGACCGGCCGCAGCGGCCCGTTCGAGGACGACGACGTGCGTCTCGCCGAGGAGCTCGTGTCCCGGGCGGCCGTGTCCGTCGACAACGCGCGGCGCTTCACCCGCGAGCGCACCGCCGCCCGCTCCATGCAGCGCTATCTGCTGCCGCAGGAGCTGGCCGGGGGCTCGGCGCTGGAGGTGGCGTCCTGGTACCTGCCCGCGGACGCCCCGAGCGGTGTGGGCGGCGACTGGTTCGACGTGATCCCGCTGTCCGGGGCCCGGGTCGCCCTGGTCGTCGGGGACGTCGTCGGGCACGGCATGAACGCGGCGGCGACCATGGGGCGCCTGCGCACGGCGGTCCGCACGCTCGCCGACCTGGACCTCCCCCCGGACGAACTCCTGGCCCACCTGGACGACCTGGTCATCGGCCACCTGGGCGCCCACGGCGACAAGGAGCCCCCGGCGGCCGGGGACGAGACCGCGGGCGCCGCGTTCCTGGGCGCCACCTGCCTGTACGCCGTGTACGACCCGGTCAGCAGCCGGTGCACGCTGGCCCGGGCCGGCCACCTCCCGCCCGTGATCGTCGGCCCCGACGGGACCCCGGCCCTCCTCGACCTGCCCGCCGGACCGCCCCTCGGCCTCGGATACCTGCCCTTCGAGTCCATCGAGGTGGAGCTGGCCGAGGGCAGTCTCATCGCCCTTTACACGGACGGCCTCATCGAGACCTACGACCGGGACATCGACGTGGGACTCGACCGGCTGGGCGACGCCCTCGCCGCGCGCGGCACGGAGCTGCGGGAGATCGGCCAGGGCGCGGTCGACGCCCTGCTGACGGGCCCGCCGTCCGACGACGTGGCCCTGCTCCTGGCCCGGACCCGTGTCCTGGCCGCGGAGTGGGTCGTGTCCTGGGACCTGCCCAGCGACCCGGTCGCCGTCGCCCACGCCCGCGGGCTCGCCGTACGGCAGCTGGAGGAGTGGGACATGCCGGACCTGACCTTCACCACGGAGCTGATCGTCAGCGAACTGGTCACCAACGCCATCCGTCACGCGACGGGGCCGGTCTGCCTGCGCCTGATCCGCGACCGCGGCCTCATCTGCGAGGTCTCCGACGGCGCCAGCACGGCACCGCGCCTGCGGCATGCCCGGACCACCGACGAGGGCGGGCGGGGCCTGCTGATCGTGGCCCAGATCGCCCAGCGGTGGGGCACGCGCTACACCGCGCACGGCAAGATCATCTGGACGGAGCAGGCCATTCAGCAGGGCCAGGACCTCGAAGGGCAGGCACGATGACCGTTCTGGTGGGATACGCGACCGTCCACGGCTCCACCCGGGAGATCGCCGAACGGATCGGTTCCGGGTTGCGGGCCGCCGGCGTCGAGGCCGAGGTGCGTCCGCTCGGTGCCGTCGACGACGCCGGCGGGTACGAGGCGTTCGTCCTCGGCAGCGCCGTGCACGGGCAGAAGTGGCTGGAGGCGGGCCGGGACTTCGTCCGCCGCGACCCCATCGCGTCCGGGTCCCGGCCGGTGTGGCTGTTCAGCGTGGGCATGCCGGGTGCGCTGCGGGGCCCCTGGAAGCGGTTGATCCGCTTCGAGGTGCCGACCCTGGAGAAGGATCTCGCGATGCCGTTCGCCGCCCGCGGGCACCGGCTGTTCTCCGGGGTGATCAGGCCCGGCCAGCTGACCCGCGGGGGCCGGCTGGTGTTCCGTCTGATGGGCTGCCGCTACGGCGACCACCGCGACTGGCGGGAGATCGACGCGTGGGCCGGGGAGATCGCGGGGGCGCTCGCGCACAAGTGACCCTGGCCGGTCGTCCGGTCAGTCGTCCTTCAGGGAGGCCAGGGCGGCGTCGAGGCGGCGGGTGGCCTCCTCGGCGACCGGGCGCAGGGCGTCCAGCTCGGTGAGCGCGACCATCGTGTTCGGGTCCAGTGCCTGCACGGCGGTGCGGTCGCCGTCCCTGCGGACCACCACGTTGCAGGGCAGCAGCAGGCCGATCGAGCGGTCCGTGTCCAGCGCGCGGTGGGCCAGCGGCGGGTTGCAGGCGCCGAGGATGACGTAGTCCTCCATGTCGTGGTCGAGCTTGGCCTTGAGGGTGGCGGTCACGTCGATCTCGGTGAGGATGCCGAAGCCCTGGGCGGCGAGGGCGTCCCGGGTGCGGGCGACGGCGGTGGCGAAGTCGGTGTCGAGATGCACGGTGCGGTCGTAGCGCATGGTGGTGGCCTTCCTGTGGTCTCGAGGGTGGACGGGTGTCCCGTGGCGCGCGAGGTACTCGCGCGGTGGCTCTCGGGCGGCCCCCGCCCTCGGTTATACCCCCTGGGGTACGGGTGCTACGGTCGAAAGCATACCCCCCGGGGTAATTCTCACGTGAAGGGAGTACCTCGTGTTCTTCGTCGACACCATCGAGGTGCCGGGACTCGGCAACCGCAGCTATCTGGCGGGCGGCGAGCACACGGCCGTGGCGGTCGACCCGCCGCGCGACGTCGACCGGGTGATCGAGGCGGCCGTCCGGCGGGGGGTGCGGATCGCGCACGTCGTGGAGACGCACGTGCACAACGACTACGTCACCGGCGGCCCGGAGCTGGCCCGGCTCACGGGCGCGGCGCTTCCTCGCCGTCCCGGCGCTGGTGGGGGTGCTCGGCCTGCGGATGCGCGAGGCGGTGGGCACCAGCCTGCTCGTCATCACGGTCAACTCGGTGGCGGCGCTGGCGACGCGCGCCGGCACGGTGGAGCGGCTGGACTGGGCGGTCGTCGGCCCCTTCGTCGGCGCCGCGATCCTCGGCGCGTGGGGCGGCAAGCGGCTGTCCGCGAAGGTCTCCGGGGACACCCCGCAGCGGATCTTCGCCCTGGTGCTGCTGGCGGTGGCGGCCTTCATGCTCGTCGACGCGGCGCTGTGACGGCCGTCGCGGCGGCCCCTTACGCCAGGGACAGGAACAGCTTCTCCAGCCGGGCGCGCATCGCGTCCGTGTCCTGACCGTTCCCGCGGCCCGCGTCGATGTCCGCCACGCACTGCTGCAGACCGGTGGCGATGATCGCGAAACCGGCTCGGTCCAGTGCCCGCGATGCGGCGGCGAGCTGCGTGACGACGTCCTCGCAGTCGCGCCCCTCCTCGATCATCCGGATCACACCGGAGATCTGACCCTGCGCGCGGCGCAGCCGGTTCAGCACGGCCTTCAGATCCGCGCCCTCGAGCTCCAGCTCCACGATCACTCCTCGGAAAAATACCCCTACGGGTACTGTACGTCCCGTTTCGGGACGACGGCGATTGTCAAGGATCACACCTGGCGTGACCAGTGGGTCCCCCGGGTGCGCGCCGCCGGTGGCAGCGGTCCGTCGCCGACAGAAGCTGTCCGCAAGCCCGGCTACCGTGCCCGGTATGCCCCGCGCGCTCAACCGCGCCACCCTGGAGCGGCGAGCGCGTAGTACGGCGGCTTCACGTTCTGCGCCTGGACGGGGAACGCCGGACGTGGAAAGGGGGCGCTGCGGGCCGCTCGTGGAGGCCCGCAACGCCCCCTGGTATGTCACCTGAGGGGTACTCAGGAGCTGGTGGCGTGCCACGGGCCGAACCGCGCCGTGACCGGGAGGGAGACGCTCCGCACGGAGTCGGAGCAGAAGGCGTGTGCGGCGACGGCGGCGGCCTCGCCGGCGGCGTCGAGCCCGGACATGGGTCTCCTCGAAGGGTTGCCGGTGGGGGTTACGCGCGGGTGGTGGTGCGCGGGGATCCTCACTTCGTCGTCCGGATCTCCGCGTGCCCGGCGAGCGGCACGCCATCACGCTAGGACCCGGCGGCGAGGGCACCCAATGAGGGAACCCCCTAAGGGAGTCGGGCAGGGAAAACCCTCGGTCGGATCCGCCGGGCCCCGGTGGGTCAGGTGGTACGGCGGCCCGCGGCCAGCCGGACGATGTCCACCCGCGACCGGATCCCCAGCTTCCGGTACACCCGGGTGAGGGTCGCCTCGACGGTCTTGACGCTGATGAACAGCCGCCCCGCGATCTCCCGGTTGGTCGCGCCCTCCATCACCAGGGAGGCGACCTGGCGCTCCATCGAGGCGAGCCCCTCCAGCGCGTCGAGCGCCACGGGCGGCGCGGCCGAGGCGGGCTCCGCCGCCGGCGACCCGGCCGCGACGGCCGCGTCGACCTGCCGCAGCCAGGGCAGCGCCCGGCAGCGCCGGAACAGCCGGGCGGCCTCGTCGTACGACCCCGGGCCCGGCTGGTCGGCGGCGCCGGACCGTGAGGAGGCGGCGGCCCGGGCGCGCAGGCGGGCCAGGGCGAAGGCCGCCCGGGCCTCCTCCAGGCCGTATCCGAGCCGGCCCAGCCGGTCCTGCACGGACGCCAGCCGTACCAGGGCGGCCTCGTGTTCACCGCGTGCCGCCCGGACCAGTGCCTCGGCCCGGTCGAGCACGGCCAGCACGCTCTGCCTGCCCAGCCGCAGGGCGTGCACCCGGGCCGTGTCGATGACGTCCTGGGCCTCGCCCGGCTCGCCGATGCGGACCAGCGCCTCGGCGAGATCGCCGTGCCAGCGGCCGCGCGCGGGGTCGTTGATGCCGAGGCCCTGCTCCAGCTCCCGCACCCGGCGCAGCGAACGGACCGCGCCCGTCGGGTCGCCGGCCACCGACTGGGCGTAGCCCAGGGCCGCCAGAGCCCGCGACAGGTACATCTGGTCGCCGTCGACCTCGGCGTGGTCGGCCGCCTCGCGGGCGAGGGCCAGAGCCCGGTCGACGTCGCCGGCCGAGGCCTCCGCGAGGGAGGCGAGCATGGCGGAGGCGCCCTCGCCGATCCCCGAGTCGCGGGCGAGGCGCAGGCTCTCGCGGGCGAGGTCCAGGGCCCGGCCACAGTGCCCCGAACGCAGCTCGGTGTCGGCGAGGAAGCGCAGGAAGTGCACCTCGCTCTCGACCATGCCGCGCCGCCGCGCCTCGCGCAGCAGCGCGGTGATGGTGGCGCGGGCCTCGGGCAGCTGGTCGCTCATGATCAGCCACCGGAACCGGGCGGAACCGGCGCCGTTGTGGTGGCAGGCCACATAGGGGTCCTGGGGTTCTCTCAGGGCCCGCTTGATGGTCGCGGGCGCGTCCGGGTGCCCCATCAGCGTCTCGGTGGAGGCCTGGAAGGACAGCGCCATCAGCTCGGTGCGCCGGTCCGCGCCCCGGGCGGCCAGCTCCGCCGCGTGCGCGGCCTCCTGCCGGGCCTCGGCGAAGTCGCCCTCGACGACCAGTCCGCGCCAGGCCAGCTGGTAGTGGACCAGGGCGAGCAGCCCCGGGTCGTCGCCCGCGTCGGCCAGGACCTGCGGGAAGACGGCGTCGACCTCGCCCAGGGCCTGCCCGGCCGCCTCGATGACCACCATCCAGGCCCGCACGCGCTCGGCGGGCACGGTGGCACGGGTCAGGACGTCCCGGGCGATGTCCCGGGCGAGATCGGCCTCGCCCGCCGTGATCGCGTCCTCCGCGGCCTGCAGCCGCCGCTCGTCCGGGCCGGGCGTGCTGTCCGCCGGGGTGTGCCGGGCCGCGAGCAGCCCCAGCGAGGCCGCCACGGACGGCGCCCCGCGGTCCCGGGCCAGCGCACCGGCCTCCGCGAGCCGGGCCGCCACCTCCGGGTCGGTGCCCGTGGTCGCCAGGGCCAGGTGCCGGGCCCGCTCGATCGGGTCGGAGGCGGCCCTGGACAGCGCGGCGTGCACGGCCCGCCGCTCCTGCGCCGGGGCCTCCGCGTACAGCGCGGCCGAGATCAGCGGATGGGCGAACCGTACGGCCGGGCCCTCCGTCTCGGTCGCCAGCAGCCCGAGCGCCGCCGCCCGGGCCGTCTCGGCCTCGGCGTTCTCCCGGCCGGCCGCGTGCAGCAGGGCCAGGGTGGGGCGGGCGCCGGCGCTGGCCACGAGGAGGGTGCGGCGCGCCTCGTCCGACAGCATCTCCAGCCGGCTCAGCACCAGGGCCCGCAGCGAGGTGGGCACGGGCAGCGGCTCGCCGGGCCGGGGCCGGGCCGGGCTCTCGGCCAGGGCGCGGCCCAGCTCCAGCGCGAAGAGGGGGTTGCCGCCGCTGGTGCGGTGGATGTCGCGGACGGTGGAGCGCGACAGGGGCGTGTAGCCGCGGTGGTCGAGCAGCGCGGAGACCTGGGCCCGGGTGAGCGGGCCCAGCCGGGCGGCGAGGGTGTCGGGCGGTGAGGCGCGCAGGTGCCGGTCGTACTCCTGGCCGTCGGTCCGCACCGCCGAGAGCATCTGCACGGGCGTGTCGCCCAGCCGGCGGGCGGCGAAGCCGAGCAGCTCGGCACTGGCGGCGTCCAGCCACTGCAGGTCGTCGGCGACGACGAGGACCGGCCCCTTCGCGGCCAGCGCGCGCAGCGCCGACAGCACGGCCAGGCGCAGCGCGAGCCCGTCCCGCTGGAGGGTGGACTCGCCGCGGCCGGTGAGCGCCGACTCCAGGGCGGTGCGCTGGGCGGCGGGCATCCGGCCGGAGACCTCGTCGAGGACCAGCCCGAACAGATCGGCCAGGGCCAGGAAGGGCAGGTGGGATTCCGACTCCGTGGCGGAGCAGCGCAACACCGTCCGCGCGGTGCCGCCGTAATCCGCCGCCAGTGCCCGCAGGACCGTCGACTTTCCTATTCCGGCCGGGCCGTGCAGCAGCACGCTGCCCCCTCGGCCGAGCTGCTCACGTGCGGACGTGAACAGGTCCTCCCGGCCGATGACCAGGTCGGGGCGGCTCCTGGGAGGCTCCTGGAAGTCCCGTGGCACGGTCACCTCTTCCCTCCCTGTGTCGTGTCCTGGCCAATATTAGGCAACCGGACTTTGAATTTCGGACGGACGGTGTCGTGAGGGAAATAACAACCGGCCCCGGCCGGACTCCGTGGACGAATTCACCAGCCCCCTGAATGCGCGGGAACACCGGCACGGACGCCCCGTCGGCACCCCGTCGGCATACCGAACGCACCGGCGCGCCGGAAAACACCACAAACCTACGGCAACCAGCCCGCCCGGCGCGCAGCGACCACGGCCTCCCCGCGGGTCCGGGCCCGCAGCTTGCGCATCGCCGACCGCAGGTACCCCTTGACGGTCTCCGGCGTCACCCCCAGCCGCTCCGCCGCCGCCGCGTTCGTGGCCCCCGCGGCCACACAGGCCAGCACGTCCACCTCGCGCGGCGCGAGCCGGACCCGGGCCGCGTGCCCGGGATCACCTGCGTCGGCCGTCAGCAGCGCACACGCGCCGAGCAGCTCCGCCCGCAGCCGCGGATCCCCGATCCGCGGGGCCAGCGCCCGCAGGGCCGCGTGGGCCTCGCGCACCTGCTCCCAGCCCGCGCCCGGCCCGGCCCCGGCCGCCAGCGTCCGGGCCTCGTCCCGCACCACCAGAGCCCGCTCCACGTCCCGCGCCGCCTCCACGGCCGCGTCCAGCATCCGCCCGCCCAGCGGCCGGGCCGCGCGCAGCGCCCCGTACAGCACCCCGCGCACCTGGTGCCGCACCACCACGGGCACGGCCAGCACCGAGCGCAGCCCCTCCACCGCGACCGGGGCGTCGTACTCGTGGGTGATCTGCCGCGACGCCGAGTAGTCCGTCACCACGCACGGCCTCGACAGCGCCAGCGTCTTGCCGCCCAGGCCCTGCCCGGACGTCACCACCAGGGAACGCAGCGCGTGCGTCGCCGTGCCGCTCAGCTCGCTGATCACAGCCCCGGCCAGCCGCTGAAGACGGGCTCGATGGGCCGGCCCAGCCCCGGCTACCGCGTCGAGCTCCTCGACCCGGTCTCCGGCGCCCCGGGCGTCACGGAGGGGGAGATCGCGCTCGACCTCTCGCACCGCCCCGTCGGCCTGATGACGGGCTACCACGGCGACCCGGACCGCACGGCGGAGGCGATGGCCGGCGGCTACTACCGGACCGGCGACATCGCCTCCCGCGACGAGGAGGGCTACCTGACGTACGTCGGACGCGCCGACGACGTCTTCAAGGCCTCCGACTACAAGATCAGCCCCTTCGAGCTGGAGAGCGCGCTGCTGGAGCACGAGGCGGTGGCGGAGGCGGCGGTGGTGCCCGCCCCGGACGAGGTGCGGCTCGCCGTTCCGAAGGCCTACGTCGTCCTCGCGGAGGGCTGGGAGCCCGGGTCCGGCACGGCGAAGGCGCTGTTCGCGCACTCCCGCGAGGCCCTGGCCCCCTACAAGCGCATCCGCCGCCTGGAGTTCGGCCCCCTGCCCAAGACCGTCTCCGGCAAGATCCGCCGCATCGAACTGCGCGAGGCCACGGCGTCCGGCTCGGACGCCGAGTACCGCGAGGAGGACTTCCGGTGAACTCCTACAGCCACGGCACCGGCACGACCGCGCTGCTCGGCGACACGATCGGGGCGAACCTGGACCGGGCGGTCGCCGCCTGGCCGGACCGCGAGGCGCTGGTGGACGTGCCCTCCGGGCGCCGCTGGACCTACGCGGAGTTCGGCGCGGACGCGGACCGGCTGGCATCGGCCCTGCTGGCCTCCGGTGTCGCCCGGGGCGACCGGGTGGGCATCTGGGCCGTCAACTGCCCCGAGTGGGTGCTCGTCCAGTACGCCACCGCGCGCATCGGCGCCATCATGGTCAACATCAACCCTGCCTACCGCACCCACGAGGTGGAGTACGTCCTCAACCAGGCCGGTGTGTCCGTCCTCTTCGCGTCCCTCGGCCACAGGACGAGCGACTACCGGGCGATGGTGGAGGAGGTGCGCGGCAGGTGCGCCGCCCTGCGCGAGGTCGTGTACTTCGGCGACCCGGGCTGGCGGACGCTGCTCGGCCGGGCGACGCCCGAACCCCGCTTCCCCGGCCTGTCCTGCGACGACCCGATCAACATCCAGTACACGTCGGGCACCACGGGCTTCCCCAAGGGCGCGACGCTCTCGCACCACAACATCCTCAACAACGGCTATTTCGTCGGGGAGCTGCTCGCCTACGCGGAACAGGACCGGATCTGCGTGCCGGTGCCGTTCTACCACTGCTTCGGCATGGTCATGGGCAACCTTGCGGCCACCTCCCACGGCGCCTGCATCGTCATCCCCGCCCCGTCCTTCGACCCGAAGGCGACCCTGGACGCGGTCCAGCAGGAGCGCTGCACCTCGCTCTACGGCGTCCCCACCATGTTCATCGCGGAGCTGAACCTGCCCGGCTTCGCCGCCTACGACCTCTCGTCCCTGCGCACGGGCGTCATGGCGGGCTCGCCCTGCCCCGTGGAGGTGATGAAGCGGGTCGTGGCCGAGATGCACATGGCGGAGGTCGCCATCTGCTACGGCATGACCGAGACGTCCCCGGTGTCCCTGCAGACGCGCAGGGACGACGACCTGGAGCACCGCACGGGCACGGTGGGCCCGGTCCTGCCGCACCTCGAGGTCAAGGTCGTCGACCCGGCCACCGGCACGACTCTGCCGCGCGGCGCGGCGGGCGAGTTGTGCACCCGCGGCTACAGCGTGATGCTCGGCTACTGGGACGAGCCGGAGAAGACCGCCGAGGCGGTCGACGCCGGGCGCTGGATGCACACCGGCGACCTCGCGGTGATGCGCGAGGACGGCTACGTCGAGATCGTCGGCCGTATCAAGGACATGATCATCCGGGGCGGCGAGAACATCTACCCGCGCGAGATCGAGGAGTTCCTCTACGCCCACCCCAAGATCCAGGACGTCCAGGTCGTCGGGGTCCCGCACGAGCACTACGGCGAGGAGGTCCTGGCCTGCGTCATCCCCCGCGACCCGGACGCCCCGCCGGCCCTGGAGGAGCTGCGGGCCTTCTGCGAGGGACGGCTGGCCCACTACAAGGTCCCCAGCCGGCTCCAGGTCCTGGACTCCTTCCCCATGACGGTGTCCGGGAAGGTGCGGAAGGTGGAACTGCGCGAGCGCTACAGGGCCTGAACGCCCGCGGGCCCGCTCGGCCGCGCGGGCGAGGGCCCGTAGGATCGGCGCTCTTGGGGGGTGACACATGGTCAGGCGGCGGCCCGGTACGACGCCCACGCTGGAGCAGGTGGCCGCGCTCGCCGGCGTCGGGCGGGGCACCGTCTCCCGCGTCGTCAACAACGAGGCGGGCGTCCGGGAGTCCACCCGCGTCGCCGTGCGGCGGGCCATCGCCGAACTCGGCTACGTGCCCAACCTGGCGGCGCGGTCGCTGGCCGGACGGCGGGCCGACGCGGTGGCGCTGGTGATGACGGAACGGGACTGGCGGCTGTTCGGCGAGCCGTTCTTCTCGGAGATCGTCACGGCCGTCGGCGACGCGCTCACCGACACCTCCGTGCAACTGCTGCTCACGCTGGTGCGCACCGAGGCCGAACGGCAGCGGTTCGTCGAGTACGCGCGCGGCGGCCGGGTCGACGGCGTGCTGCTGATGTCCGTACGCGCCGACGACCGGCTGCCGGACATGCTCGCCGACGCCGGTCTGCCCACCGTCCTGCTGGGGCGCCGCTCCGGCGACGAGCAGATCACCTACGTCGACGCGGACAACGTCGGCGGCGCCCGTGAGGCGGTGGCCCACCTGCTGCGCGGCGGCCGGCGGGCGATCGCAGCGATCACCGGGCCACTCGACATGTACGTCGCCCGGTGCCGTCTGCGCGGCTACCGGCAGGCCCTGGAGCGGGCGGGGCTGCCGGCGCCCGGCTCCTGGGCCGTCGAAGGCGACTTCACCGAGGCGAGCGGGCGCCGGGCCATGGCCGAACTCCTGGAGCGCCACCCCGGTGTGGACGCGGTCCTCGCCGCCTCCGACACCATGGCCGCCGGAGCCCTGGCCGTGCTCCGCGCGGCGGGAAGGCGGGTGCCCGAGGACGTCGCGGTCATCGGCTTCGACGACTTCGAACTGGCCCGGCACACCGATCCGCCGCTGACGACCGTCCGCCAGCCGCTGGAGGAGATCGGCCGGACGATGGTGCGGCTGCTGCTGGAGGAGATGGAGCAGCCGGAAGCGGCGTGGCGGCACGTGATCCTGCGGACGCGGCTGGTGGTACGGGAGTCGGCGTGAGCGCGCGTGGCGTGACCCCGCCCGGCCCGATCCGGTCCGGCGTGAGCGCGCCCGCTTGGGGAAAGCCGTTCGGGAGCGCTCCCAATTCCCGGTGCCGGTAAGCCTGTTGTGGGGCGGGACGAACGCGTCGCGACTGACCTCGGACTTCGTGATACGTCTGACGGATTGTTGCCTCACGGGTTGTCAGGGGCATGGAGGGCTCCTACAGTCGCGACCTAAACCGGTGAGGTGGGAGCGCTCCCAGTCCTGGGGAGTCGGGAGCGCTCCCGAAACCTGAGCCGCAGCACCTCCGTCGAGTCCGGTTCCCTCGGAGAGAGGCCCCCCACATGCGATCGTCACCGCACCCCCTCCGCACCCTCCGCGCCCTGTGCGGCGCGCTGTTCACGGCGCTCGCCACCATGGCCGCGCTCCTCGCCACCACCCCGCCCGCCCAGGCCGACACGCTCGTCTGCGAGCAGTTCGGATCGACCGTGATCCAGGGCCGCTACGTCGTCCAGAACAACCGCTGGGGCTCCAGCGCCCCCCAGTGCGTCACCGCCACCGACACCGGCTTCCGGCTCACCCAGGCCGACGGCTCGGTCCCCACCAGCGGCGCACCGAAGTCGTACCCCTCCGTCTTCAACGGCTGCCACTACACCAACTGTTCGCCGGGGACCAACCTGCCGGCGCAGCTCAGCACGATCTCCAGCGCGCCCAGCAGCATCTCCTACGGCTACGTCTCGGGTGCCGTGTACAACGCCTCCTACGACATCTGGCTGGACCCGACGCCCCGCAAGGACGGCGTCAACCGCACCGAGATCATGATCTGGTTCAACCGGGTCGGCCCGATCCAGCCGATCGGCTCCCCGGCCGGCACCGCCTCCGTCGGAGGACGCAACTGGGAGGTGTGGACCGGCAGCAACGGGTCCAACGACGTCATCTCCTTCGTCGCGCCCTCGGCCCTCGCCGGCTGGAACTTCGACGTCATGGACTTCGTCGACCACACCGTCGCCCGGGGCATGGCGCGGAACGACTGGTACCTGACCAGCGTCCAGGCCGGCTTCGAGCCGTGGCAGAACGGCGCCGGGCTCGCCGTCAACTCCTTCTCCTCCGCCGTCAACACCGGCGGTGGCGGCCCCGGCGGCCCCGGTACCCCGGCGGCGGCCTGCCAGGTGACGTACGACACCAGTGTCTGGCAGGGCGGCTTCACCGCCGACGTGACGGTGAGGAACACCGGATCGGCCGCCCTCGACGGCTGGAGGCTCGGGTTCACGCTGCCGTCCGGACAGCGGGTCACCCACGCCTGGAACGCCACCCTGTCCGGCACCTCCGGCGCCGTCACGGCGAGCCCCGTCGGGCACAACGCGCGCATCGCGGCCGGCGGCACCCAGACCTTCGGCTTCCAGGGCACCTACAGCGGGACCTTCGCGACGCCGGCCGGCTTCACCCTCGACGGCACCGCCTGCTCCGTCACCTGAGCCGCGGCGCACCCGGCCCGCTCCGGGCTCCGCCCCGCGCCGACGAGGCGGACCCCGGAGCGTTCCACTCGCCCGTCCGGCCCCACCGGGAGGGCCCCACGACGCGCCCGCGCCCCGCGCCCCGCCACATCCCACATTCCTCATCCCGCACCCCGGGTCCCCGGCCCCGCGTGCGCCCGGCGCTCGCCCCACCCCCCCATCCCTACCCCCCTATCCCCGCGCACCCCGCGTCCCGCGCTCCGCGCAGGCTCCCCGTTGACCACCGAGGAGATCGCACGACCCCACCCCGAACAGGAGACACCATGGCTCGAAGCAACAGACGCCCCCTGTCCTTACTGGCGCTGCTGGCCACCCTGCTCAGCGGGCTCGGTCTGGCCCTGGTCGGCCAGAACAGCGCGCAGGCGCACGGTGTGACGATGATGCCCGGATCGCGGACCTACCTCTGCTACCTGGACGCCAAGACGGGTACCGGCGCGCTCGACCCGACGAACCCCGCGTGCAAGGCCGCGCTGGCCGAGAGCGGAGCGAACGCGCTGTACAACTGGTTCGCCGTGCTCGACTCCCAGGCGGGCGGACGCGGCCCGGGCTACGTCCCGGACGGCAAGCTGTGCAGCGCCGGCGACCGCTCCCCGTACAACTTCACCGGCTACAACGCCGCCCGCGCCGACTGGCCCCGCACGCACCTGACCTCCGGGGCGACCATCCGTGTCAAGCACAGCAACTGGGCGGCGCACCCGGGCGACTTCCGGGTGTACGTCTCCAAGCCCGGCTACTCGCCCACCAAGCCGCTGGGCTGGGGCGACCTGGAGCTGATCCAGACGGTCACCGACCCGCCGCAGTCCGGCTCGGTGGGCAGCGAGTCCGGCCACTACTACTGGGACCTGAAGCTGCCGTCCGGCCGCTCGGGCGACGCGATGATGTTCATCCAGTGGGTGCGCTCGGACAGCCGGGAGAACTTCTTCTCCTGCTCCGACATCGTCTTCGACGGCGGCAACGGCGAGGTGACGGGCATCGGCGGTTCGGGCGGCACCCCGACACCCACGCCCACGCCCACGCCCACGCCGACGCCCACCGACCCCGACCCGCACACCGGGTGCATGGCCCTGTACAAGGTGACGAACTCCTGGAGCGGTGGCTTCCAGGGCGCCGTCGAGGTGATGAACCACAGCACCACCGCCCGTGACGGCTGGGCCGTGCGCTGGCAGCCCGGGGCCGGGACGAAGATCAGCCAGGTGTGGAACGGCAGTCTCGGTTCCGGCGGCGACGGCACGGTGACGGTCAGGAACGTCGATCACAACCGCACCGTCCCGCCGGACGGCACGGTGACGTTCGGCTTCACCGCCACCTCGACCGGGAACAACCTGCCGGTCGGCTCGATCACCTGCGTCAACCCGTAACACCGCGTACGAAGGCGCCGGCTCCCGCACCGGCGGGGGCCGGCGCCGCCCTGTGCCGGTGCCGGCCCGGTGGGTGCCGGCGCGTCAGGCGGCGAACGCCTCGGCCGGTGCGTTCACCGGCTGCGGGGTGCCCGTCCCGACCCCGAGGCGCAGGTCGTGGCGCTCTCCGGCGACTACGACTTCCAGTTCATGATCGAGGAACTGGCCGTCGGCGCCCAGCACCGGATCCCCTACGTCCACGTCCTCGTCAACAACGCCTATCTGGGCCTGATCCGGCAGGCGCAGCGGGCGTTCGACATCGACTTCCAGGTCAAGCTGGAGTTCGAGAACGTCAACGCGCACGAGCTCGGCGTCTACGGCGTCGACCACGTCAAGGTCGCCGAGGACCTCGGCTGCAAGGCGATCCGCGTCACCGACCCGGCCGAGCTCGGGTCCGCCTTCGAGCAGGCCGGGAAGCTGGCCGCCCAGTACCGGGTGCCGGTGGTCGTCGAGGCGATCCTGGAGCGCGTCACCAACATCTCCATGTCGACGAGCAACGACATCGGCAACGTCGTGGAGTTCGAGGAGCTCGCGACCGAGCCCGGCCACGCGCCGACGTCCATCAGGACGCTGAAGGTCTGACACGCCGGCAAGGGCACACGTCAGGGGCGGCCCGTCGGCAGGACGGACCGCCCCTCGGCCGTGCCCGCGCGGCGCCGGGCCGTCAGTCCCCGCCCCCGCCGCAGTAGAGGTGGCCTCCGCCGCCGGAGCCCGTGCCGCGGGGGGAGTGCCCAAGGAGGCGTGCGCCGCCCACCTCCGCCCGGCGGACCAGGCCCGCCCGCAGGGCGAAGCGCGGGACCAGCAGACGCAGGGCCGGCTCGCCGTGCAGGGCGACGGCCAGCAGCCGTTCCTCGTCCGCGAGGCCGTGTCTGCTCGCGGGCAGCGGGTGACGCTCCCGCAGCCGGCGCACCTGGCGGCGGGCGGCGCGCGTGGGCCCGAGCAGGGGACGGCGCAGCAGGCCCGCCTCCGCGAGGGGGATGCGCAGGAGAGCCATCGCGAGCCGGACGTCGGGGGACCTCACCAAGGACGTGGGGCCGGCGGGCCGGCGCAGGGACGCGTGGACCGCCTCCGCGAGCGGGTGCGGCGGACGCTCCGCCGGCAGGGCTTCCGTGACGCTCCTGCGCACCGTCCCCGGCAGGCCGGCCTCCACCAGGCCGCGCAGATGCAGATCCACCACGGCGACGGTGGCGGCGGCCCGCGGGCCTCGCCCCAGCAGTGCGATCTCGTGCGGCTGAAGCCGGATCGCCGTCCCGTCACCCATGGCTGCACCCCCGTGCCCCCGTGCCGGGGCCCGCCGCCCCCGTGCCGGCGGGTCCCGTGTGCCCACAATGTGCCCGGCCCCGGGGGCGGTTGAAGCCCGCGGGGCCAGGTTCAGAGGTTGATTTGAGGGTTCCGTACGTGGCCTGCGACCGGTGCCGTACGCGCTCACGCCTCGTGGTGCTCCGACAGCCCCGGCCAGTCGTCCGGGCCGCCGCCCTGCCACTCGACGAGGTCGCTGCCCTCCACGTCGGTCACGTAGAGATCGGCCAGCCGCAGGATCTCCGCGACGTCGTCGACGTGCGTGGCGATGCCCAGGGGCTCCTCGTCCAGGGTGACCCGCCGGGATCCGTCCAGAGCGGGAGCGTGGACCACGACATGCGGGTGCTCGGTGGGGTGTGCCATGTCTTCAGGCTGCTGCCCCGGGGGCGGGGGCGCATCCCGGGGCGGCCTGGCCGTCCGGCGGCGCGAGGCTGGGCGCGACAGGACGTTCGCGCCGCCGGACGGGGCCTTTCGGAGGGGGAGGGGACGTACTGGGACCGCGGCGGGTACGACGGAGCCCGGAGCGGCCGTCCCTCAGGTCGAGACGCCGCCCCCGGTCCTTCACCACCGCACTGGGTCGCACTCCGCCGCGGTCCTCGCCCTGCCCGCGTCCGTGCCCGGGGCGGCCACCCCTCATCCGGGTCGCCCCGGGCGGTCGGACGCGTTCAGGGAGCTCAGTCCTCGCGCAGGGCGCGGACCGCCTCCTCCACGCGCCGCCCGTAGTCGGGGTCGGCGTGGAAGTGCGCGAGGTTCTTCTCGATCACGTCGTCGCGGGAGACCTGGGACAGGCCGCCGGCGATGTTCGCGACCAGGCGCGTCTTCTCCTCGGCGGACATCAGCCGGTACAGCTCGCCGGCCTGGAAGAAGTCGTCGTCCTTGGTGTGCCGGGGCGCCGGGTGGGTGCCCGTGTGGCCGTGCACCGCCAGCGGCGCCGACAGCGGGCTGCCGCTCTCGACCGGGCCGTCGTAGGAGTTCGGCTCGTAGTTCTTCGCGTACCGGCCCTGCGGGTTGGACGCCAGCAGATGCTGGTCCTGGTCCTGGAGCAGGAGCAGGAGCAGGAGCAGGAGCGGGCCGCCGACGCCGGCGGTGGCGGAGTTCTGGTTGTCGGCGACGGGGGGCCGGACTCGGTGGTGAGCACGCGCTGCGACATCGTGACCTTCCGTACGAGAGAGCAGCGGAAAAGCCTTTCCGCTTTGTGGAGCCTAGGGTCGGTGTGATCAGGGCGTCAACAGTTTGTTGAAGCGGTGGGCATGGCTGGGCCGGGCGACGCCGCCCCTTCTTCGAGGGGCAGTAAGCCCGTGCCGGGGGCTCCGCGCCCCGGGTTGTCGGCGATCTGGACGTGGCCGGTCTTCGCCGCGTACGCGTCGATCACCGCCGGGAGGTCCTCGCCGTTCATGGACAGGTGGTAGAGGTCCATGAGGAAGCGCGCGTTGTCCAGTCCCGTGGCCTCGTTGACCCGGTCGACGACCTCGACGGCCGCGGGGGCGGACACCAGCGGGTACCGCGGCGACTCGGACTCGTTCAGTGCCTCGATCAGCAGCACCGCGCCGATCCGGTCGGCCGCGCGCGCCGCCAGCACCAGGTTCTCCAGCGCGAGCGCGTCCTGCCCGGCCGGGTCCACGCCCTCGACGCGGTTGCCGTACAGGGCGTTGAGCGCCGTGCAGCCGAGCGAGGCGGCGAAGCCGGCGGCCACGTCGACATTGGCCCGGAACCGCTCCGACTCCTCGCCCGGGATCGACAGGGCGCCGCGGTCGGGGCCGGGGAGCTGCCCGGCGTAGAAGTTGAGCCCGGTGAGCCGGACGCCCGCGTCCTCGACCGCCCGCTTCAGGGCTTCGAGTTCGGACGCTGCCGGGGTGGGCGAGCCGGTCCAGGGCCACCACAGCTCGACCGCGGTGAAGCCGGCGGCGGCGGCGGCCGCGGGGCGCTCCAGGAGCGGGAGTTCCGTGAAGAGGATCGACAGGTTGACGGTGAAGCGCTGGTCTGCGCATCCCATCGGGGCGGCGCTCCCTTCCTTGAGCTTCCGGAGCAACTTTCCGTATTTCGGAATGTTTTTTCTGCTGAATGGAAGATTGTCCGTAAGGTGCGAGGGCTGTCAAGAGGGGGTGCCGGAAAGTCAGCACCGCGCGTTAGGTTGAGCGTGTGCGACTGAGAGTGGAGTTCACGACCGAGCCCTTCGACCTCGACGAGGCCCCCGCGCACGCGGTGGTGGCCCGCCGGGTCGTGGAGGCCGCCGAGCTGGACGCCGTGGACGTGGGCCCGTTCGGCAACACCGCGGAGGGCGGTGCCGACGCGGTGCTCGGCGCCGTGGACGCCCTGCTCCGCAAGGCCCTGGCGGCCGGTGCCACCCGGGTCTCGCTCCAGGTCAACGTGATCGACGGGGACGCCTCGTGAGCGGCGCGGGGGACGAGCCGTTCATCACGGCCGTCAAGCCCCTGGTCGACGCCATGGGCGGCGAGATGATCCCGCCCGACGAGGCCGGCCCCGACGACGTCGTGCTGTCCTGGGAGGGCTGCGAAGCCGTCGCCGTACGCCTGCCGCAGCTCGCCGACTCCCTGGACCACATCCTGGCCGCCATGGAGCGCCGCAAGGGCATGCCGCTGGCCGACCTGGACCGCAAGGCCAAGCAGGAGGTCGTGCGCGTACTGGAGGCGCGCGGCGCCTTCTCCGTGCGGCACGGGGTGGAGACCGTGGCGAGCGCCCTGGGCGTCAGCCGCTTCACCGTCTACAACTACCTCAACCGCGAGAAGGGGGCCTGACGGCAGCGTCGGCCGCCCCTCCGGTTTCGCGCCACCGAATTCTCAACAAACTGTTGACGTGCTGTCGCGGTTGGGCGTTAGCTATCGGCACGCCCGTTCAGCACGAAGGCCGAAACCGGCCACGGAGGCTCCCGTGACTTCCACTTCCACGCCGCCGGGCCTGGCCCGGTTCAACGCTCTGGAGGAGCACGCGGCCCTCACCGCACTCCACGAAGCGTGCGCGTCCACGACGTGGGCGAAGCGCCTACTCGCCGCCCGCCCCTACGCCACCCGCGAGGACCTGTACAGCGCGAGCGACGCCGCCACGGCGGAGCTCACGGACACGGACCTCGACGAGGCGATGGCCGGCCACCCGCCCATCGGCCGCCCCAGGCCCGGCGACCCCACCTCGGCCCGGGAACAGCGCGGCATGGCCGGCGCCTCCGACGCACTCAAGGCGGAGATGCTGGAACTGAACCTCGCCTACCAGGAGAGGTTCGGCCATGTCTTCCTGATCTGCGCCACCGGCCGGACCGGCGAGCAGATGCGCGACGCGGTCAGGGACCGGATCGGCAACACGCCGGAACGGGAGCGGGAGATCGTCCGCACCGAGCTGGGGAAGATCAACCGCATCCGTCTGGCCCGACTCGTCGAAGGGGACTGACAGCACCATGAGCACCTCCGCCACCGCGTCCGTGTCCACGCACATCCTCGACACCAGTGCCGGCCGCCCCGCCGAGGGCGTCGCCGTCCAGCTGTCCGCCCGCTCGGGGCGCGCGGACGACTGGCGGGCGCTCGGGGGCTCGGTGACCGACGCGGACGGGCGGTGCAAGGACCTTCCGGCCCTGCCGGAGGGAACGACCCACGTACGGCTCGACTTCGCCGTGGAGCCGTACTTCACCGACCGGCAAGCCGATGCGCAGCAGGACGCCCCCGCGAATCGGGACAGCGGCGCCGGAGTGTTCTTCCCGGAGGTGGCGATCACGTTCGCCGTCGTGCCGGGCGAGCACTACCACGTACCGCTGCTGCTCAACCCGTTCGGCTACTCCGTTTACCGAGGGAGCTAGCTAAATGACCGTCAATTCCCGCCCTGCCCGACCCGTGGTCCTGGGACAGAACCAGTACGGCAAGGCCGAGAACAGAGTCGTCAGGATCACGCGGGACGGCGCCACCCACCACATCAAGGACCTCAACGTCTCCGTCGCCCTCTCCGGCGACATGAACGAGGTCCACTACTCCGGCTCGAACGCCAACGTGCTGCCGACCGACACCACGAAGAACACGGTGTACGCGTTCGCCAAGGAGCACGGCATCGCGTCCGCCGAGCAGTTCGGCATCCACCTCGCCCGGCACTTCGTCACCAGCCAGGAGCCGATCCACCGGGCCCGCATCCGCATCGAGGAGTACGGCTGGGAGCGGATCGAGGCCTCCGACGCCGGCTCGCGGTTCATCGGCGCCGACGAGGTGAAGCACTCCTTCGTCCGCAAGGGCCAGGAGACCCGGCTGACCCAGATCACCTACGACGGCAGGGAGTGGGAGGTGATCTCGGGCCTGAAGGACCTGGTCGTGATGAACTCGACCAACTCCGAGTTCCGGGGGTACGTCAAGGACAAGTACACGACCCTGAAGGAGGCCTACGACCGCATCCTGGCCACCGAGGTCGCCGGCCGCTGGCGGTTCAACTGGACCGACGACGACGAGCCCATGCCGAACTGGGAGAAGTCCTACGCGCAGGTGCGCAAGCACATGCTCCAGGCCTTCGCGGAGACGTACTCGCTCTCCCTGCAGCAGACGCTCTACCAGATGGGCGCGCGGATCATCAACCACCGCAGCGAGATCGACGAGGTCCGTTTCTCCCTCCCGAACAAGCACCACTTCCTGGTCGACCTGGAGCCGTTCGGCCTGAAGAACGACAACGAGGTGTACTACGCCGCCGACCGCCCCTACGGACTGATCGAGGCGACGATCCTCAGGGACGGCTGCGAGGCGCGCATCCCCGAGGACCTCACCAACCTCTGACGTTCCCCCATTCGGCACCCGTGGCCGGGGGAACCCCCTCCCGGCCACGGCACTCAGACTCACAGGGTCCTGCCGTGCCCCTCCACCTCAGCGCAAAGGACGAACCATGGCAGCAGACCGGCGCATCGTCATCGAGAACGGTGCGATCGCGACCGTCGACGCGCACGACACCGAGTACGCCTCCGGGCACGTCGTCATCGCCGGCAACCGCATCGAATCCCTCGGCCCGGGCCCCGCCCCCGAGGGCCTGCGGAACGTCGCCCGCCGTATCGACGCCTCCGGCCACCTCGTGACGCCCGGCCTGATCAACACCCACCACCACTTCTACCAGTGGATCACCCGCGGCCTGGCGACCGACCACAACCTCTTCGACTGGCTCGTCGCGCTCTACCCCACCTGGGCGCGCATCGACGAGCCGATGGTCCGCGCGGCCGCCCAGGGCTCGCTGGCGATGATGGCCCGCGGCGGCGTCACCACCGCCATGGACCACCACTACGTCTTCCCGCGGGGCTCCGGCGACCTGTCCGGCGCGATCATCGGCGCCGCCCGCGACATGGGCGTCCGCTTCACCCTCGCCCGCGGCTCCATGGACCGCAGCGAGAAGGACGGCGGCCTCCCCCCGGACTTCGCCGTGGAGACGCTGGACGGCGCCCTCGCGGCGACCGAGGAGACCGTACGGCAGCACCACGACTCCTCCTTCGACGCCATGACCCAGGTGGCCGTCGCGCCCTGCTCGCCCTTCTCCGTCTCCACCGAACTGCTGCGCGAGGGGGCCCGGTCGGCCCGCAGGCTCGGCGTCCGGCTGCACACCCACGGCTCGGAGACCGTGGAGGAGGAGAAGTTCTGCCACGAGCTGTTCGGCATGGGCCCGACCGACTACTTCGAGTCCACCGGCTGGCTCGGCGAGGACGTGTGGATGGCGCACTGCGTCCACATGAACGACTCCGACATCGCCGCCTTCGCCCGCACGAGGACCGGCGTCGCCCACTGCCCCTCCTCCAACGCCCGCCTCGCCGCCGGCATCGCCCGCGTCCCCGACATGCTCGCGGCCGGCGTCCCGGTCGGCCTCGGCGTCGACGGCACCGCCTCCAACGAGTCCGGCGAGCTCCACACCGAGCTGCGCAACGCCCTCCTCATCAACCGCCTCGGCGGCCACAAGGAGGCCGCGCTCACCGCCCGCCAGGCCCTGCGGCTGGG
This sequence comes from Streptomyces sp. NPDC058741, assembly GCF_042746715.1. Classification (NCBI taxonomy): domain Bacteria; kingdom Bacillati; phylum Actinomycetota; class Actinomycetes; order Kitasatosporales; family Streptomycetaceae; genus Streptomyces; species Streptomyces sp. NPDC058741. The sequence goes on along the minus strand of NZ_JBHYQH010000009.1, from coordinate 158,084 downwards.
CACGTACGGCGGTGCCGAAGTCCTCGGCCGGGCCGCCGAGATCGGCTCCCTGGAGCCGGGCAAGCTCGCCGACCTGGTGCTGTGGCGGATGGACACGCTCGCCCACGCCTCCGTCGCCGACCCGGTGACCGCCCTGGTCCTCGGCGCGGCGGCCCCGGTCACCGCCTCCTTCGTCAACGGCCGCCGGATCGTCGAGGACGGACGCCTGCTCACGGCCGACGAGGACGCCATCGCCCGCGCCACGCGGGACGAGGCACAGCGCCTGGCGCGGATCGCCGCCGAGGCCTGACCACCCGGATACTCCGGCCGGGAGGGACGGCTCCCGGCCGGTGGCCGCGGACCCGAGCGGGGTCCACGGCGACCGTCTCCGGGGCGTGCGCGTCGATCGCCCGCGCCCCGGAACGGTCACCCCGTCACGCCCGCACGTCCGGTCCCTCCCCCAAGCTCCCGGCTTCGCTCGAGCAGGGAGGTACCCGCATGACCGCCCGCACCACCTCCCTGACACCCACGCCGGCATCGACGCCGCCGGGCAACCGACCGGAGGGACGCCGCCGTGGCCGACCACCCCGTTGACGAAAAACTCCCCGCGCTCAAGATGGCGACGACCGGCCTGCAGCACGTGGCCGCCATGTACGCCGGAGTCGTCGCCCCGCCCCTGATCGTCGGCGCGGCCATCGGCCTCTCCGCCACCGACCTGACCTTCCTCACCGGCGCCTGCCTGTTCACCGCGGGCCTCGCCACCATCCTGCAGACCCTCGGCATCTGGAAGATCGGCGCCCGGCTGCCGTTCGTCAACGGCGTCACCTTCGCCGGTGTCGCCCCGATGACCGCGATCGTCGCCTCCACCGGCGACAAGTCCGACGCGCTGCCGATCATCTTCGGCGCGGTCGTCGTCGCCGGGCTCCTCGGCTTCCTGGCGGCCCCCGTCTTCTGCAAGGCGATCCGCTTCTTCCCGCCGGTCGTCACCGGCTCCGTGATCACCCTCATCGGCATCTCGCTGCTGCCCGTCGCCTTCGGCTGGGCGCAGGGCCCGAACCCGGCCGCCGACGGCTACGGCTCGGCGACCAACCTCGGCCTCGCGGCCGTCACCCTGCTGGTCGTGCTGCTGCTGCGCCGCCTCACCCGGGGCTTCGTCAAGCAGATCGCCGTGCTGCTCGGCCTGGTCGCCGGCACCCTCATCGCGATCCCGCTCGGCGTCACCGACTTCGGCCCCGTCGCGGACGCCGACGTCATCGGCTTCCCCGCCCCGTTCCACTTCGGCGCTCCGCAGTTCCAGCTCGCCGCGATCATCTCGCTGTGCGTGGTGATGGTGGTGTCGATGACCGAGTCGACCGCCGACATGCTGGCCCTCGGCGAGATCGTCCAGCGCCCGGCCGACGAGAGGACCATCGCCGCCGGCCTGCGCGCCGACACCCTCGGCTCCGCGATCAGCCCGCTCTTCAACGGCTTCATGTGCAGCGCCTTCGCGCAGAACATCGGCCTGGTCGCGATGACGAGGATCCGCAGCCGGTACGTCGTCGCGGTGGGCGGCGGGTTCCTGGTGCTGATGGGCCTGTGCCCGATGGCCGCCTCGCTGATCGCCGTCGTACCGCGCCCGGTGCTCGGCGGAGCGGGCGTGGTCCTGTTCGGCTCGGTCGCCGCCAGCGGCATCCAGACCCTGGTCCGGGCCCGTCTCGACAAGGACAACAACGTCCTGATCGTGGCCGTCTCCCTGGCCGTCGGCATCATCCCGATCACGGCGCCGGAGTTCTACCACGCCTTCCCGGAGACGGCCCGGATCGTCCTCGACTCGGGCATCTCCACGGGCTGCGTGGCGGCGGTGCTGCTGAACCTGGTCTTCAACCACCTGGGCAAGGACCGTGAGGCCCAGGACGTCACCCACCCGATGGAGGCGGGCGAGGAGATCACGGGCGCGAGCAGGGCCCCGGCCGCACACTGAGACCGGGGATCCGACGGATGCTCACCGCTGTGTCCGTCCCGGCCGCGGCCGGGACGGACAGCCCTCAGAGCCCGAACAGCCCCGGGTCCGTGGCCAGTTCCTCGAAGATCCGCGAGGGGTCGGCGACCAGCCTGCGCTCCTTGAGGTCGAGGATCCCGCCGACGCCCGTGACCTCGGCGGCCACCGTGCCGTCGGTCTTGCGGATGGTCTGCTCGATGCGGAACGTCTTGCCGCCGCCCCAGACGAAGGCGCACGTCACCTCGACCTCGTCGCCCGCGAGCAGCTCCCGCCGGTAGCGGACGGTCGTCTCCAGGGCCACGGGACCCACCCCGGTGGCCATGAGGCGGGCCTGGCTGATCCCGGCCGCCTGGAGGAGCGCCCAGCGGGCGTGCTCCGCGTAGTGCAGATAGACCGCCTGGTTGAGGTGCCCCTGCACGTCCGTCTCGTAGCCACGGACGGTCACAGGGACGGAAAACGGCTCGTTCACGGCTTCCCCTTCGGTGTCTCGTGCACTGCGCGACGACCCACCGATCCTGGCATGTCCCTCACACCCGGCAAGGGGAGGCCAGGAGATAGCGGGTGCCGGTGCGTGGTTCACGGTGCCCGCTCACCTGCCAGCCCGCCCCCTCCAGGGTGGCCGCGCAGGCCCGCAGCGCCTCGCCGTCCGGCTCGTGCACGGCGACGGCCTCCGGCTGCGGGGTCTCCCGCACCCGGTAGCCTCCGGCCTCCGGGCCCGCGGGGCGGTGTCCGGCCGCCTCCAGCGCCAGCGCGGCGGCCTGCACCAGATGCGTGCGCTCCCAGCCGCAGGGCCGGTGCACCGACCCGTCCGGGTTGGTCATCCGGCGCAGCTCCAGCAGGCCCTGCCAGGCGCTGTGCACCTCACGGTGCCGGGCGGGCCCCGGCCGCGGCGCGTCCGGCTCGTCCCCGGTCCGCGCCGCGAAGACGCCCGCCGAGGCGGGGGCCTGCGCGGCGGGCTCGGGCCTCTCCGGCACGCCCTGCCGCACCCGGTGTCCCTCCGCCGTCAGGAAGTGGTCGTGCGGCGCCCTCGGGTGCCGGAAGGCCAGCCCCCGCCTCACCAGCGCCGCGAGCTGCGCCTCCGTACCCCGCAGCCGCCCGGTCACCGGGTCGGCGGCGTCGATGAGGCGCCGCTGCGCGGCGGTCGGCGGTCGGGTCATCACGCCCTCCTTCCCGGCCCGGGGCCTCCGCGTCCACCCCGCCTGCCCGAAGGCTACGCCCCGCCACCGACAGCCGCCCCCTCCTGCCGGTAGCCGGACAGGAAGCGCCCGATCCGCCCGATCGCCGCCTCCAGGTCCTCGGCGTGCGGCAGGGTGAGGATGCGGAAGTGGTCCGGGCTCGGCCAGTTGAAGCCCGTGCCCTGGACGACCTGGATCTTCTCGCGCAGCAGCAGGTCGAGGACGAACCGCTCGTCGTCGTGGATCCTGTGCACCTCGGGGTCGAGGCGCGGGAAGGCGTACAGCGCGCCCTTCGGTTTCACACAGGTCACACCGGGGATCTCGTTGAGCTTCCGCCAGGCCACGTCCCGCTGCTCCCGCAACCGCCCGCCGGGCCCGGTCAGCTCGCTGATGGACTGCCGGCCGCCCAGCGCGGCCTGGATGGCGTACTGGGCGGGCGCGTTGGCGCACAGCCGCATGGAGGCCAGCATGGTCAGGCCCTCCAGGTAGTCCTTCGCGTGCTGCCTCGGGCCCGTCACCACCAGCCAGCCGGAGCGGAAGCCGGCCACGCGGTAGGTCTTCGACAGGCCGCAGAACGTGAGGACGACCAGATCGGGCGCGAGGGCGGCGGCCGAGTGGTGCACGGCGTCGTCGTAGAGGATCTGGTCGTAGATCTCGTCGGCGAGGACCATCAGGCCGTGCCGGCGGGCCAGGTCGAGGACGCCCTCGACGATCTCCTTCGGGTAGACCGCGCCGGTCGGGTTGTTCGGGTTGATGATCACGACCGCCTTGGTGCGGTCGGTGATCTTCGAGGCCATGTCGTCCAGGTCCGGGTACCAGTCGGCCTGCTCGTCGCAGAGGTAGTGGACCGCCCTGCCGCCCGCGAGGGTCGTCACCGCCGTCCAGAGGGGGAAGTCCGGGGCGGGGATCAGGATCTCGTCGCCGTCCTCCAGCAGCGCCTGCACGGCCATCGAGACCAGCTCGGAGACGCCGTTGCCGAGGAAGACGTCGTCGACGCCCACCTCCAGGCCCAGCGTCTGGTAGCGCTGGGCCACCGCCCGGCGGGCGGAGAGGATGCCGCGCGAGTCCGTGTAGCCGTGCGCCCGGGGCAGCATCCGGATCATGTCCTGGACGATCTCCTCCGGCGCCTCGAACCCGAACAGCGCGGGATTGCCGGTGTTCAGGCGCAGCACGCTGTGACCGGCCTCCTCCAGCGCGTCGGCGTGCTCGATGACCGGGCCGCGGATCTCGTAACAGACCTCGCTCAGCTTGCTCGACTGCCGGAACTCCATGCGCCGCTACCCCTCCGGAAACTGGTGTTGCTTGGTTTTACCAAGTCCGCGCTTGGAAAGTCCAACAACTTGTCTAGACTGCGTCGCATGCCACCTCGCCGACGCTACGACCAGTACTGCTCCGCCGCCCGCGCGCTCGACGTCGTCGGCGACCGCTGGACCCTGCTGATCGTCCGGGAGCTGCTCGCCGGTCCCCGCCGCTACACGGACCTGCACGCGGACCTGCCCGGCGTCAGTACGGACGTACTCGCCTCGCGGCTGAAGGACATGGAGCGGGACGGCCTCGCCACCCGGCGCAGACTGCCGCCGCCCGGCGCGGCCACCGTCTACGAAGTCACGCCGCGCGGAAGGGAGTTGCTGCCGGTGCTCCAGGCCCTGGGGCGGTGGGGGCAGGCCGAACTGGGGGAGCGGCGGCCCACGGACGCGGTCCGCGCGCACTGGTTCGCGCTACCGCTGCTGCGCCTGCTGGACGGCGAAGGGCTCGTCGAAGTCCGCCTGGAAGAAGGGCAGTTCCACGTGTACGCCGGTGCCGTGGAGGGACCGGTCTACGGCGACGGGCCCGCCCCGGGGGCACCGGACGCCCGGCTGGTCCTGGACACCGGCACCTGCACGGCCCTCGGCCGGGGCGAGCTGAGCCTGACCCGTGCCGTGCGGGAGGGCCGGATCGAGGTGTCCGGTGAAGGGCCCCTCGCGAAGGCCCTGCGCGGGACATGAGGGAAGGCCCGCCGCGGCGGGCCTTCCCGGAGGGACCTCAGGCCTGCGGCGGCACCCGCGCCGGGCGTCCCGACCCGCGTGTCAGGGCGTGACCGCCGACCCCCGCCAGCGCGGCCAGCACGCCGCCGGCCGCGGTCCACACCCAGCGGTCCGACCACCAGCCGGACGCCCAGCCGTCCTCGGGCTCCAGAGCGGCCAGCACAGCGGCGTCCTCCCGCTCCCCGTCCGGCTCCTCCTCGGGACGCGTCGCGATCCCGGGGACGAGCGGCTGCGCGAGCGAGCCGTCCACCGCCGCCGGGCCGCCGATGTCCTCGGAGTCCACCCGGATCTCGGTCGAGACCGGCAGGCCGAGGTCGGAGGTGGGCACGCCGACCGCCGTGAGCCGGACGTAGTACGTGCCCGGCAGCGGGTCCTGGGCCCACGGCTCCGACCAGGCGCGCACCGTGCGCAGCACACAGGCCAGCTCCACCGAGGAGGCGTCCGCCGCGGCCGTGCGCGTCTGCGCCCCGTACTGGCAGGCCTGGCGGCGGCGCAGGCCGTCGTACACGTCGACCTGCCAGGTCTGGGAGGCGTGCGCCTCCGGCAGCTTCACCGTCGCCCGGACCGTGGGGCGCCGGCCGGTGTCGGCGGGGAACGACCAGTACAGGTAGTCGCCGGTCGAGCCGCTCGCGGTGGCCCGCTGCCCCTGCTCGACCTCCGTCGCCGTACGGAACGAGGTGCCCGCACGGGTGGCGGCCGCGGCGCCGTCCCGCGACGGGCTCGGCGAGGCGTCTGCGGCGGCCGGGCCGGCCGCGAGCCCCAGGGTCAGCAGCGCGGCGCTCACCACACGTATCGTTCGCATCAGTTGGTCCTCCAGACCGCGACCCGCCAGCGCGACAGCCAGCCCCAGAGCAGACCGGCGAGGAAGCCGGTCAGGATCAGCACGCCGAGCAGCCACCAGCCGCGGCCGAGCCCGAAGGCGGCCACGTCGCGCGCCCGGTCCGGGCCGTCCACGACGTCCACCGTCAGCTCCAGCGGCAGACCGGGCGTGGTCTTCACGCCGGACGCCGCCGAGAAGGAGTGCGAGACGGCCAGGCAGACGGCCTCGGGGGGCGCGTCCTCGTCGTCGCCCCCGGCCTTCGGATAGCGCAGGCCCGCCGAGATCACGTCGGTGCGGCCGGTGCCCGCCGCCTCGCCGCGCACGATCTCCCGGCCCTTGAGCGTCACGGCCCGCAGCAGCACCCCGTAGGCCGGGGTCACCGCCCGGTCCGCCGCCACGCTCACCGAGGCACGCAGCTCCTGACCCGGCCGCACGTCCACCCGGTACCAGCGCTGCTGCCCGAACTCCTCCCGGTCGCTGTACAGCCCGGACTTCAGCACGGGCGCCTGCGCGCACGCGGCGGCCCCCTCGGTCGCCACCGGCGTCACCACCGGATCGGCCGCCCGGTCCACCAACTCGTTCACCCGGTCGGTGAGTTCGTCCTGGTGCTCCACCGAGGTGTAGGTGCCGCCGGTGGCCTCGGCGATGCAGCTCAGCTGCCGGCTCAGCCTGGCGGTGGGGACCAGGCCCAGCGTGTCGATGGTCAGGCCGATGCCCTTGGCGGCGATCTCGCGCGCGACCTCGCACGGGTCCAGCGGGGCGCAGGTGTCCTCGCCGTCGCTGATCAGCACGATGCGCTTGGAGCCGTCGCCGCCCTCCAGGTCGCCGGCCGCCTTCAGCAGGGCCGGGCCGATCGGCGTCCAGCCGGTCGGGGTGAGCGTGGCGACGGCCGTCTTGGCCTCGGTGCGGTCCAGCGGGCCGACCGGGTAGAGCTGCGCGGTGTCCTTGCAGCCCGTCCTGCGGTCGTCCCCGGCGTAGTCGGCGCCCAGGGTGCGGATGCCGAGCTCGACCTCCTCGGGCGTCGCGTCGAGCACCTCGTTGAACGCCTGCTTCGCGGCGGCCATCCGCGACCGGCCGTCGATGTCCCGCGCCCGCATCGAGCCGCTCACGTCGAGGACGAGATCGACCTTGGGGGCGTCCTGGCCTGTGGGTTCACCGGCGGCCGCTCCGGCCGGGAAGGCGATCCCGGCCGTCAACGCGGCGAGCAGGGCACAGACCCCCGCCGCCAGCCGTGTTCTTGTGATCATCGCCGGATCCTATGGAGCACCGGCGCCCGGCTCCAAAACGGGCCGCCCCGGGGCGGCCGGTGAACCCGTGCGTCAGGCAAGGGGGTTGGGCAGCCGCGCCCACTGGTCCCCGGGCGTCCGCGGTGAGAGCCGCATCAGCGTCAGTGCCTTGGCGGGCAGCGGCCGGGTGCGCAGCGCGGTCAGGTCCGGGGAGTCCGGCAGGTCCCGTACGGCCGTCTCCAGCGCCGCCGCCAGCACCTCCCCGGACCCGGCCGCGCCGGCCAGGGCCCCGGCGACCAGGGAGCCGAACAGCTTGCGGCGCAGGGCCTGTTCGTCGTCCGTGACCATGCGGGCGGGCAGCTCGGGGACCGGGATGCCGTGGCGTGCGAGGCGGGCCGGGCTGACGCGGATGTCGGCCAGGTCGCGGTAGACCAGCCGCACCGGCTCGCCCGCCGCCGACAGCACGACCAGGAGGTTCTGGCCGTGCGCCTCCAGGGCCACGCCCAGCTCCAGCAGCCGCAGCCCGACGGCCAGCGCCAGGCGCGCGAAGCCGGCCAGCCACCCGGGGGAGCCGGGCAGCCCGGTGGTGGCCAGGGCCGCCACCGGCAGGACCCGCTCCCCGCCGTCCGCGTACACCTGCGGCGACTCCCGCAGCACGGCCGCGAGATCGGGGGAGCCGGCGGCCGCCCCCAGGGTGCGGGTGACGCGCAGCAGCCCGTCCGTGCGCGCCGCGGGGATCGCGGCGAAGTCCGACAGCCCCGCGGACGCGGCGATCGAGGGCAGCGAGATGTCCCGCACCGAGGACGTCAGCCGGGTGCTGAGGGAGGTCTTCACATGCGGTCCGCCGCCGGCCAGGGCGAGTGTCCGCAGCGACATCAGCGGATGTGCGGGACGCCGCTCCTCGCACGACCGCTTGAGCACGTGCGCCGCCTGCCAGGGGTGCACCGGCAGCACCAGGTGCCGCCCCTCCCGCAGGCCGGCGGGCCACTCACCCGTCAGCAGGCACGCCTCCGCCCGCACCGGTACCAGCCCCAGCTCCACCAGCGGCCGGTGCTCGGGCCCGTAGGCGAGCTGCTCCGCCACCGAGAAACCGGGCCGGGAACGGCAGGTCGGGTGGAACGGATGCCCGTCGACGATCCGCTGCTCCCACTCCCAGTCGCTCTCCGGCCAGGCCTCCTCGACGTCCTCCTGCCCCGCCCTCGCCAGCGCCGTGGAGGCCACGCTGTGCCCGAGCTCACCGGCGAAGGAGGCGCAGTGGGGTACGGCGAGTTCGGCCACGAGCCGGGCCGGATCCTCGTGGTCCGTCCCGTCGAGCCGTACGGCGGTGACGTAGGCGCACGTCGCGTACGGATCCGGACGCGGGCCGTGCAGCCGGCGGCCGTCCCGCAGGTACAGGGTCAGGCCGTCGCCGCCCCGCTCCCGGCGGGTGACCCAGGGCAGCGGATCATGGGTGAGACCGCGCCACAGCCGGGACAGCACGGCCGCCCGGGCACCGGGCAGTGCGGCCTCGTACCGCGGCAGCAGGCCGGGCCGCACGGCGGACAGCTCGTCGGCGACCTCGGCCTCGGCGCTGGGGGGACGGTGCACGGGCGGGCTCCTCGGGTACGGATAGGGCGTCACGGCGTGACGAACAGGGCGTCACGGCGGGACGACGACGACCGACATAATGATCATCTCCGCCCGTACGTCCCGGAGTCCGAAAGGACAACGGGAACCGCAGGAACCGCAGGAACCGCAGGAACCGCTGGGGCCGCAGGGGCCGCAGGGACCACGGGAACCCAGGAACCCAGGAACCCAGGACACGGAACACACAGGGAACGAGTGGATCGCGTGGACCGTATGCCCCCGACCGCCGACGGCGACTCCGACCGGGGCGGTTCCGGCCAGGGCGACCGCGCCCCCGGCGACCCCCCGGCCGCAGCCGACGCCTACGCCGCCGTGCCGCTGCTGAACTGCCTGCTGCGGGAGGTCGCCCGGCCGGTACGGCAGGCGGGCGAGCACCGGGTGCACCACCTGCCCGGCACGGACCGCCTGCTCCGCGTCCGCGGCACCCGGCGGCCCGCCGACCCGGAGGTCCGGGTGCCGGGCGGCTGGCGGCGGCTCGGCCACACCGGACTGGTCGCACTCGTCGCCGAGGAGCTGCGCCGGCACACCGGGCTGTCCAACCACGAACTGCCCGCCGAGATGATCGACAGCAGGGAGGCCGTCGCCGCGCTGCTCGCCCACCGTGCCACCCCGCCCGACGACCTCTACCTGCGCTCCGAGCAGTGCCTGCTCACCGGCCACCCCCACCACCCGGCCCCCAAGGCCCGCGGCAGCGGCCCCGCGGCGGACTGGCTGCCCTACGCGCCCGAGGCCCACGCCCGCTTCCCGCTGACCCTGCTCGGGCTGCGCGAGGACACCGTCGTCGAGGAGGGCGACACCTCCGCGCTCGACGCCCTCGGCACGGCCCCGGCCGGCTACCGGCTGCTGCCGGCCCACCCCTGGCAACTGGAACTGGCCGCGGGGGAGCTGGAGGCCGCCTTCGCGGACGGCCGGCTCGTCCGGCTCGGCACCACTGCCTTCGACACCTGGCCGACGGCGGCGATCCGTACGCTCCACACGCCCGAGCGGGACCTCTTCCTCAAGTTCAGCCTGGACGTGCGCATCACCAACGACATCCGCCGGCTGTGGCGCCGCGACCTGCTCTCCCTGCGCCGGACGGACGCCGCCGTGCGCGCCGCGCTCGGGACGTTCGACGGACCCCCGGCCTGGCTGAGCGACCGCGGCTACCGCACCGCCGGTTTCGCCTTCGAGGCCCTGGCCGTCCTCGTCCGCGACGGCTTCGGAGGCGTCCTGCTGCCCGGCGCGACCCCGTTGCTGGCCGCCGGCCTCGTCGAGGGCTTCGACGGCAACCCGCTCGACCGCGTCAGGGACCCGGACGCCTGGTGGCGGGCCTACCTCGCCCGGGCGGTGCCCCCGGCGCTGAGGGCCTTCGGGCAGGGCGTCGTCATCGAGGCCCATCTGCAGAACACCCTGGTCGCCGTGGACGCCGGCGGCATGCCCGTGCAGGTGCTGTACCGGGACGCCGAGGGCGTGAAACTGCTGCCGGACGTCACGCGGGCGGCCGGCTGGGAGCGGCTGGTGTACTGCCTGGTCGTCAACCACCTCACCGAGATCGCCGGCACCCTCGCCGAACGGCACGCCGGGTTCGACCCCTGGCCCGCCGTCCGGCGCGCACTCGCCCGCCACGACCTCCCGGAGATCGGCGCGCTGCTCGCCTCACCCACCCTGCCCGCCAAGACGAACCTGCTGCTGCGCTGGACGGGCGCGGACGGCGCCGACGCCCGCTATCTGCCGCTGCCGAATCCACTCATGGAATGATGCTCGCCGAACAAGGCGACGGCGGAACGAGGAAGCCGGTGTGAACCCGGCGCGGTCCCGCCACTGTGATCGGCGAGCCGGTCCCGAACAGGCCACTGCCCGCGCCCGGGTGGGAAGGCCGGGAGCGGTGTCGACCCGAGAGCCAGGAGACTCACGCGGTCGCCTCCTCGACGAACCACCGGGGCGGATCTCCCCGGGGAGAGGGAAGGTGCGGCCATGTCCGCAACACCGTCCGGAGCGCTTCCGTGCCGTGTCGTCGTCTGCCGGGACTGCTGCTGCGGCAGCCCCAAGGTCACCGGCGTCGACCACGCCGCCCAGGCCGAACGGCTGCGCACCGCGGCGCCGGTGCGGATCTCCGGCTGCCTGGACGTCTGCGACCAGGCGAACGTCATCGTCGTCCAGCCGTCGGCGGCGGGCCGGGCCGCCGGTGCCCGGCCGGTCTGGCTCGGGCTGGTCAACGACCGGGACGCGACCGAGGACGTCGTCTCCTGGGTCCGGGCGGGAGGCCCCGGTGTGGCGCCCCTGCCGGAGATCCTCGGGCTGTACGTCCTCCCTCCCCTCGCGCGGCGCCGCGCGAGGCGGCCGGGCCGATGACGAGGGCGGGCCGGGAGCGCTCGGGCGGTCGCCGCCCGCGCCGGGCCGTCCTGGTTTGTATGCTCGGGCAGTATGCACTGGAGTCGGCGGTGAGAGGCCGGGTACACGGTTTGCGGGGCCCTGGGACATGCTGAGAGAGGTCACCGCGACCCGCTACGTCGAGCCGCTGCGTTCGGGCGGCTCCGTCCCCGGCGTCGTCGAGGCCGACGACCTCGGCACGTACGTGGTGAAGTTCACCGGGTCCGCGCAGGGCCGCAAGGCACTCGTCGCCGAGGTGATCGTGGGCGAACTGGCCCGAGCCCTCGGACTGCGCTTCCCCGAGCTGGTGCTGGTGCACTTCGACCCGGCGATCGCGGAGCACGAGCCGCACCAGGAGGTACGGGGCCTGCATGCGGCCAGCGCGGGCGTCAACCTCGGCATGGACTTCCTGCCGGGCGCCCGGGACCTCACCCCGGAGATCGCCCGGGTCTTCCCCGTCGATCCGCTGGAGGCCGGCCGGATCGTCTGGCTCGACGCCCTCACAGTGAACGTCGACCGCACCGTCCACAGCTCCAACCTGATGGTCTGGCCCACGCTGGGCGTCGCCCGCCCGCACCTGTGGCTGATCGACCACGGCGCCGCCCTCGTCTTCCACCACCGCTGGGACGGCAGCGACCCCGCCAAGGCGTACGACCTGCGGCACCACGCCCTCGGCCACCACGCGCCCGACGTGCGGTCGGCCGACGCGGAGTTCGCGCCCAGGGTGACCGAGGAACTGCTGCGCGCGATCCTCGCCGAGGTCCCGGACGCCTGGCTGGCGGACGACCCGGCCTTCGCCGGCCCGCGGGAGGCACGGGAGGCGTACGTGACGTACCTCGACGCGCGCGTGCGGGCCTCCGCGTCCTGGCTGCCCACCGGCTTCCCCAGCAGGGAGGAGCTCGCGGCCGAGGACGCCCTGCGCACGGCGAGGAACCAGCAGGGACGCCCCGCGTGGCTCCGGCAGGTCCCCGACCTGCACGGCGAGCCCGCGGCCGAGCAGGACTGGTCGGTGCACCTCGGGTGAGTGGCCGCGTCGAGATCGGGTACTGCACGCCGATGCCGCTGGCTGCCCCGCGCTGCCTGGCCGGCGCGGGAGCCGCTCACGACCTTCGAGGCCGAGCTGACGGAGCCGGCCCTGAAGCCGGACACCGGCGGCGTGTTCGTCGTCCGTGTCGGCGACGAGGTCGTCTGGGACCGGCGCGAGCAGGGCTTCCCCGATCCGACGGCCATGAAGGCCGTACGCGGCCGAGTGGCCCCGGGGAAGACCCTGGGCCGCTCGGAGCGGTAGCGGCCTGCCCGCCGCGTCGGGCCGTCAGCCCTTGAGCTGCTCGTACGCCGGCAGCGTCAGGAAGTCGGCGTAGTCCTCGTCGAGGGAGACCTTCAGCAGCAGGTCGTGCGCCTGCTGCCAGTGGCCCGCCGCGAAGGCGTCGTCGCCGATCTCGGCGCGGATGTTCGCGAGTTCCTCGGCGGCGACCCGGCGGGCCAGCTCGGCGGTGACGCGCTCGCCGTTGTCGAGGACGACGCCCGCGTTGATCCACTGCCAGATCTGGGAGCGGGAGATCTCGGCGGTGGCGGCGTCCTCCATCAGGTTGAAGATGGCGACGGCGCCCAGGCCGCGCAGCCAGGCCTCGATGTAACGGATGCCGACCTGGACGGCGTTGACCAGGCCCGCGTACGTCGGCTTGGCGTCGAGCGAGTCGACGGCGATGAGGTCGGCTGCCTTGACGTCGACGTCCTCGCGCAGCCGGTCCTTCTGGTTCGGCTTGTCGCCGAGGACCTTGTCGAAGGACTCCATGGCGATCGGCACCAGGTCGGGGTGGGCGACCCAGGAACCGTCGAAGCCGTCGTTGGCCTCGCGGTCCTTGTCGGCGCGGACCTTCTCGAAGGCGACCGTGTTGACCTCGGCGTCCCGGCGGGACGGGATGAAGGCCGCCATGCCGCCGATGGCGTGCGCGCGGCGCTTGTGGCAGGTGCGGACGAGGAGTTCGGTATAGGCGCGCATGAACGGCGCCGTCATCGTCACGGCGTTGCGGTCCGGCAGCACGAACTTCGCGCCGCCGTCGCGGAAGTTCTTGACGATGGAGAACAGGTAGTCCCAGCGGCCCGCGTTCAGCCCGGAGGCGTGGTCGCGCAGCTCGTAGAGGATCTCGTCCATCTCGTAGGCGGCCGTGATCGTCTCGATGAGGACGGTGGCGCGGACGGTGCCCTGCGGGATGCCGCAGTACTCCTGCGCGAAGACGAACACCTCGTTCCAGAGGCGGGCCTCCAGGTGCGACTCGGTCTTGGGCAGGTAGAAGTACGGGCCCTTGCCCAGGTCCAGCAGGCGCTGGGCGTTGTGGAAGAAGTACAGGCCGAAGTCGACGAGCGCGCCGGGCACCCGGGCGCCGTCCGCGTCGACGAGGTGACGCTCGTTCAGGTGCCAGCCGCGCGGGCGCATGACGACCGTGGCGAGCTCCTCGTCCGCCTTCAGGGCGTAGGACTTGCCGGAGGACGGGTCCGTGAAGTCGATGGACCGGGTGTAGGCGTCGATCAGGTTGAGCTGGCCGAGGACCACGTTCTCCCAGGTGGGTGCGGAGGCGTCCTCGAAGTCCGCGAGCCACACCCGGGCGCCCGAGTTGAGCGCGTTGATCGTCATCTTGCGGTCGGTCGGACCGGTGATCTCGACCCGGCGGTCGTTCAGGGCGTCCGGAGCCGGGGCGACCTTCCAGGAGTCGTCGGCGCGGATCGCGGCGGTCTCCGGGAGGAAGTCGAGGGTGCAGGTGCGGGCGATCTCGGCGCGGCGCTCGGCGCGGCGGGCGAGGAGTTCGTCACGGCGGGGGGTGAACCGCCGGTGCAGCTCGGCCACGAAGGCGAGTGCCGCTTCGGTGAGGACCTCCTCCTGCCGGGGCAGGGGCTCGGCGTCGACGATGGCCAGCGGGGACGGCGCTGGAGCGGACATGAACGGTCACTTCCTTCAGCGAGCTGTGAAGACGAACCGGCGTGCATGGCACCGGGTGCCAGTCTTCCCGGACACGGCGTGCGGCGCCCGCGGAACAGGGGGCGCTTCTGATCAGTGGATACTAGTTTCCTCATGGTGGAAGTTCAATCGTTTGTTGATGTCGCGATTCTCCGGGTCGAGGCAAGGTGGCGCCGGGTGCCACGGCGTTCACTCGAGGTGGGACAGGTCCGCCTCGGTGTCGATGTCGAAGGGCCGGGCCACGTCGCCGCACTCGACGAGCGAGAGCAGCGGCGCGTGCTCCTCCAGATAGGCGCGTGCCCCCCGGTCCCCGGTCGCAGTCGCGGCGATGCCGGCCCAGTGGGCGGCTCCGAACAGCACCGGGTGGCCGCGCACCCCGCCGTAGGCGGCCGACGCGAGGGACTCCTCGTTCTCGTAGGCCCCGAGGACCCGGGCCACCGCCTCCGGGCCGATGCCGGGCTGGTCGACGAGCGAGACCAGGGCGGCACGGGCGCCCGTGCCGGCGAGCGAATCAAGCCCCGTCCGCAGGGACGTGCCCATGCCCCGCTCCCAGCCGGGGTTGTCGACGAGCACGCAGTCCGGGAGTGAGGCGCGGGCGCGTACCTCTTCGGACCGTGCCCCCAGGACCACGTGGATCCGGGCGCAGCCGCCCTCGCGCAGCACCCGCACCGCGTGCTCCACGAGGGGCCGGCCCCGGTGGGTGAGCAGGGCCTTGGGCCGGCCGCCCAGCCGCCGCCCCCCGCCCGCGGCCAGCAGCAGCCCCGCGACCTCGTGGGCCTCGCTCGTCGTCTTTCTGGTCGTCATGAACCCTGCATACCGCAGTGTGGCCCCGCAGTGCGGTGTCCCGGCCCGGCGAGCGGTTCAGGCCAGGCGGTCACGCAGCGGAACATGTCGGTGACGCAACGGACTGGCGCCCGGCGGCCCGTGTCGTTTACTGTCGCCCGCACCGGCCGACCGGGCGTCCGGTGTGGGGGAGTTCGCGTCGGAGGGGCACGCGTACGACGAGGTGCGAGGGGGAGGACTGTGTTGCGGAGCGTGGAGCAGAAGCGGCAGGTGTCTGCGACCGGCAGCGACGAGGATCCGCGGGTGGCGCGGCTGCGCTCCGCCGTGGCCCTGCTGCGCCGTCGACTCGCCGCCCATCCGGCCGAGTTCACCGACCGGAGCATCGCCGAGGAGGAACTCGCCGCCCTGGACGCCATGGCCGCCGGCGGCAGCCCCGACATCTCCCGGCTCCGCCGTTCGTTGCTGCTGATCGCCGGTGCGATCGGCTCGGTGAGCGCGCTGTCGCCCGGGCTGGCGGAGGTGCGCCGGGCGGTGGACCTCTTCGGCGGGCCGGTGCGGGGGCGGGGCTGAAGGAGCGGGCCGTGCTCCTCGGCGGGCCGTGAGCGCCCGCCTTCAGGGAGCCGGTCCTGGAGACGGGCCGGGGGCCGGGTACCGGTCGGCGGACAGCGGGCCCGGCCCGCTTGCCGGACCGGGCGTCGGGCGCTGAGCCCGGGCCGCCTGCCGCGGGGCCGCTAGGCGGGGCTCTGGCTGGCCAGCGCCCCGGACAGTTCGGCGGCCACCTGCTGGAGGACCGGCACGATCTTCTCCGTCGCCGCCTCCGTGACCCGGCCCGCGGGACCGGAGATGGAGATGGCCGCGGCGGTGGGGGAGTCGGGCACCGGCACCGCGAGGCAACGGACCCCGATCTCCTGCTCGTTGTCGTCGACCGCGTACCCCAGGCGGCGGACGTCCTCCAGTGCCGCGAGGAAGCCGTCGGCCGTCGTGATCGTCTTCTCCGTCGCGGCGGGCATGCCCGTCCGGGCCAGCAGCGCGCGCACCTCCTCCGGCGGGAAGGAGGCGAGCAGGGCCTTGCCCACGCCCGTGGAGTGCGGCAGCACGCGCCGGCCGACCTCCGTGAACATCCGCATCGAGTGCTTCGACGGCACCTGTGCCACGTAGACGATCTCGTCCCCGTCCAGCAGGGCCATGTTCGCCGTCTCGCCCGTCTCCTCCACGAGCCGCGCCAGGTACGGCCGCGCCCAGGTGCCGAGCAGCCGGGAGGCCGACTCGCCGAGGCGGATCAGGCGCGGGCCGAGCGCGTACCGACGGTTGGGCTGCTGGCGTACGTATCCGCAGGCCACCAGGGTGCGCATCAGGCGGTGGATGGTCGGCAGGGGCAGCCCGCTGCTCGCGGACAGCTCGCTCAGCCCGACCTCGCCGCCCGCGTCCGCCATCCGTTCGAGCAGGTCGAAGGCGCGCTCCAGGGACTGGACGCCGCCGTTGGCGGAAGACCGGGCGGAGTCGGTGGTGCTGGCGCGGGACGACGGCACGGCGCGTTCCTTTCGGGGCTGGCGGAAGAGCTGAAGCGTACCCGGCAGTCGGTTGACTCCCCGCTTGTACGTAGCTACGTTCTGCTTGCTGGAAGTCTAATTCCGCTTCATGGAAACGTCCAGAGGTGGGGCGTGGCGGGAACGCCGGGCCCAGTGTGCCCTTGACGGGGGCGGAGGGGGAGTGAAGACTCCTTCAACAGAAAGTTGAATTCCGTTTCGCGGAAGTGAGAAGTAGGGGGTTCCGGTGTCCGACGCTGAACTGGTGCTTCGCTCGACGCGTGTCATCACTCCCGAGGGGACGCGCGCCGCGTCGGTCGCCGTCACCGGCGGCACGATCACGGCCGTCCTCCCGCACGACGCCCCCGTCCCGGAGGGCGCGCGCCTGGAGGACCTGGGCGACCATGTCCTGCTGCCCGGCCTGGTCGACACCCACGTCCACGTCAACGACCCCGGCCGCACCGAGTGGGAGGGCTTCTGGACCGCCACCCGCGCCGCGGCGGCCGGCGGCATCACGACCCTCGTCGACATGCCCCTCAACTCCCTGCCACCGACCACGACGGTCCCCCACCTGCGCACCAAGCAGCGGGTCGCCGCCGACAAGGCGCACATCGACGTCGGCTTCTGGGGCGGCGCCCTGCCCGACAACACCAAGGACCTGCGCCCGCTGCACGAGGCCGGGGTCTTCGGCTTCAAGGCGTTCCTGTCGCCGTCCGGCGTCGAGGAGTTCCCGCACCTGGACCAGGACGCGCTCACCCGCGCCATGGCCGAGATCGCCGCCTTCGACGGCCTGCTCATCGTGCACGCCGAGGACCCGCACCTGCTGGCCACCGCCCCGCAGCGGCCCGGCCCGAAGTACGCCGACTTCCTCGCCTCGCGCCCCCGCGGCGCCGAGGACACCGCCATCGCCCGCCTCCTCCGCGAGGCCAAGGCCCTCGACGCGCGCGTGCACGTGCTGCACCTGTCCTCCGGCGACGCCCTGCCGATGATCGCCGAGGCGAGGGCGGAGGGCGTCCGCGTCACCGTCGAGACCTGCCCCCACTACCTGACCCTCACCGCAGAGGAAGTCCCCGACGGCGCGAGCGAGTTCAAGTGCTGCCCGCCCATCCGCGAGGCCGCCAACCAGGACCTGCTCTGGCAGGCGCTCGCCGACGGCACCGTCGACTGCGTCGTCACCGACCACTCCCCGTCCACCGCCGACCTCAAGACCGGCGACTTCGCCACCGCCTGGGGCGGCATCTCCGGCCTCCAGCTGAGCCTCGCCGCGGTGTGGACCGAGGCCCGCAAACGCGGCCACGGCCTGGAGGACGTGGTGCGCTGGATGTCCACCGGGACCTCCGAACTCGTCGGGCTCGACGGCCGCAAGGGCGCCATCGCGGCCGGCCGTGACGCCGACTTCGCCGTCCTCGCCCCCGACGAGACCTTCACCGTCGACCCGGCCGTCCTCCAGCACCGCAACCGCGTCACCGCGTACGCGGGCCGGACCCTGCACGGCGTCGTGAAGTCCACCTGGCTGCGCGGGCAGCGCATCGTCGCGGACGGCGAGTTCACCGCACCGAAGGGGCGACTCCTCACCCGCGCCCACTGAGCCCGTTCCCCGACCGCGAAAGGCAGATCTGATCACCGTGACGGCGATTCCCAGCTTCACCGGCGACGCGAACCCCTACGGAGGCGGCGACCCGTACGCGGACTACCGCACCGCCGACTTCCCCTTCACCCGGTACGCCGATCTCGCCGACCGGCGCCTGGGTGCCGGTGTCCTCGCCGCCAACGACGAGTTCTTCGCCCAGCGCGAGAACCTGCTGGTGCCCGAGCGCGCCGAGTTCGACCCGGAGCACTTCGGGCACAAGGGCAAGATCATGGACGGCTGGGAGACGCGCCGCCGCCGGGGCGCCTCCGCCGACCACCCCTGGCCGGGCGCCGAGGACCACGACTGGGCGCTGATCCGCCTCGGCGCCCCGGGCGTGATCCGCGGCGTCGTCGTCGACACCGCGCACTTCCGCGGCAACTACCCGCAGGCCGTGTCCGTCGAGGGCACC
Organism: Streptomyces sp. NPDC058741; assembly: GCF_042746715.1. Taxonomy (NCBI): domain Bacteria; kingdom Bacillati; phylum Actinomycetota; class Actinomycetes; order Kitasatosporales; family Streptomycetaceae; genus Streptomyces; species Streptomyces sp. NPDC058741. Next base: position 139,603 of record NZ_JBHYQH010000009.1, on the reverse strand, counting down.
CGCGTCGAGGGCTCCCCCTCGCCGGAGGAACTCCTCGGGGACGACGTCACGTGGACGACCCTCGTGCCGCGCACCCCGGTCGGCGGCCACGCGGCCAACGGCTTCCCCGTGGCGGCCGAGCAGCGCTTCACCCACCTGCGGGTCAACCAGCACCCCGACGGCGGCATCGCCCGGCTCCGCGTGTACGGCGAGGTCGTCCCGGACCCGGGGTGGCTGGCCGCGCTGGGCACCTTCGACGTGGTCGCGCTGGAGAACGGCGGCCGCGTCGAGGACGCCTCGGACCGCTTCTACTCGCCCGCCGACAACACCATCCAGCCGGGCCGCTCCCGCAAGATGGACGACGGCTGGGAGACGCGCCGCCGCCGCGACCAGGGCCATGACTGGATCCGCTACCGGCTGGCCGCCCAGGCGCAGATCCGCGCCCTGGAGATCGACACCGCGTACCTCAAGGGCAACAGCGCCGGGTGGGCGTCGGTCTCCGTCCAGGACGGCGAGGACGGCGACTGGCGGGAGATCCTGCCCCGGACCCGCCTCCAGCCCGACACCACCCACCGTTTCGTCCTGCCGTCCCCGGCCGTCGGCACGTACGCGCGCGTGGACATCTTCCCCGACGGCGGCATCTCCCGCCTGCGCCTGTTCGGCTCCCTGACCCAGGAGGGCACGGCCCACCTGGAGGCACGGCACCAGGAACTGGGCGGCTGAGCCAGGTCGGGCCCGGTGCCCGGAGCACGCCGGCCCGGCGGCACCGGGGTGCCGTCGGGCCGGGGACGCTCATCGCGGCAGGGGATCGCCCCCGAGCCGCGCGCCCGCCGTCCCCGGCGCGTCGTCGTGGCCGCGCTGTGCGCCGGTGTCGACGCGTCCGTGCCTCACCTCATGCCGCCGAACCCCCCGTCCACGGCGAACTCCGCCCCGTCACGTACGTCGCCCCCGCCAGGTACGCCACCGTCGACGCCACCTCGTCCCCGGTCCGAACCGGCCCAGAGCGGTCATCGCCGCCTGGCCGGGCGCGTGCGGCCCGTCCGCCGGGTTCATGTCGGTGTCGATCGGGCCGGGATGCACGAGGTTCGCGGTGATGCCGCGCCCGCCCAGCTCCCTGGCCAGCGCCTTCGTCAGGCCGATCAGCGCGGCCTTGCTCATCGCGTACAGCGTCCGGCCGGGGTCCGGCACCCGCCGGGTCAGGCAACTACCGACCGTGACGATCCGCCCGCCCTCCGTCATCCGTGCGGCGGCGGCCTGGGACGTCAGGAAGACGCCCCGCACGTTGGCGTCGAGGACGCGGTTCACGTCCGCGAGCGACAGGGTGTGCAGCGGCGCGAGCAGCCCCACGCCCGCGTTGTTCACCAGGACGTCGAGTCCGCCCGGCGCATCGGCGGCCGCGTCCGCCAGACCGGCCGCCTCCGCGGGGTGCGCCGCGTCCGCGCGCAGGGCCACCGCCCAGCGCCCCAGCGCCCGCACCGCCCGTACGACGTCCTCCGCCGCCTCCGTGCCCTTCACGTGACCCACGGCCACGTCCGCGCCCTCCCGGGCCAGGCGCAGGGCCGTCGCCGCACCGATGCCACGGCTCCCGCCGGTCACGAGAGCCACCTTGCCGTGCAGAGTTCCCTGAGAAGTCATGCGTCCATCCCAGCGTCCGCCCGGCCCCGGCGCTGGCGGCCGACGGACATCCAGGTCGCGGCCGGCCCGGCGATGAGCTGCGGGGGTCGGCGGGGTCTGCCCTCATGACAACCGAGGACCAGCGGTGGCAACCTGACGGCCACCGAGGACGACCCGTCGGAAGGAAGGCACCCGCCATGGGCACGCTCGTCTCCACCCTCTTCATCACGCTCGACGGCGTCTACCAGGCCCCCGGCGGACCCCAGGAGGACACCCGGGGCGGGTTCCCGCACGGCGGCTGGAGCTTCCCGTACGCCGACGAGGACTTCGGCCGGTTCATCACCGAGGTCTTCGCCCGCCCGGGCGCCTTCCTGCTCGGCCGCCGGACGTACGACATCTTCGCCCCGTACTGGCCGAAGGTGACCGACCCCGCCGACCCGGTCGCCTCCAAGCTCAACTCCCTGCCGAAGTACGTGCCTTCCTCGACGCTGAAGGCCCCCGGCTGGGCGGGCACCACCGTGCTCTCCGGTGACCTCGCCGAGGAGGTCGCCGGCCTGAAGGACCGGACCACCGGCGAGATCCAGGTGCACGGCAGCGGCGCCCTCGTACGGTCCCTGCTGGCGCTCGACCTCGTCGACACCCTCCACCTGCTCACCTTCCCGGTCGTGCTGGGCTCCGGGTTCCGGCTGTTCCCGGAGGGCTCCGTGCCGACCGCGTTCGAGCACGCCGGGGGGAGCGTCACCGGCACGGGCGTCTCGATCCAGACGTACCACCCGAAGGGGCGCCCCGAGTACGGCGAGTACGGAATGCCGGAGGAGGCGCGGTCAGGTTGATTCCTCGTTGACACGAGGGTCTTCACGGGAAATTCTCCGGGCTTGTCATTGACATGCCACCTTCTACGCGCGTCATCATGAGCGACATGAGTTTCCCCCCACGCGCCTCGCGGCTCGGCGCAGCAGCCGCCCTCCTGTCCGCTCTCCTCGTCGGCGGCACCGTCTCCGCCACCACGGCCGACGCGGCCCCCACCGCCGTCGGTGACATCTGCTACAGCGCCCTGCCGTCCCAGGCCCACGACACGCTCGACCTGATCGAGCAGGGCGGCCCCTACCCGTTCGAGCGGGACGGCACCGTCTTCCGGAACCGGGAAGGCATCCTGCCCAGCCGGTCGTCCGGCTACTACCACGAGTACACGGTCATCACCCCCGGCTCGCCCGACCGCGGTGCCCGGCGCATCGTCACCGGCGAGAGGAGCCAGGAGGACTACTACACCGCCGACCACTACGACTCGTTCGACCTGGTCGACTACGGCTGCTGACCACCCGGGGTCCTCGACGCCCCCGGCCGGAGGTCCGCCCGCATGCTGAGGCGGGCGGGCGGACCTCCGGTCTGCGGCCCGGGCCGGTCGGTACGACGCCGGGCACGGACAGCCGGACGGCGCCCGGCACGGACAGCGGGTAAGGCGGCGCACGGCACGGACAGCCCGTCCGCGTCGAAAGTCTTCGATGACGCTGCTTAAGGCCGACGAACCCGCCCCGCGGAGGCCGAACCGGGCCGCCGCTGCGTAGATGTGCCGACCGTGAGTGGTCGGAGGGCGGGGCAGGCCCCCGCGGTGCCGGCGCAGGAGACACCCGCGCCCTTCACGGGTCCCCGATGGTTCATCCCGTCCGCTCTGCTCCACGAGCTGGACCCCGACGCCAGCCCGGCCGCGCACCGCCCCCGGCGCACCGCCCGCGACTGGGCCGTCGACCTCTGCTGCTTCCTGCTCGCCGCGACGCTGGGTCTGCCCGCCGCCCACGCGCTCGTCGACAACCCCCACGTGCCGCCCGGACTGGCCGTCGTCGACCAGGCGGTCGGCGCACTGGCCTGCGCGGCGGTCTGGCTGCGGCGCAGCCGGCCGCTGGGGCTGGCCGTGGCGATGACGGCCGTCAGCCTCGTCTCGGACACCTCGGGCGGCGCCGGCCTGATCGCCCTGCTCAGCCTCGTCGTGCACCGCCCCTTCCGGTACGTGGCCTGGGTGGGCGGCATCAACCTGGCCATCGCCCCCCTCTACTTCTGGCTGCGCCCCGACCCGGAGCTGCCCTACCTGGCGAGCACGGTGTTCGTGGTGCTGATGGTGCGGGCCGGGCTGTCCTTCATGATGGTCGGCGCCGACGACATCGAGGTCGTCGGCGAGGCAGCCGACGGCGCCGAGGTGGAGGCGCTCGTCGACCGCACCCGCCCGGACGCCGTGCTGATGGACCTGCGGATGCCGGCGGTGGACGGCCTCACGGCCACGGAGCGGCTGCGCACCCGCGCGAAGGCCCCGCAGGTCATCGTCCTGACCACCTTCCACGCCGACGAGCAGGTGCTGCGGGCGCTGCGCGCGGGAGCGGCCGGATTCGTCCTCAAGGACACCCCGCCCGCCGAGATCCTCACGGCGGTGCGCCGGGTCGCGGCCGGCGACCCGGTGCTGTCGCCCGCCGTCACCCGGCAGCTGATGCGGCGCGCGGCCGGCGGCGCCGCCGACACGCGCCGCAGGCGTGCGCGTGCGCGCATGGCCGCCCTCAACGACCGTGAGCGCGAGGTGGCGGTCGCGGTCGGCCGGGGCCTGTCCAACGCCGAGATCGCCACCGGCCTCTTCATGGGCGTCGCCACCGTCAAGACCCACGTCTCACGCGTCCTGGCCAAGCTGGACCTCAACAACAGGGTGCAGATCGCGCTCCTCGCCCACGACGCGGGCCTGCTGGAGGAGGAACCGGAGGAGCGGTGACCGGGGTACGGGGGAGGCTCAGCCGGTCGCGGGCGCGTCCCCGCCGGCGATCTCCACGAGCCGCACCGGCCTGCGCTCCCGGCGGGACAGCTCGCACGCCTCCGCGATCCGCAGCGCCTGCAGGGCCTCCCGCCCGTCGCAGGGATTGGCCCGCCCGCCCCGCACGACCTCGACGAACGCGTTCAGCTCCGCCTCGTACGCCGGGCCGAAGCGCTCCAGGAAGCCCGTCCAGGGCTTGTCCGCGGCCGGCGGTCCCGTCGGCTCGGTGGAGGCGATCGGCGTCCGGTCGTCCAGCCCGACCGCGATCTGGTCCCGCTCCCCGGCGAGCTCCATGCGCACGTCGTAACCCGCCCCGTTCGTCCGGGCGCCGGTGACCGTGGCGAGCGTGCCGTCGTCGAGGGTGAGGAGCGCGGCGCCGGTGTCGACGTCGCCGGCCTCGCGGAACATCGCCGGCCCGGCGTCGGACCCGGTCGCGTACACGTCCGTCACCTCCCGGCCCGTCACCCAGCGCAGCGCGTCGAAGTCGTGGATCAGCGTGTCCCGGTACAGCCCGCCCGACAGCGGCAGCCACGCGGCGGGCGGCGGGCTCTGGTCGCTGGTCAGGGCCCGCACGGTGTGCAGCCGCCCCAGCCGGCCCGACCGCACGGCCTCGCGCGCACCCGCGTAGCCCGCGTCGAAGCGCCGCTGGAAGCCCATCTGCAGCACCGTCCCGGCCGTCTCCACCTCGGCGATCGCGGTCAGTGTGCCGGGCAGGTCCAGCGCGATCGGCTTCTCGCAGAACACCGGCAGGCCCGAGCGCGCCGCCCGACCGATCAGTTCGGCGTGGGCCGACGTCGCCGTCGTGATCACCACCGCGTCGACCCCCCAGCGGAAGATCTCCTCCACCCCCGGCGCCGCCGTCTCGCCCAGCCTGTGCGCCAGGTCCTGGGCCCGTGAGGCGTCCGCGTCCGTCAGGATCAGCGAGCCCACCTCGCGATGCCGGCTGAGCGTGTTCGCGTGGAGGGTGCCGATGCGGCCCGTACCGATGACGCCGATGCGCATGGAAACAAAGTGCGTGCCCGGGCCGTCGCTGTCAATCCGTATGTCCGGACAATGTGACTACGCGACTTCCCGTCAACAACGCGCGGGGCTACGCTCGGCCCGTGCCCAAACCAGAAGTGGACCCGACCGTGCGGCTCGAGCTCAGCGTGGACCGCAGCTCTCCCGTGCCCCTGTACTTCCAGCTGTCCCAGCAGCTGGAGGCCGCGATCGAGCACGGCACGCTGACCCCCGGCAGCCTGCTGGGCAACGAGATCGAGCTCGCCGCCCGGCTCGGCCTGTCCCGGCCGACCGTCCGCCAGGCCATCCAGTCGCTCGTCGACAAGGGCCTCCTCGTGCGCCGCCGCGGCGTGGGCACCCAGGTCGTGCACAGCCAGGTCAAACGCCCCCTGGAGCTCAGCAGCCTCTACGACGACCTGGAGGCCGCGGGGCAGCGCCCCGCCACCGAGGTCCTCGTCAACACGGTCGTCCCCGCCTCCGCCGAGGTCGCCGCCGCCCTCGGTGTCGCCGAGGACAGCGACGTCCACCGCGTGGAGCGCCTCCGCCTCGCCCACGGCGAGCCCATGGCCCACCTGTGCAACTTCCTGCCCCCCGGCCTGATCGACCTCGACACCCGCCAGCTGGAGACCACCGGCCTGTACCGCCTGATGCGGGCGGCCGGCATCACCCTGCACAGCGCCCGCCAGACGATCGGCGCGCGGGCGGCCACCCAGGAGGAGGCCGAGCGGCTGGCCGAGGAACCGGGCGCGCCGCTGCTCACCATGCAACGCGTCACGTTCGACGACACCGGCCGGGCGGTCGAGTACGGCACCCACACCTACCGGCCGTCGCGGTACTCCTTCGAATTCCAGTTGCTCGTGCGCACCTGAGGGGCGCGGGCCGTACCGATCGCGGCTCCGCCGCGCGGGCCCGGCGAGCCCCCACCGGCCCGCCCCCGGCAGCGGTCCGCCCCACCCCTGCGCTCCGCACAGCGCCGTCCCGTGAGGCAGAATCGGGCGCGATGAGCACCTACCGCGACTTCACCGCCCCCATCGGCTCCCGCCGTGCCACCGCGCTCCGCACGGCCGGCACCCGGGAGCGCCGCTCGCACCTGACGGCACCCCGCGTCCCGACGGTCGGCATCGACATCGGCGGTACGAAGGTCATGGCGGGCGTCGTGGACGCCGACGGCAACATCTTGGAGAAGGTCCGCACGGAGACCCCGGACAAGTCCAAGAGCCCCAAGGTCGTCGAGGACACCATCGCCGAGCTGGTCCTGGACCTCTCCGACCGGCACGACGTGCACGCCGTCGGTATCGGCGCGGCCGGCTGGGTCGACGCCGACCGCAACCGCGTGCTGTTCGCCCCCCACCTGTCCTGGCGCAACGAGCCGCTCCGCGACCGCCTCTCCGGCCGGCTCTCCGTGCCGGTCCTCGTGGACAACGACGCCAACACCGCCGCCTGGGCCGAATGGCGCTTCGGCGCCGGTCGCGGCGAGGACCACCTCGTCATGATCACGCTGGGCACCGGCATCGGCGGCGCGATCCTGGAGGACGGCAAGGTCAAGCGCGGCAAGTACGGCGTCGCCGGCGAGTTCGGCCACATGCAGGTCGTCCCCGGCGGCCACCGCTGCCCGTGCGGCAACCGCGGCTGCTGGGAGCAGTACAGCTCCGGCAACGCCCTGGTCCGCGAGGCCCGCGAACTGGCCGCCGCCGACTCCCCGGTGGCCTACGGGATCATCGAGCACGTCAAGGGCAACATCGGCGACATCACCGGCCCGGTGATCACCGAGCTGGCCCGCGAGGGCGACGCCATGTGCATCGAACTGCTGCAGGACATCGGCCAGTGGCTCGGCGTCGGCATCGCCAACCTCGCCGCCGCCCTCGACCCCTCCTGCTTCGTGATCGGCGGCGGCGTCTCGGCCGCCGACGACCTGCTCATCGGCCCCGCCCGGGACGCCTTCAAGCGGCATCTCACCGGCCGCGGCTACCGCCCCGAGGCCCGTGTCGTCCGCGCCCAGCTCGGCCCCGAGGCCGGCATGGTCGGCGCCGCCGACCTCGCCCGGCTCGTCGCCCGCCGCTTCCGCCGCGCCAAGCGCCGCCGAGTGGAGCGCCACGAGCGCTACGAGCGGTACACGCAGTCGCTCCGCAGCACCCAGGAGACGCTGTGACGGCCTCCCTGCCCCACCAGGGCCCCTGGCCCGGCGATCCGGACCGTCCCGTCGAGGACCGCCGCCACATGATCCGCCGCAGGGCGCTCACCCTGCTGATCATCGTGCTGCTCATCGGCATCCCGGCCGGCTACCTGGTGATCTCGGCGAACCAGAGCCGGGACAGCGGCAAGGACAAGGAGGCCAAGTACTCGGCGACGGGCCTCACCGAGGGCTGGCCCTCCAAGCTCCAGCGCCGCATCTACCAGGTCCCCGTCCCGCACCCGGCCTGGCACGTGGCGTACTACGAGACCAACAACTGGAAGACCAGCCGCCTGTACACCCAGTTCGAGACCAACTCGGCCGGACTGGACGCCTATCTCACGGGCCTCGGGCTGACCCGGCAGGACCTGAGGAAGGGCGCCGTCACCATCGGCGAGCGCGACCGGAAGATCACCGGCTGGAGGTTCCCGGGCGGCGACTCCTGGTACGGCTTCGTCCACCGGCAGAAGAACCCGGCCCCCACCCACGACGTGGTCGTCGACCTCTCCAACCCGGCCTACCCCTGGGTCTACGTCGTCGCCAGGACCGTGCCCTGAGCCGGCCGCCGGAGCCGATTGTCAGACCCCGCCCGTAGAGTCGGAGACAACTGATCCGACCAGGCGGCGGGAGGTGGCAAGACGTATGGGCGACACGGCCGCGGTGGCCGAACGGACGCAGGACCCGGCACCCCCGGTCCGGCTCCCGGCCGTCTTCCTGCCCGCACCCCTCCCACGCGACGGGCGCGTCGCCTTCTGGGACCCCGAGGGCGCGCCCCTGCCCGCCGAGGACACCGAGCTGACCGTCGTACGACGGCACGGCGCGGGAGTCCGGCGGCGCACCACCCCGGCGCTGTCCCTCCCGCTGGAGACGGCCCTGCCACTGCTGGTGCGCGCCCGGCACGACGCGGCGGCTCACCCCGCCACCGCCTGCTGGGGCGCGGCCGCCCTGCACGCCCTGCGGATCGCCGCACGTGGCCGCCTGCTGCCCGGCCTCACGGCCACCGGGCACGACGCCTGGCGCGCGGGCCCCCTCGACCCGGACGACATCGCCCACCTGCGCGCGGTGGCCGCCGCCCTGCCCCCCGAGGGACACGCCGTCCCGCTGCCCGGCCCGGGCCCGATCCGCCTGCCCGAACCGGAAGCGCTGGTGCGCGCCTTCCTGGACGCGGTCGCGGACACCCTGCCGCGCACCCCGGCCGCCCCCCACGCCACCGGCAGACCCTTCGCCGCCCGCGCCCCCCAGCGGCTGCCCGACGCCCACGACTGGGCCGCCGAGGTCGCCGCCGGCATGGACGCGGGCGTGCGGATCTCGCTCCGCCTGGACCTGTCGGCGTACGACCTGTTCGACGCGGCCTCCGACGGCGGCGCGCGCAGCGCCGGCGCGGCGATCGTCCAGGTGCACAGCCTCGCCGACCCCACCCTCGTGACCGACGCCGCGACCCTGTGGGCGGGCGAGGCCGACGACGCCTTCGGCCCCCGCGCGCGGGTCGACGCGGCCCTCGCCGTCCGCCGCGCGGCCCGGGTCTGGCCGCCCCTGGACCGCCTGGGCGACCAGGACGTGCCCGACGTGCTGGCGCTGACCGAGGACGAGCTGAGCGACCTGCTCGGGGTCGCCGCCACCCGGCTCGGGGCGGCCGGGGTCGCCGTGCACTGGCCGCGCGACCTGGCGCATGACCTGTCCGCCGCGGCGGTGATCCGCCCGGCCCCCGGCTCGGCCACCGACGGCACCGGCTTCTTCGAGAGCGAGGACCTGCTCGCCTTCCGCTGGCAGCTGGCCCTCGGCGGCGACCCGCTCACCGACGCCGAGATGGACGCCCTCGCCGAGGCCCACCGCCCCGTCGTCCGGCTGCGCGACCGGTGGGTGCTGGTCGACCCGGCCCTCGTCCGCAAGGCCCGCAAACGCGACCTGGGCCTGCTCGACCCGGTCGACGCGCTGTCCGCCGCCCTCACCGGCACCGCCGAGGTGGACGGCGAGACGGTCGAGGCCGTCCCCGCCGGAGCGCTCGCCACCCTGCGCGACCGCCTGACCGCGGGAATCCACCCCACCCAACCGCCGCCCGGCCTGCACGCCACCCTCCGCGACTACCAGCTGCGGGGCCTGGCCTGGCTCGACCTCATGACCTCCCTCGGCCTCGGCGGCTGCCTCGCCGACGACATGGGCCTGGGCAAGACCGTCACGCTCATCGCCCTGCACCTCAAGCGCGCCCGCGGCGAGCCGACCCTGGTGGTCTGCCCGGCCTCACTTCTGGGCAACTGGCAGCGGGAGATCACCCGCTTCGCCCCCGGCGTCCCCGTCCGCCGCTTCCACGGCCCCGACCGCAGCCTGGACGGCCTGGACGGAGGCTTCGTGCTCACCACCTACGGCACGATGCGCTCGGCCGCCCCCACCCTCGCCGAGCAGCCCTGGGGCATGGTCGTCGCCGACGAGGCACAGCACGTGAAGAACCCCTACTCGGCCACCGCCAAGGCGCTGCGCACCATCCCGTCCCCCGCGCGCGTGGCCCTCACGGGCACGCCCGTGGAGAACAACCTGTCGGAGCTGTGGGCCCTGCTGGACTGGACGACCCCGGGCCTGCTCGGCCCGCTCAAGTCCTTCCGTGCCCGGCACGCCCGGGCGGTCGAGACCGGCGAGGACGAGGAGGCGGTGCAGCGCCTGGCCCGCCTGGTCCGGCCGTTCCTGCTGCGCCGGAAGAAGTCCGACCCGGGCATCGTGCCGGAGCTGCCGCCCAAGACCGAGACCGACCACCCCGTCCCGCTCACCCGCGAACAGGCCGCGCTGTACGAGGCGGTGGTCCGCGAGTCGATGCTCGCCATCGAGACGTCGAAGGGCATGGCGCGCCGCGGCCTGGTCCTCAAGCTGCTGACCTCCTTGAAGCAGATCTGCAACCACCCGGCGCTGTTCCTGAAGGAGGGGCACGCCCCTGCCGGCGACCGGCTCGCCACCCGCTCCGGCAAGCTCGCCCTGCTGGACGAACTGCTGGACACCCTGCTCGCCGAGGACGGCTCGGCCCTGGTCTTCACCCAGTACGTGGGGATGGCCCGTCTGATCACCTCCCACCTCGAGACCCGCGCGGTCCCGTTCGACCTCCTGCACGGCGGCACGCCGGTCCCGGAGCGGGAGCGCATGGTGGACCGCTTCCAGGCCGGCTCGACCCCGGTCCTGGTCCTCTCCCTCAAGGCCGCCGGCACCGGCCTCAACCTCACGCGCGCGGGACACGTCGTCCACTTCGACCGCTGGTGGAACCCGGCCGTCGAGGAACAGGCCACCGACCGCGCCTACCGCATCGGCCAGACCCAACCCGTCCAGGTCCACCGCCTCATCACCGAGGGCACGGTCGAGGACCGCATCGCCGAGATGCTCCAGGCGAAGCGGGCCCTGGCCGACGCGATCCTAGGCTCCGGCGAGTCGGCCCTGACGGAACTGACCGACCGGGAGCTGACGGACCTCGTGTCCTTGCGGAGGTCGTCGTGACCGGCCGCCCGGCCGACGAGGCCCGCCGGGCCCTGCGGGCCGCCCGGGAACGTGCCGCCCAGGACACCGGCGCGGCACCGCAGAACCGCCCCGGCCTTTCCCAGGTCTCGGCCGTCCGCCCCGGCCTTTCCCAGGTCCCGGCCGTCCGCCCGGGGCCGCCCCCGGCTCCGTTTTCCGGCCAGGAGGCCTCCAGGCCCGGGGACGTGGCGCGCGAGGCGCTGCGCAGGGCGGTGGCCGAGCAGCGGGGGAACGGCCCGGGTGGTGAGGACGCGGTGGCTGAGGGGCGCGCGGGGACTGGCGAGGAGCCGGGGGCTGACGGGAGCGCGGGGGACGGTTCCGGAGCGTCGCAGGCCGGTCTGTCCGCCGATGCCGCGGCCGCCGTGACGCCGGGGGAGCCGACATCTCACGGTATGTCAGGTGCAGCGGCACCGGAGCCGCACGCCTCCGGCACAGACCTGACAAGGCCGGACCGGGTGGCCTCAGCCGGTGCGATGCCCGCACCGCCGTCCCCCGACCCGGCCGCATCGCCCGACTCGGACCCAGCCGGGGCCTCCGGCCCGGCGGCGTCCTGCGGCCCGGCGGTGTCCCCAGGTCCGTCGACGTCCGGTCCCTGCGCGGCGGACGTCGCGCGGGAGGCGTTGCGCGCAGCGCGGGACGACGCGCGGCGGGCGCGGCAGGAGACCGAGAGGGAAGGCGCCCGGCGAAGGCGCCGGGCGCGGCAGAGCGGGGTCGACGAGAGGGCGGCGGCCGCGCGTCGCGCCCGTGACGGCGCGGCGGGTGAAACGGGGCGTGACCTCCGGCAGTTGCTGTCGGACGCCTTTCGGATGCCGGCCCACGACATGGCCGCCCCGGAACAGGAGGGCACGGACGCGGTCGGGGACGGCGTCCCGAAGGCTCGGGGCGCCGCGTCCGCCACCGGCGGCTCGGCGCTCCGTCGTCCCGCCGCGGACACCGATGCGTCGGCGGCATCCCTGGACGCCGGGGACGACCGCGGGCGCGGCTCTGCTCACGCTCGCCCCGGGCCGCACGATCACGACCACGACCGCGGCCACTCCGCGTCCCACCCCCTCACCTCACCGACCGGCCCCCTCACACCCCGCTCCATGGCCACCCCCGGCCGCGACAGCGACCTGCGCCGCACCTTCCCACGCTTCGCGCCCCGGGAGGGCAGGACGTTCGCCGAGAGCTGGTGGGGCAACGCCTGGGTCACCGCGCTGGAGCAGGGCGCGCTGGACGTCAAGCGGCTGGAGCGCGGCCGTGGGTACGCCGGGCAGGGGAACGTCGACGCCATCACGGTGACGCCCGGCCTCGTGCTGGCGTACGTGCAGGGCAGCCGCCCGCGCCCGTACCGCGTCCAGGTACGGCTGCGCACCCTGGACGACACCGACTGGGACCGGTTCCTGGACGCGGCGGCCGACCGGCCCGGCCACATCGCGGCGCTGCTCGACAAGGAGATGCCCCAGTCGCTGGCCGACTGCGGGGTGCCGTTGCTGCCCGGCCCGGGCGAGCTGGAGCCCCGGTGCAGCTGCCCCGACCGCGGCCACCCCTGCAAACACGCCGCCGCCCTCTGCTACCAGACCGCCCGGCTGCTCGACGCCGACCCCTTCGTCCTGCTCCTGCTGCGCGGGCGGGGAGAACGGGAGCTGCTGGACGCGCTGTCCCGGCTCAGCGCCACCCGCGCCGCCCGCGCTGCCCGGGACCGGGAACCGGCACCGGCGCCCGGAGTCAGGGCCGCCGAGGTCCTCGCGCAACGCACCGTGCCGCCCCTGCCCGCCCCGTTGCCCGTGCCCCCGCACCCCGAGCAGCCACCGGCCTACCCGGCGTCGCCCGGCGGCCCGGACCCGTTCGCCCTGGACCAGCTGGCCACGGACGCCGCCGCCCGGGCCCACGCCCTGCTCACCACGGGCCGCGACCCGGTCGGCCAGCTCAGCCTCTGGCAGGACGCGGTCCGGCTGGCCGCGGCCCGCCCCGGCTCGGGGCTCACCGCGGGCACCCGCGCGCTCTACGCGTCGCTGGCCTCCGCTGCGGACCGCACCCCGTCCGAGCTGGCCCGCGCGGTCGCCGCCTGGCGGCAGGGAGGGCTGGAGGGCCTCGCCGTGCTGGAGGAGCCGTGGGACCCGCCGGCCGGCCGGTTCGACCGGGCCCGCCCGCTGCTCCTCGCGGCCGACCTGCCCGCCTTCCGCCCCTGGCGCAACCGCCTGACCCACCCTCAGGGCCACGTCCAGCTCCGTCTGGGCCGGGACGGGCTGTGGTACGCCTACGAGTCCGAGCCCGGCCAGGACGACTGGTGGCCGAGGGGCACCCCCGATCTGGATCCGGTCGGCGCGCTCACGGGCCTCGGTGTCGCCGGCGAGCTCTAGAGGGACTGTCATCACATGCCCGTCTCTCCGCCCTCTCCGGGTGACGAGGGGAGTGTGACGACAGCCGACAGCCTCCAGGACGCCGCGCCGGACCGCCGTGGCCCACCCGACCGCACGCCGACATGCCCACCCGACGGCACGCCGACATGCCACCCGACGGCACGCCGACAGGCCCGGCCGGTGGACCGTCACCGACCGGGCCCGCACTCACCGCGGCCTCACGCGGGGTGAGAGTCCGCGGCGACCACGCCGTCCGAGTCATGACGCGGGGAGGCGGAGCCGCCCCAGGGCGGGGGTTCCACCGCCCGGTGGCCGTCGCGTCCGGAGTGCGCGGCGTGCGCGGCCTTGTCGCCCTTGGCGGCGCAGCCGGTCCTGCGACTGGTCGATGAGCTCGCGGCCGGTGGCCTCCTCGGCGAGCACGACCACGTCACGTCGTCCGACGCCGAGGGTGGCAGTCGCCGACCAGGGACGGTCCGCGTGATGGGCGGAGGCGCGCGTGATGCGCACGTCCCCGCTGACGGCGGGCAGTCCCGGCCGTCCCACCACCGCGTCGATCGTCGTGCGGGCGTACTCCAGGGTCTCCTCGTCCACCTCGCCGTCCGCACGCAGCAGCACGCCGGGGACGGGGGCCGCGGTGTCGTCGCCGGTTCTGCCGGTCATACCGGCTCCTTTCCAGGGGAATGGACGGAAGCGGCCGGGACGTCCCGGCGTCGTTCAGTCCGCCGAGCCGGGCAGCCACAGGTCGGGGCCGAAGACCTCGTAGCGGATGCGCTGGGCCGGGACCCCGGCGCGCAGCAGCTGGGCGCGGACCTCGCGCATGAGGGGCAGCGGCCCGCACAGGAACACCGTGGCGTCCTCGGGCAGTTCGACGCCGTCGAGGTTCATCAGGCCCTCGCGGGCGCCGGATTCGTCCGGGCCGGGGCGCTCGTACCAGAAGACCATGCGGGCGGCCGGCAGAAGTCCGGCCAGCCGGCCCGTCTCGGTGCGCAGCGCGTGGTCGGCGGGGGAGCGGTCGACCCCCGACGGACACGGGCCGGGGCCCTGACACCGCGACCGGACGGGCCTCACCACGTCCCGGCCGGTGCCCTCAGCTCACGTCCGGTGATCATCGTCGACTCGATGCGCACGAAGACGGCTTCCCGCGGGGGCGTCCAGGACACGGTGCCGGCCTGTGACAGGCGTTCGCGTTCGGCGGGGTCGGTCACGACGGTGGCCCGTCCGGTGACGACCACACTCCAGCCGGACCGGGCCGCCGTGTCGAACTCGTCCGCCTCGAAGGCGACCACCACACCGTCCACGCCGGCCACGAGGTCCGAATCCGGGGAGGTGCGCAGTACGACGGAGCCGTCCGTGTCCAGGGCGAAGTTGACGGGCAGCACCGCGGGCAGCGCATACCTGGTGTAGACCACACGGCCGACCGGCGCCTTGGCGAGCAGACGCAGGCACTCCTGCCGCTCGAGGGCCCGGAAGGAGTCGTTCGTGAACATCGCCCCATCCTCGCCGCGGGCCTGCCGCCGGTGCTAGGGCCGGTCGGCCCTAGCACCGGCGGCAGGCAGGGGCCGGCACCTCGGCGCCCCGGGACCCCTCTCCCCCCGCCAGGGACCTACGACCCCTGCCTGCCGCGAGCCGGGACGCCGACAGTGGTGGGGTGGCGCGGCACCGCCGCGAGGACGAAAGGGACGGACGACATGGTCCAGCCGAAGAGCTCGAAGCGTGGTGGTTCGTCGTCGGGTGGGTCGGTGTCGGGGCGGGCGTGGTTGATGCTCGTTCTGGCGACGGTGGGGTTCGGGGTGAATTTCTGGGCGTGGGCGTTGCTGAGTCCGTTGGCTCCGCGGTTCAAGGACGAGCTGGGTCTGTCGTCGTTCGAGCAGTCGTTGTTGGTGGCGGTGCCGGTGGTGGTGGGTTCGCTGGGGCGGATTCCGGTGGGTGCGTTGACGGACCGGTTCGGTGGGCGGGTGATGTTTCCGTGTGTGTCGGCGGCCACGATCGTGCCGGTGCTCTATCTGGGTCTGGCGGGGCATTCGTCTTTGGCGGCGCTGCTGGTGGGTGGGCTCTTTCTGGGGATCGGGGGGACGGCGTTCGCGGTGGGTGTGCCGTTGGTGAACGCGTGGTTTCCGCCGCAGCGGCGGGGTCTGGCGATCGGGGTGTTCGGTGCGGGTATGGGTGGTACGGCGATCAGCGCGCTGACGACGGTGCGGCTGGTCGACGCGAAGGGCATGGCGGCCCCGTTCTTGACCACGGCGGTGGTGCTGGCCGTGTACGCGGTGGTGGCGGTGTTGCTGCTGCGGGATGCGCCGGGGCGGACCGTGCCGGGTGAGCCGTTGGTCCGGCGTCTGGTGGCGACTGCTCGTCTGGGGGTCACGTGGCAGGCGTCGGTGTTGTATGCGGTGGCCTTCGGTGGGTATGTCGCTTTCTCGGTTTATCTGCCCACGTATCTGAAGAGTGGTTATGGCCTGGCTCAGGCGGACGCGGCGAACCGTATGGCGGGTTTCGTGCTGCTGGCGGTGGCGATGCGTCCGGTGGGGGGTTGGTTGTCGGACCGGCTGGGCCCGGTCCGGGTGCTGGCGGGTGCGTTGGGTGTGGTGGTGCTGGGTGCGGTGGTGCAGGCGTTCACGCCTCCGCTGGCTCCGCTGGGGACCGTCGCGTTCCTGTCGATGGCGGCCGCGCTCGGCGCGGGCAGTGGTGCGACGTTCGCTCTGGTGGCTTTGCTGACTCCGGCCGGTCAGGTGGGTTCCGTGACGGGTGTGGTCGGTGCGGCGGGTGGTCTGGGTGGTTTCGTGCCGCCGCTGGTGATGGGCTCGCTGTACGGGGCGTACGGCACCTTCGCGGCCGGTCTCGCGTTGCTCGCGATCGTGGCGGCCGCCGCGCTCGCCTACACCCTCACCGGCGTCCGCACCGCCGTCGAAGGCCGCGACGGCGGGCAGCGCTCAGACGGGCGGCGCGGCCACCGCACGGCAGGGACCACCGCGTGAGGGCCGGCTGACGCCGCGCCCGGCGAGGACCCCACGCGCCGCACCCCGCTCCGCCGTGCGTGCGGCGCGCGGGGTGTGGCTGTTGCCCGTTCCGGGGGCCGCGGCCCTAGAGTCGTCTGCGGCGGAACCGATCACAATTCGAACGGGCCGTGGCGTCCGGGGCGGAGTGGCACGGTGAGCAGGCAGACCGGCGGGCAGCGGACGCGGACGGGCATGGACGGCGAACTGGCGGAGGCGCTGGTGCGCAGCCGCCGGTACTTCACCCGTGCGGAGGTCTCCGCGGATCTGCGCAGTCTGCACAGGAAGGGCGGCCGGCAGGCGGACGAGTTCTACCGGGACCGCTGGTCGCACGACAAGGTCGTGCGCTCCACGCACGGGGTGAACTGCACCGGCTCGTGCTCGTGGAAGGTGTACGTCAAGGACGGCATCATCACCTGGGAGGCGCAGCAGACGGACTACCCCTCGGTGGGCCCGGACCGCCCGGAGTACGAGCCGCGCGGCTGCCCGCGCGGTGCGGCGTTCTCCTGGTACACCTACTCGCCGACCCGGGTCCGCTACCCGTACGTGCGCGGGGTGCTGCTGCAGATGTACCGGGAGGCCAAGCGGCGGCTCGGCGATCCGGTCGCGGCCTGGGCGGACGTCGTCTCCGACCCCGAACGCGCACGCCGCTACAAGCGGGCGCGCGGCAAGGGCGGCCTGGTACGGGCGAGCTGGGACGAGGCCGTGGAGATGGTCGCCGCCGCGCACGTGCACACGATCAAGGAGCACGGACCGGACCGGCTCGCCGGCTTCTCGCCCATCCCGGCGATGTCGATGGTCTCCCACGCCGCCGGCGCCCGCTTCTACTCGCTCCTCGGCGGAGCGATGCTCTCCTTCTACGACTGGTACGCCGACCTCCCGGTGGCCTCCCCGCAGATGTTCGGCGACCAGACGGACGTACCGGAGTCGGGCGACTGGTGGGACGCCGGCTATCTGATCATGTGGGGCTCGAACCTGCCGGTGACCCGCACCCCGGACGCGCACTGGATGGCGGAGGCCCGCTACCGCGGCCAGAAGGTCGTCGCCGTGTCGCCCGACTACGCGGACAACGTGAAGTTCGCCGACGAGTGGCTCGCCGCCCGGCCCGGCACCGACGGGGCGCTGGCGATGGCCATGGGGCACGTCATCCTCAAGGAGTTCTTCGTCGACCGGGCCACCCCGTACTTCACCGACTACGTGAAGAAATACACCGACCTGCCCTTCCTGGTCGCCCTCGACGAGACCGCAGGCGAACCGGGCACCTACCGGCCCGGCAAGTTCCTGACCGCCGCCGACCTCGGCGGAGGGCACCGCGAGGCCGAGCACGCCCGCTTCCGGACCGTGCTGCTCGACGCCGCCACGGGACGACCGGTGGTGCCCAACGGCACGCTCGGCGACCGCTACGGCGAGGCCGGCGCCGGCCGCTGGAACCTGGACCTCGGCGGCATCCGGCCCGCGCTGTCCGCCGAAGGCGCCGACGAGGCCCCGGTCACGGTCGAGCTGCCCCGCTTCGACGCACCCGACGGCACTGCGGGGCGGATGCGGCGCGGCGTCCCCGTACGACGGGTCGCCGGTCGCCTGGTGACCACGGTGTACGACCTGCTGCTCGCCCAGTACGGCGTGCGCCGCGACGGTCTGCCCGGCACCTGGCCGACCGGCTACGACGACGCCGAGGAGCCCTGCACCCCGGCCTGGCAGGAGGCGATCACCGGGGTGGACGCCGCCCGCGCGACCCGTATCGCCCGGGAGTTCGCGGCCAACGCCGAGGAGTCCGGCGGCCGTTCGATGATCATCATGGGGGCCGGGACGAACCACTGGTTCCACTCCGACACCATCTACCGCGCCTTCCTGACGCTGACCACGCTGACCGGCTGCCAGGGCGTCAACGGCGGCGGCTGGGCGCACTACGTCGGGCAGGAGAAGGTGCGCCCGATCACCGGCTACTCGGCGATCGCCACCGCCGCCGACTGGAACCGGCCCGCCCGGCTGATGATCCAGACCGCGTACTGGTACCTGCACAGCGACCAGTTCCGCTACGACCCGTTCTCCGCCGACACCCTCGCGGCGGCCGGCGCGGGCGGTCCGTTCGCCGGGAAGTCCACGGCGGACGTGATCGCCCAGTCGGCGCGCATGGGCTGGATGCCGTCCTACCCCACCTTCGACCGCAACCCGCTCGACCTCGCCGACGAGGCTCAGGCCGCGGGCCGCCCGGTCGCCGAGCACGTCGTGGACGAACTCCGGGCGAAACGGCTGCGGTTCGCGGCCGAGGACCCGGACGCGCCGGAGAACTTCCCGAGGGTGCTCACGGTGTGGCGGGCCAACCTCCTGGGCTCGTCGGCGAAGGGCAACGAGTACTTCCTCAAGCACCTGCTCGGCACCGACGCCTCCGTGCGGGCCGCCGAGGCACCGCCGCACGTCCGCCCGAAGGACGTCGTGTGGCGCGAGGAGGCCCCGGCCGGCAAGCTCGACCTGCTGCTGACGCTGGACTTCCGCATGACCAGCACCACCGTCTTCTCCGACGTCGTGCTGCCCGCCGCGACCTGGTACGAGAAGCACGACCTGTCCAGTACGGACATGCACCCCTTCGTGCACGCCTTCAACCCCGCCATCGCCCCGCCCTGGCGGACCCGCACCGACTGGGACGCCTTCCGCACCCTCGCCGCGGAGTTCAGCCGCCAGGCCGCCGGCCACCTCGGCGTGCGCAAGGACGTTCTCGCCGCCCCGCTGCTGCACGACACCCCCGACGAACTGGCCAACCCGCACGGCCGGGTGCGCGACTGGAAGGCGGGGGAGTGCGAGCCGGTCCCCGGCCGCACGATGCCGAAACTCGTGACGGTCGAGCGGGACTACGGCGCGGTCGCCGACAAGATGGGCGCCCTCGGCCCGCTGCTGGACACCCTCGGCGCCACCACCAAGGGCGTCACCCTCACCGTGGACCGCGAACTGGACTACCTGCGGCACAAGAACGGCACCGTACGCGGCGGAGCCGCCGACGGACGGCCCTCGATCGCCCGCGACGTCCACGCCTGCGAGGCGATCCTGGCCCTGTCCGGCACCACCAACGGGCACCTCGCCACCCAGGGCTTCCGCACCCTCGAAGCGCGCACCGGCACCCCGCTCGCGGACCTGGCCGCCGAGCACGAGGGCACGCGGATCACCTTCGCCGACACCCAGGCCGCCCCCGTGCCGGTCATCACCTCGCCGGAGTGGTCCGGCTCGGAGACCGGAGGGCGCCGCTACTCCCCGTTCACCGTCAACGTCGAGCGCCTCAAGCCCTGGCACACCCTCACCGGCCGCCAGCACTTCTACCTCGACCACGACTGGATCGCCGCCCTCGGCGAGCAACTGCCCGTGTATCGGCCTCCGTTGAACATGGCCGCCCTCTTCGACGAACCAGGACTCGGGGACGTCGGAGAGCTGGGGGTGACGGTCCGCTACCTCACCCCCCACAACAAGTGGTCGATCCACTCCGAGTACCAGGACAACCTGTTCATGCTCTCCCTGTCCCGCGGCGGGCCGACGATCTGGATGAGCACACAGGACGCGGCCAAGGTCGGCGTCCACGACAACGACTGGATCGAGGCGGTCAACCGCAACGGCGTCGTCGCCGCCCGCGCCGTCGTCTCGCACCGCATGCCCGAGGGCACCGTCTACATGCACCACGCCCACGACCGCCTGATCGACGTGCCCCGCACCGAGACCACCGGCCGGCGCGGCGGCATCCACAACTCCCTGACGCGCCTGCTGATCAAACCGACCCACCTCATCGGCGGCTACGCGCAACTGTCCTACGCCTTCAACTACCTGGGCCCGACCGGCAACCAGCGCGACGAGATCACCGTCATCCGCCGCCGCACCGACCAGGAGGTGGAGTACTGATGCCCCGCGACGAAGCCCCCATCGGACGCGTCATGGCCCAGATGGCGATGGTGATGAACCTCGACAAGTGCATCGGCTGCCACACCTGCTCGGTCACCTGCAAGCAGGCGTGGACCAACCGCACCGGCGTCGAGTACGTGTGGTTCAACAACGTCGAGACCCGCCCCGGCCAGGGCTACCCGCGCCGCTACGAGGACCAGGACACCTGGAAGGGCGGCTGGGAGCTCAACAAGCGGGGCCGGCTGGCGCTCAAGGCGGGCGGCCGCTTCAGGAAGCTCGTCCAGATCTTCTCCAACCCGGTGCTGCCGTCCCTCGACGACTACTACGAGCCGTGGACGTACGACTACGAGACCCTGACCAACGCCCCGCTCCAGGAGCACACCCCGGTCGCCCGCCCC
Organism: Streptomyces sp. NPDC058741; assembly: GCF_042746715.1. Classification (NCBI taxonomy): domain Bacteria; kingdom Bacillati; phylum Actinomycetota; class Actinomycetes; order Kitasatosporales; family Streptomycetaceae; genus Streptomyces; species Streptomyces sp. NPDC058741. The sequence goes on along the minus strand of NZ_JBHYQH010000009.1, from coordinate 118,955 downwards.
AAGTCCCTGATCACCGGCAAGGACACCAAGATCTCCTGGTCGGCGAACTGGGACGACGACCTCGGCGGGTCGGCCGCCACCAGCGAGAAGGACGTCCTGCTCAACGAGGTCTCGCAGAAGATCAAGCTGGAGTTCGAGCAGACCTTCATGTTCTACCTGCCGCGCATCTGCGAGCACTGCCTCAACCCGTCCTGCGCGGCCTCCTGCCCCTCCGGCGCGATCTACAAGCGCGAGGAGGACGGCATCGTCCTCGTCGACCAGGACCGCTGCCGGGGCTGGCGGATGTGCGTGACCGGATGCCCGTACAAGAAGGTCTACTTCAACCACCGCACCGGCAAGGCCGAGAAGTGCACCTTCTGCTTCCCGCGCGTCGAGGTCGGCCTGCCCACCGTCTGCTCCGAGACCTGCGTCGGCCGCCTGCGCTACATCGGCCTGGTCCTCTACGACGCCGACCGTGTCCTCGACGCCGCCTCCACCCCCGCCGAGAAGGACCTCTGCGAGGCCCAGCGGCAGGTCTTCCTCGACCCGAACGACCCGCGCGTCGTCAGCGCGGCGGAGCGCGCGGGCATTCCGCGCGACTGGATCGAGGCCGCCCAGCGCTCCCCGGTGCACGCCCTGATCAGCACGTACCAGGTGGCCCTGCCGCTGCACCCGGAGTACCGCACCCTGCCGATGGTCTGGTACATCCCGCCGCTCTCCCCGGTCGTCGACGCGGTCCGCGACACCGGCAGCGACGCCGAGGACCACCGCAACCTGTTCGCCGCCGTCGACGCCCTGCGCATCCCCGTCGACTACCTGGCCCGGCTCTTCACCGCCGGCGATCCCGCGCCCGTCGACGCCGTCCTGCGCCGGCTGGCCGCGATGCGCGCCTACATGCGCGACATCAACCTCGGCCGCGAACCCGACGCCCGCATCCCGAGCGAGGTGGGGATGGGCGAGGAGCAGATGTACGACATGTACCGGCTGCTGGCGATCGCCAAGTACGACGAGCGCTACGTCATCCCGCCCGCCCACGCCGAACAGGCCCACGGCCTCGAGGAACTGGCCACCGAGTGCAGCCTCGACTACGAGGGCGGCCCGGGCATGGGAGGCTCCGGCCCCTTCGGCGAGGCCTCCGGCGGGGCCGCGCCCGTCGCCGTGGAGACCTTCCACGCCCTGCGCGACCGCCAGACCGCCGACACCCCCGCCGCCCCCACCGGCAAGGAAACCCGCGTCAACCTCCTCCACTGGGACGGCAAGGGCACCCCGCCCGGCCTCTTCCCGCCCGCCGCGGACGACGAGAAGGGCCCCCGGTCATGAAGCCCCGCACCCCCGACGCCCGCAACGCCCCGGCCTGGCAGGCCCAGTCCCTGCTGCTCGCCTACCCGGACGACGAACTCCCCGGCCGAGTCGGCCTGGCCCTGCGGGTCGCCGCCACCCAGCCGGGAGCCGTCGCCGACCCCCTGGTGCGCTTCGCCGAACTCGCCCGCCGCACCGGGCTCGCGGAGCTGGCCGCCGACTACGTCGCCACCTTCGACCACCGCAAACGCTGCTGCCCCTTCCTCACCTACTACGCCCACGGCGACACCAGGAAGCGCGGCATCGCCCTGCTGCGCCTGAAGCAGACCTACGCCCGCGCCGGCTGGCGGCTCACCGAGGACGAACTGCCCGACCACCTGGCCGTCGTCCTGGAGTTCGCCGCCGCCGAGCCCGCCACCGGAGGCCGGCTGTTCACCGAGCACCGTGCCGGCCTGGAACTGCTGCGCCTGGCCCTGCGCGACGCCGCCTCCCCCTGGGCGCACGTCCTGGACTCCGTGTCCGCCACCCTGCCGGCCCTGGGCGGCGACGAACACGAAGCCGTCAGGCGCCTGGCCGCCGAGGGACCGCCCGAGGAACAGGTCGGCCTCGATCCCTACGCGGCGCCGCGGTTCCTGCCCGATCCGGTCGTGGGAGGCCCCCGATGACCGCACCCGCCCAGCCCGCGACCCTGGCGGTCGAGGTGGGCACCGGCGGCATCCTGCTCTGGGTCGTCCTGCCCTACGTGGCGCTCGCGGTGTTCGTCCTCGGCCACGTCTGGCGCTACCGCTACGACAAGTTCGGCTGGACCACCCGCTCCTCCCAGCTGTACGAGAGGCGGCTGCTGCGCATCGGCAGCCCGCTGTTCCACTTCGGCATCCTCGTCGTCCTGCTCGGGCACATCGGCGGCCTGCTCGTGCCGAAGAGCTGGACCGAGGCGGCCGGGATCAGCGAGCACACCTACCACGTGAGCGCGGTCGTCCTCGGCACGATCGCCGGAGTCGCCACGCTCGGCGGGCTGGCCATCCTGATCTACCGCCGCCGCACGGTCGGCCCGGTCTTCTCGGCCACCACCCGCAACGACAAGGCGATGTACCTCTCGCTGACGGTCACCGTCTGCCTGGGCCTGGCCGCCACGGTCGCCGCCAACCTGGTCGGCGGCGGCTACGACTACCGCGAGACGATCTCGCCCTGGTTCCGCTCGATCTTCTCCCTCCAGCCCGACCCGGACCTGATGACCGGCGCCCCGGTGCTGTTCCAGTTGCACGCCGTCAGCGCCCTGCTGCTCTTCACCGCCTGGCCGTTCACCCGCCTGGTGCACATGCTGACCGCGCCCGTCGGCTACCTCACCCGGCCCTACATCGTCTACCGCAGCCGAGACGCGGGCCTCGGCGCCCGGGCCCCGCGCCGGGGCTGGGAACGCACCCGGTAGGCGCGCCCGTCGAGGCAGGGCGCACGTCCGGGGCGTCGGTCATGTCACCCGGCTGCGGCGTGGCGCGCTGCGAGGGGATGGGCCTCACCCCGGGACGGTGGCCCCCTGAGCTCGCGTCCGGTGACCATCTCGGACTCGATGCGCACGAAGACGGCTTCCCGCGGGGGCGTCCAGGACACGGTGCCGGCCTGTGACAGGCGTTCGTGTCCGGCGGGGTCGGTCACGACGGTGGCCCGTCCGGTGACGACCACGCTCCAGCCGGACCGGGCCGCCGTGTCGAACTCGTCCGCCTCGAAAGGCGACCACCACACCGTCGGCCGCGGCCCGGGTCCCGCGCTCAGTGGAGGATCTTCTCCTTGGCCCGCCGGAACTCGGCGTCCGTGATGTCACCCCTGGCGCGGACCTCGGAGAGTTTGGCGAGTTGGTCCGCCTCGTTCCCCGGCGCCGCGCCGCTGCCGGCCGTCTCGCGGATGTAGTCCTCGAACGCCTCCTGGCGTGCCCGGGCATGCCGCACTTCGCGGTCGCCCATGCCTTCGCCGCGGGCCAGGACGGAGACGAACACGCCGAGGAAGGGCAGGAGCGGCCCCTGTACCGGCAGGAGGGCGACCGCGTCACCGGCCGGTCGGTGACCGGGCAGCAGTACGGCCGGTTCCTCATCGACGTCTTCGAGGACTGGGTACGCCACGCCGTCGGCCGGGTCTACGTCCAGATGTTCGACGCGGCGCTGGCCAACTGGTACGGCGAACAGCCCTCCCTCTGCGTGCACTCCAGGTCCTGCGGCAGTGCTCTCGCCCTGGAACACAACGGGGACCTGTACTCCTGCGACCACTTCGTCGAGCCCGAGCACCTGCTCGGCAACATCGGCGAGCGGCACCTGCTGGACCTCGTCGACTCACCGCGCCAGCGCAAGTTCGGTCAGGACGAACACGACACCCTGCCCCGTTACTGCCTGGACTGCGATGTCCGTTTCGCCTGCCACGGCGGCTGCCCCAAGGACCGTTTCACCACCACACCGGTCGGCGAGCCGGGCCTCAACCACCTGTGCGCCGGCTACAAGGCCTTCTTCCACCACCTCGACCGCCCGATGCGCGCCATGGCCGGACTGCTGCGACGGGGACGGCCCCCCGCGCTGATCATGCGCCAGTACGCGGAAGCCGACACCCGCCGGCCGCACAACGCCCCCTGCCCCTGCGGAGGCGGACGCAAGTGGGCCCGCCGCCACGGCAAGCCCGTGGCGGCGGACGCGGCGAGTAAGCCTTGAGATCCGGCGGCAGGCCGCTCCAGTCGGTCGTCGCGGATCAGGGGGCGCGGCCGGTGGCGGCCTTCCTCCTCCTGCTGCTCGCGGAGGATCCGCCGCTGGGTGAGCCACTGTTCTTCCAGGGCTTCGTCGCCGACCTCCGAACGTGCCGCGACCGCTCGAACGCTCAGCTTCGCCGCCATGTCTCGGGCGATCATCACAGCTGCGGCCTGCAGGATCCTCTCGCGCGTTCCTTGCCCCGCTCCCTTCCCGCTCCTCGACCCCTGGAAGGCGGCTAGTACAGTGTGCTAGCGTCTTACTAGCACGGTGTACTAGTGGCGTCGCGGCCGACGGTCGAAAGGTGCGGGCAATTGTCATTGGAGCGACGAATGACGTCGAACTGCTTGATGGCAGGAGACGGAAGGGGACTGCGGCCGTTCCGCTGGTGGCAACTCCCCTTGCGCTCGCTGTTCTGGCTGCATCCGGACACCGCCGACGGCCACACCCGGACGTACGCCGTCGACGGGGCACTGGGCGCGGCCGGACGGCAGCACGATCCGCGCACGCCTGTTCCCGGACGCAGGACATGTGGCCGAGCCGAAGCTGCCTGCGGTCTTCCCGGTCGAAGGCGGCGTCATCGAGGTGGCGACGAGCAACTTCGGGATCAAGCGCTGCCACTGCTGCCCTAAGGCCGGCCCACCGCATCAACTCGCTCCCGTCCCGCCTCGGCCGAGGGACGGCGAGCCCGCTGCGGCGCCGACCATCCGACGCTGAGCAGGGGGATCAGCATCGTCTCGGTGCTGCTGCTTCTGATCGGCGTGGGACCGACCTGCTGCACCCTGCCGAACCCCTCTCACACATCCCACAGGTCGCGGAGAGGGGCGGGACGTTCGAAGCGCCCGTCCAACTGCCGCTGTGACCGAACATCACCCTGGCCGCCGGAGCCGTCCCGGCAAGCATGGAGCGCGCCCTCCGGCTGCGGTACTCCTCCCTGCTCGACGCCGCTGGCCGCTGATCCGTCCAGGAGAAAGGCACATAAAGCGATGACCACACCCAACTGGCTCCTCACGCCCGCCCCGCCGCGCAACGCGCGCGCCGTACCCGGCGGAGTGGCCTACCACCGCGTTCTCGCAGGCGAGAAGCGCCGCATCGGACGCGGCATTCTGGCGATCGTCCTGCTGCTGGCCGGAATCGTCATATTCCCCACCGTCATCGGCAGGGCGCTCGCCCCCATCGACCAGCGGATGGGTGACACCCCGCCCATCATCGGCGGCGACGACTACACCCCGCTCTTCCATGCCGGCTCGATGATCTCACTCGCCCTGCTCATCCCGTGGAGCATGCTCATCCAGCGCTGGCTCTACGGGGTGCCCGGCGCCTCACTGCACTCGGTGACCTCCCGGTTCCGGTTCGACCTGTTCGGCAAGGCCCTTCTCGTGTTCGGCCCCGTCTGGGCCGTCGTGAACCTGATCGGTCTGCTGGCCCCGAGTACCGAGGTGGCCTGGTCGCACTCCGACCTCGTCGGCATCTTCGTCGCCACCCTCCTCCTCACACCACTGCAGACAGCGGGAGAGGAATACGGTGTCCGCGGGTTGATGTTCCGCGTCATCGGCAGCTGGACCCGCAGCCCACGAGCGGGAGTCGTCGCCGGGGTACTCGTGTCGAGTGTGCTGTTCACGGCTGTGCACGGTTCCACCGACCTCTACATCAACATCTGGTACTTCGTGCTGTGGACGTGCCTGGCGATCATCACCTGGCGCACCGGCGGCCTGGAGATCGCGATCGTCCTCCACGCCATTCTCAACACGGGCGCCCTGCTCGGCGCGTCGCTGCTGCGCATCGACCTGGGCGGGCAACTCTCCGACCGGTCTTCCGGAGTCGGTTCCCCCACCCTGCTCGTTCCGGCCCTCGCCGTCATCGTGATCACCGCGATCGTCTGGTGGGCCACGCGCAAAACGGGGCCCGTGCTGAGCCCGCAGTCTCCCTCCGGAGCACGCCGTGAACCGTTCCTGGTTCGGTAGAGATCTCAAGTGTTGGGTGGCGAGCTCGACATCGGACAGCGTCCCTCATGGCCGCCGGGGCTTGATCAGTTCGGTCCTGAACAGGCCGATCGTGCTCTCCGTGAGGGTGTTGTCGTAGGCGTCGCCCACCGATCCGGCGGAGGCGGCGATGCCGGCGGCCACCAGCTGGCCGGCGAGTCGCCAACTCGTGCGCGAGCCGGGAGGACGCACTGTCCCACAGTCGGGTGTGCACGTCGAAGAACCCCCACGTGGACGTGGACCCATGAGGGTCTCGACAGCGCCGGGCGTGCCGCGCCGCGAGGTCACGAGCCGCCGGGTTCCCCCGGCCGTGTGAGATCTCGTGACACGTCAGAGGGTCTGACGCGTGAGTTCAAGCCGGCCGACGAGACACGGCCGCCGAGGCCGTTTCCTGCTGCCGATTGAGCTTCTCCAAGACGTGGTCGCGGAGAAGCTCGTACTCCTCACGGAGCCTGCGGCATTCAGTCACGGGAGGGCGAGGAATCACAATGCCTCCGGTGACGATCTCCTCCGGCCCGAACTGCTCGCGAGTGAGGTCGATCTCGATGCCCATGCCCAGGCGGTTCCACCAGTGGTAGTCCACACGCTCTCCGTTGACGTGGACCTCCCCCCGGATCAACTCGCCTCCCAGGAGGTCATTGAGCACCATGGCGGTCACTCCGCACTGGTCCCTGGCCGGGTTGTCCTCGGTCCAGCGCGATCGGAACTCAGGCGTGCACGTCTCGGCACTCCAACTGCTGCGGACGGCTCGTTCGATGTCGGTGAGAAGCAACGGTGTCATGCCGGCGATCCTGCCAGCAGACACTGACAACGGCCGGACGCCGGCAGACACGGCAACCGGCTGCTGCCTTCAGAACTGACGGCGATCTCCTGGCTCCGCGGTCCCCGAGTGCCTCCGCAACTCATCGACAAACGCTGTGGGTGAACATGCACAAAGACATCTTGAGGGTCCCGGGCAAGGGCGCAGCGACGGCACACGCTCACAGCCCATGCGCAACACACGCCCCAGGGACGCGGGGCGATCAACCAAGGCGCGTACGTTTGCTGAAGCGAAGCATGGCGTCTCCTGATGTGCTTCACGAGGCCAGTGTGAAGTGGTCCTGTACAGACGGGATCTCGCTGCGGCAGGCCACTCGGAAGCAGCGGTTGGCCACCCCGTTCTCCGGCTCCTCCGCAGCGGTTCGGGCGTTTGGACCGCGGCCGGCGTGCGGCCGACGCGGCGGCGGTGAACTGGTCGATCGGGTGCCTGGGCAGGCGTTCCCCGGGAGCGGTGCAAGAGTCCTGCCCGGGGAGCCGATCTGTCGAACGACGGCACGGCCGGGTGCGAGATGCTCTCCCGATGAGTTCGGCGACTTCCCGATCAGTCGGCCGATCACGATACGGAGGGCTTTCGAGCGGGACGCCGAACGGCTGACGCGGCTTGTGCGTGGCTCAGGCGCCTGCGAGGGCCAGCGTCCGGCCGGACATGTGGGAGCGGGCGCGCTCCGAGGCACATCTCGCGTGGTGACGCGGCGCGGTCGATGACCCGTCGGCTCACGTCCGGTGGGCCGTGTGGCGTCCCGCGTCCACCGCCGCGTACAGGTCACGCCACGCGGCCGCCAGCCGTTCGGCGCTCTCGGTCTCCAGTTTCCGGGCGATCTCCTCGCCGTCGACGCCGACGCCCTCCAGCCGTCTCCACACCTCCAGACCAGCCCCGTGGCGGCCCATCAACGTGTCCCCGCGCAAGGCGAGTCGACGGGCGGCCGTCTCCAGGGTGGGCAGGGTCATGGAGGTGATCGAGCCCCAGGTGACGATCTGCTCCACATAGCGCGTCGGGGATGACGAGGGGTCGGTCACGGTCGTGGCCGACCACATCAGTCGCTGCGGATGTCCTCCGGCGGCGGCCAGAGGCCGCCAGTCGGCGCCCCCGAACCTGTCGTCGTACATCCGGTATAAGTGGCGGGCCCGCGCCACGGCCGCCTCGCCGCGCAGCGCCAGGGCCTCCGGAGTGCGCAGTTCCTCCAGCCGCGCGTCCACCTCGGCGTCCAGGAGACCCACGGGCAAGGAGACGACCGAGGTCAGCGCCGAGAGCCGCCGGCCGTCGACCAGCGCGCGCTGCAGGCCCTCCACGTAGGCGTCCAGGGCCTGGCGATAGCGCGAAGCCGAGAAGACGTCGGTGACATGGACGGGGAATCCCTCACCGACGCACTCCCTGATCGCGGCGATCCCCTCTGCGGTGGCCGGCAGCTTGACCATCGCGTTCGGCCGGTTCACCGCGCGCAGCACCTGGGCCGCCTCCGCCACGGCCGACTCGGTGTCGCTCGCGAGGCGCGGGTTCAGGTCCATCGACACCATGCCGTCCAGCCCTCGCGTGGCCTCGTGCACCGCCCGGAGTTCGTCGCAGGCCCAGCGGGCGTCGTACGCCGCCACCGCCCGTACGGCGTCGGCGGCGCAGATGTCACCGGAGGCAAGACCCGCGAGTTGATCACGGTAGGCGTCGTGGGTCTCGACCGCCGCGGCCAGCGCGGCCGGGTCCGACGTGGCGCCCCGGACTCCCGTGCGCGCGACGAGACGGGTCAGGCATCCCGAGGCCAGGTGGCCGCGATGCAGTCCGTCGAGCCAGGGCGAGACACCCTCCGCGACCAGTTCATCCAGCTCCAGTACGCCCGGTTGCCTCGGCCGGTCCGACATGGCGGGTCGTCACTCCTTGATGCATGAGTCGCGGGTCCAGCGTCACCGTCAGTTTATTCGCATGCACCCGAGGTGAACTACGGGTGACGTGACACATGGCGCAAAGTGGTTCCGACATCGACTTGATGAAGTACCGGCTATTTGACGAAGTGCGTCCACCGGCATTGGGCCGGTCCTCGCTTTCGATACAGGATCGGAGCGAACAGCCGGCCCGAGGTCCGGCACGGCCACTCCGTCTGCCGAGGGAGCATCGCGTGCGTGACCCACATCGCCGTCCTCGACGGCCCCTGCACGGGACCTGTCCGCGCCCCGTTCGCCGATGGCGTCGGGAAGCTCGTCACCTGGGCGAACGTCCTGTTTCTCGACGCCGCGCCCTGCCGGGCGTGCGGCTCCGGCAGGCACGGCTCCTCCGCCTCCTGTCGGGCCGGGACGCCGGCAGGTCCGTGACGGCCGTTCCGCATTCCCGGCACTCGGTCGGCACCGGATGAACAGGAAATCATCACACTTCAGCCAGTGACGCATTTGCGGTGCGGGCGCTCTTCTCCGCCTGTGCGTGCCGACGCAGAACGATCAATTACGCCTGTGGCGTTCTCATGCCCTATCCCGTCACCCGAGCCGGCACCGGAACTATTCCGCCCCGGGCAACGGTGGCGGGCCCCGCTCTCCCGCACACGGACGGGCCACATCCGCGCCGATCCCGGCGGCGCCGCTCGTGCGCCCGTCCGGCGACCGACGGTCCGGCCGACGGAGGTGTGCCCGCCCCGGCCGGCCGTGTCCGGGACGCCCACGGCCGCGCGGTCAACGGGTTTCCCCTGCCCCGGCGACAGCCCGACGAAGTCATGACCCTCGTCAAGGAGACACCATGGACGACGCTCTGCTCGACATCAAGGACAAACCGGCCAGGCAGCAGCCCGAGTGGGGTGATGCGTCGAAGGTGCGGCAGGTCGCCGACACGCTGGCCCGCCGGCCTGCCCTGGTCGATGCGCGGGAGGTCGACTCGCTGCGTGCGCTGCTGGCACGGGTCGCCTCCGGGGAGGCCCTGGTCGTCCAGTCCGGCGACTGCGCCGAGGATCCGGCCGAGTGCACGCCCGGCTACGTCGCCCGCAAGACCGCCGTGCTGGACCTGCTGGCCGGGGCGCTCAAGATGATCACGCACAAGCCCGTGATCCGCGTGGGCCGCATCGCGGGGCAGTTCGGCAAGCCGCGTTCCAGCCCCACCGAGCTGGTCGGCGGTGTGCAACTGCCTTCCTACCGGGGCCACATGGTCAACGGCCCGGAGCCCGACCCGGAGAGCCGGCGCCCGGAGCCCGGGCGCATCCTGGCCTGTTACTGGGCCGCGGGCGAGATCATGAACCACCTCGGCTGGCGGGACACCTGGCGGCGCGCCGTCGAGCCTCCGGTGTGGACCAGCCACGAGGCGCTGATCCTGGACTACGAACTGCCCATGGTCCGCCGCGACGAGCAGGGGCGGCTCCTCCTCACCTCCACGCACTGGCCCTGGATCGGCGAGCGCACCCGTCAGCTCGACGGCGCCCACGTCGCCCTGCTGTCCCGGGTCGTCAACCCGGTCGCCTGCAAGATCGGGCCGACGGTGACCACGGACGAACTGCTCGCGTTGTGCGAACGACTCGACCCGGACCGGGAGAAGGGCCGCCTGACCCTGATCGCCCGCATGGGGGCGTCCAAGGTCGCCGAGCGGCTGCCGAAGCTCGTCGCCGCGGCCCGAGAGGCCGGGCACCCGGTGATCTGGCTGACCGACGCCATGCACGGCAACACCGTCTCCCTGCCGGGCGGCATCAAGACCCGCTTCCTGGAGACCATCGAGCAGGAGATCCAGGAGTTCCAGGAGGCCGTGCGCTCCGAGGGCGGGATCACCGGCGGGCTGCACCTGGAGACCACCCCGGACGACGTCACCGAGTGCGTCCCGAACGACACCTGCGTCGATCACGTCGCGGACAAGTACACGTCCTACTGCGATCCGCGCCTCAACCCCAGTCAGGCCGTCGCCGTGGCCTCGGCCTGGCTCGGCTGACAGCACGGGCACCCCCACCCCGCACGGCACGGGGGAAGCCGTCAGGCAGACACGCAGACGAGGAGGTCCTGAAGATGAACGGAAAGGTCGCACTGGTCACCGGGGCGGCGGGCGGCATCGGCGAGGCGGTGGCCCGCGCCCTCGGCGAACGCGGCGCGGTGGTCGCGGCCGTGGACCGGCACGCCGACGGGTTGCGGCAGGTGGTGGACAAGTTGCGCGCGGACGGCCTGGAGGCGCTGGCCCTGCCCGCCGACGTCACCAGCGCCACAGAGGTGGACGCCGTGGTGCAGGAGGCCGAACAGCGTCTCGGCCCGCTGGAGTACCTGGTCAACGGGGCCGGCGTGCTGCGGCTGGGCACGGTGCGCAACCTCACCGACGAGGACTGGGCGGCGACGTTCGCCGTCAACGCCACGGGCGTGTTCCTGATGTCGCGGGCCGTCGTCAACCGCATGCTGCCGCGCCGGCGCGGCGCGATCGTCACCGTGGCGTCCAACGCCGCCGCCACCCCGCGTGTGCAGATGGCCGCCTACGCCGCGTCCAAGGCGGCGGCGACCATGTTCACCAAGAGCCTGGGCCTGGAGGTCGCCCGGGACGGCATCCGCTGCAACGTCGTGGCACCGGGCTCGACCACCACTCCGATGCTCACGTCCATGTGGCACGACGAGTCCGGCCCGAAGCACACGGTGGAGGGACGACTGGACGCCTTCCGGGTGGGCATCCCGCTGGGCAGACTGGCCCGCCCCTCGGACGTGGCCGGCGCCGTCGCCTTCTTGCTGTCCGACGAGGCCTCCCACATCACCCTGCACGAACTCACCGTCGACGGCGGTGCCGCGCTCGGCGCCTGAGCCCCGACCCCAGTGAGCGATCCCGAGGCGACCCAGGAGAAACAGCCCATGGCAGGCATACCCGAGATCACCCCCTACCCGATGCCGACGGCCGGCGACCTGCCCGGCAACGTCGCCCGGTGGTCCGTCGACCCGGACCGCGCCGTGCTGCTGGTCCACGACATGCAGCGCTTCTTCCTGCGGCCCCTCCCCGAGGGGCTGCGCGAGGAACTGGTCGGCAACGCCCGCCTGGTGCGCGACCACTGCGCCGGGCTCGGCATGCCGGTGGCGTACACGGCCCAGCCCGGCGGCATGACCGACGAACAGAGGGGCCTGCTGAAGGACTTCTGGGGCCCGGGCATGCGCACCGCCCCCGCTGACCGGCAGGTGGTCGACGAACTGGCCCCGGCCCCCGGCGACTGGCAGCTCACCAAGTGGCGCTACAGCGCCTTCTTCCGCTCCGACCTGCTGGAGCGGATGCGCGCCGCCGGCCGGGACCAGCTGGTGCTGTGCGGCGTGTACGCGCACGTCGGCGTGCTGATGACCGCCATCGAGGCGTTCACCCACGACATCCAGCCGTTCCTGGTGGCCGACGCGACGGCCGACTTCTCCGAGTACCACCACCGGATGGCCCTGGAGTACGCGGCGCAGCGCTGCGCCGTCGTCATCACCACCAAGGAGGTCCTGGCATGACCGGCACCGCGAGCGGCGACCTGCTCGGCCGGATCCTGGGTGACCGGCCCCCGGCCGCCTACGCCCTGCTGCACCGCCCCGGGGCGACGGGCCCGGGCGTGCTGGACGTCGTCGTGGGCGAGACCAGTGAGCCGCGCACCCTGGCCGAACTCCCCCTGCCCGACGCCCCCCGTCCGGCCGGCGGCCCCCGCCACGAGGTCCTGGCCCTCGTGCCCTACCAGCAGATCGCCGAGCGCGGGTACGACTGCCCCGACGACGGCACCCCGCTCGTCGCGATGACCGTCACCGGCCAGGCCACCGTGCCCGTCGCCGAGGTGCTGACCAGGATCCCCGACCTGCCCGTGGAACTGTCCGGCGGCTCCTTCGACACCCCGGACGACGCATACGCCGAGACCGTCCGCCGGGTCGTCCGGGACGAGATCGGCACCGGCGAGGGGTCCAACTTCGTCATCAAGCGCACTTACACCGCCGACATCACCGGCTACACCGTCCGGCACGCCCTGGCGGTCTTCCGGCGGCTGCTGCAACGCGAGAGCGGCGCACACTGGACGTTCCTGGTGCACACCGGCTCCCGCACGCTCGTCGGCGCCTCCCCCGAGCGCCACATCAGCCTGCAGGCGGGCACTGCGGTGATGAACCCGATCAGCGGCACCTACCGCTACCCCTCCACGGGCCCGACCTTGCCGCAGGTGCTCGACTTCCTCGCCGACCGCAAGGAGGCCGACGAGCTGTACATGGTCGTGGACGAGGAACTGAAGATGATGGCCCGGATCTGCGAGTCGGGCGGCCGGGTGGTGGGGCCCTACCTCAAGGAGATGGCCCACCTCGCTCACACCGAGTACTTCATCGAGGGGCACAGCACGCGCGACCCCCGCGACATCCTTCGCGAGACGCTCTTCGCCCCGACCGTCACCGGCAGCCCGCTGGAGAACGCCTGCCGGGTCATCAGCCGGTACGAGCCCGAGGGCCGGGGCTACTACAGCGGCGTCCTCGCCCTGATCGGCCGCGACGAGCACGGGGACCAGGCCCTGGACTCCTCCATCCTGATCCGTACCGCCGACATCGACGGAACCGGACGGCTGCGGATCGGGGTCGGCGCGACGCTCGTGCGGCATTCCGACCCCGCGAGCGAGGTCGCCGAGACCGCGGCGAAGGCGGCGGGCCTGCTCTCGGCCATCGAGGGCGACGGGCCCTCCCGCTTCGCGGACCACCCGCGGGTGCGGTCGGCACTGGAGCAGCGCAACGCCGCCCTCGCCGGCTTCTGGCTGGCCGGCGACGGCGCGGCGGAGCAACCGGATCCGGCGCTGAACGGCCGCCGGGTCCTGGTCGTCGACGCCGAGGACACCTTCACCTCGATGCTCGACCACCAACTGCGGTCGCTGGGGCTGCGGGTGACGGTCCGCCGCTTCGACGAGCCGTACTCGCTCGACGGATACGACCTCGTCGTGATGGGGCCCGGCCCGGGCGACCCGCGCGACGTCGGACACCCCAAGATCGCCCATCTGCGGGCCAAGACGTGCACCCTGCTGGACGAGCGGTACCCGTTCCTGGCCGTCTGCCTCAGCCACCAGACGCTGTGCACGCTGCTCGGCTTCCCGCTGGTGCCCCGGGTGGTCCCCAACCAGGGCGTGCAGCGTGAGATCGACCTGTTCGGCACCCCGGAACGGGTCGGCTTCTACAACACCTTCGCCGCCCGCGCCGAGGAGGACAAGACCGAGTGCGAGGGGGTGGGCGTGGTGGAGGTCAGCCGCGATCCCGACACCGGCGAGGTGCACGCGCTGCGCGGCCCGCACTTCGCGTCCATGCAGTTCCACGCCGAGTCGGTGCTCACCCAGGACGGCGTGCGCATCATCGGCGACCTGATCAAGGAGGTCCTGCGCGGCACGGACGGGGTCCTCCCCGGCGCCAGCAGAAAGGAGCGCGGCACCGTTGAGCAGGTTGCGCTGGCTGACCGCGGGTGAGTCCCACGGTCCCGCACTCGTCGCGACGCTGGAGGGTCTTCCCGCCGGCGTGCCGATCACCACGGACATGGTGGCGGATCATCTCGCGAGGCGGCGCCTGGGCTATGGGCGCGGTGCGCGGATGAAGTTCGAGCGGGACGAGGTCACCTTCCCGGGAGGTGTGCGGCACGGTCTCACGCTCGGTTCCCCGGTGGTGATCATGGTGGGCAACACCGAGTGGCCCAAGTGGGAACAGGTCATGGCGGCCGATCCGGTCGACCCGGCCATCCTGGAGGGCCTGGCGCGCAACGCGCCGCTGACCCGTCCGCGCCCCGGGCACGCGGATCTGGCGGGGATGCAGAAGTACGGTTTCGACGAGGCCCGGCCGATCCTGGAGCGTGCCTCGGCGCGGGAGACCGCCGCCCGCGTGGCGCTGGGTGCGGTGGCCCGCTCGTACCTCAAGGAGACCACCGGCGTCGAGATCGTCTCCCATGTGGTGGAGCTGGCGTCCGCGAAGGCTCCGAAGGGGGTGTACCCGACGCCCGCGGAGGTGGAGCGGCTGGACGCGGATCCGGTGCGCTGTCTGGACGCGGACGCGTCGAAGGCGATGGTCGCCGAGATCGACCAGGCCCACAAGGACGGGGACACCCTCGGCGGTGTGGTGGAGATCCTGGCCTACGGCGTGCCCGTGGGACTGGGTTCGCACGTGCACTGGGACCGCAGGCTCGATGCCCGGCTCGCCGGCGCGCTCATGGGCATCCAGGCGATCAAGGGCGTCGAGATCGGTGACGGCTTCGAACTGGCCCGCGTGCCGGGCTCCGAGGCGCACGACGAGATCCTCGCCACCGAGGAAGGCGTCAGACGGGCCTCGGGCCGCTCGGGCGGCACCGAGGGTGGTCTCAGCACCGGCGAACTGCTGCGCGTGCGGGCGGCGATGAAGCCCATCGCGACCGTGCCGCGGGCCTTGCGAACGGTCGACGTCTCCACCGGTGAGGCCGCCCAGGCCCACCACCAGCGTTCCGACGTGTGCGCGGTTCCGGCGGCGGGGATCGTCGCCGAGGCGATGGTGGCGCTGGTGCTCGCGGACGCGGTGGCGGAGAAGTTCGGTGGTGACTCGGTGCCCGAGACCCGCCGTAACGTCACCTCGTACCTCGAGCATCTCGCCATCCGATGAGCGGGCCGCTGGTCGTGCTGGTCGGCCCGATGGGCGTGGGCAAGTCCACCGTCGGGCAGCTGCTGGCCGAGCGGCTCGGGGTCGCCTACCGGGACACCGACGACGACATCGTCGCCGAGCAGGGCCGGACCA
Organism: Streptomyces sp. NPDC058741; assembly: GCF_042746715.1. NCBI lineage: Bacteria > Bacillati > Actinomycetota > Actinomycetes > Kitasatosporales > Streptomycetaceae > Streptomyces > Streptomyces sp. NPDC058741. Next base: position 103,507 of record NZ_JBHYQH010000009.1, on the reverse strand, counting down.
TCGCCGAGATCTTCGCGAACGAGGGCGAGGCCGCCTTCCGGGCCGTCGAGGCGCGGGCGGTGGCCCGCGCCCTCGCCGAGCACGACGGCGTGCTCGCGCTGGGCGGCGGCGCGGTCCTCGGTCCGCGGACCCGCGCGCTGCTGGCCGGTCGGCCGGTGGTGTTCCTCGACGTGGACGCCGACGAGGCGGTCCGGCGGATCGGCCGGGACCCGGGGCGGCCGCTGCTGGCCGGTGATCCGCAGCGGCGGTGGCGTGCGCTGGCCCTGGCACGCCGTCCGCTGTACACGGAGGTCGCCCGGGCTGTGGTCGACACCAGCAGGTGCACCCCGGACGGTGTCGCGGAGGCCGTGCTCGCTGCGCTGGCCCCGTGAGAGGCGCGAGCCCGCAGCCCCATGCGAGAACTCCCCGCCCTCAGGCGGGGAGTTCTCGTATGGGAGGCGCCGTCACCGCCGGGAGGCCAGGAAGTCGCGCAGCATCCGCTCCTCCTCTGCCGTGAGCGGGAGCCGGAACGTGGTCCGCACGACGTCCACGGCCTCGTGCGGGTCGAGGACATGCAGGCGCTGTTCACCGTTGCGGTACTCGGTCATGAACTCGGTGTTCTTCAGCCGGTACCGCTCCTCGTCGGTGGCCCGCTGGACCACGAGCTGCCCGACGAAGGGCGAGCCGGGGCGAGTGGAACTGACGTAATGGGCGGCCTCGAAGTCGACGGCGTACTGGGGTTCGGTGCGGAAGGCGTAGATGTCGAACCAGCCTTCGGGCCGCCGGTACTGCAGGAGCCAGTGGCCGTCCTTGGTCGCCAGCCGCCACGACCAGCCGGCGACGGTGTCCTCCGCGCCCGGCCGCAGAGCGAGGGGTTCGATGAGTGCGGCGTAGCCGTAGCCGGGGTCGGCCAGCCACACCGTGTCGTCCGCCCGCACCAGCAGGGCCGTGTGGGAGCGGAACCGGCGTTTGGCGCTGCCCTCGCGGATGCGGACCAGGAGCCGGGTGACCGGGAAGCCGAAGCGGTCCAGCGCGGCAGCGAACAGCAGGTTCGTCTCGTAGCAGTAGCCGCCGCGGCCCGCCTGGACGATCTTGCGCTGGACGGCGTCGATGTCGAGGGAGACCGTGCGTCCCAGGGCGATGTCGACGTTCTCGAAGCAGACGGAGTCCCGGTGGGCGCGGTGGAGGGCGCGCAGCGCCGCGAGCGAGGCCTCGCGCGGCCCCCGGTAGCCGACGCGCGCGAGGTAGGCGTCGAGGTCGAGGTGCTTGCTGCCCCACTCCGGGGAGTCGTCGACCAGGAGGGGCAGGCCAGAGGTGTCCATGAGCGTGGTGTCCATGAGCGTCCTTCCGCCGGTGCGAGAGGGGGTCGGTGCGCACGACGGTGCGGCGCGCGGCCCGTCCGGGTGCCGCGCGCCGCACGCCGCTCCGGTGGGTGTGTCACCACTCCAGGCGGACGTCGTACTCCTTCACCCACGCGTCGAACTCGACCAGGCGCTCCATCACGGCCCGCATGCCCCACAGGCCGCCCAGACTGGCGTAGGACTCGACGGGCTTGTCCAGCAGCTTGCGGATGCCCTCGGCCGGCACGAGGTCGAGCACGGGGGAGCCGTCGAGCAGGGCTTCGACCTTGGCGCGCAGAGCCCTCACGTACTCCACGTCCTGGGTGGACGGGTAGGGGCTCTTCTTGCGCTCCAGCACCGACTTGGGCAGGACGTGGCTCGCGGCGGCGCGCAGCAGGCTCTTCTCGCGGCCGTCGAAGGTCTTCATCGCCCACGGCACGTTGAAGACGTACTCCACCAGCCGGTGGTCCGTGAACGGCACCCGCACCTCCAGGCTGGCGGCCATGCTGATGCGGTCCTTGCGGTCGAGCAGGAAGTTCTCCCAGCGGCTGATGTTGAGGTAGGACAGCTCCCGCATCCGTGCCTCCTGGGCGGACTCACCCTCCAGGCGGGGCACTTCGGCGAGGGCCTCGGCGTACCGCTTGGCGACGTACTCGTCCAGGCCGAGCCGGTCCCACAGGCCGATCTCCTTCATGGTGTCCAGGCCGCCGAGCCGGCGCCAGGCGTCGTACCAGGGGAAGGTGTCGCCCTCCACGGCCTCCTTGTCGAAGAACCAGTTGTAGCCGCCGAAGAGTTCGTCCGCGGTCTCGCCGGACAGGGCGACGGTCACCTGCTCCTTGAGGGCCTTGCACAGGTGGTAGAGGGAGTGTTCCATGTCGCCGGTGGAGATGGGCAGATCCTGGGCGCGCAGCACCCGCGCGCGCACGTCCTCGTCGAGGACGTGGTGGTTCTCCAGCTCGACGATGACGTGCTCGGCGCCGGAACGGCGGGCGACGTCGACGGCGTACGGCGTGTCCGGGTCCATCCAGATGCCGTTCCCGCGGAAGCTCTCCTCGTTGTTCTTGAAGTCGATGGAGAAGGCCTTGATGCGCTCCTGCTTGCCCTGGTCGCGGAAGACCCTGGCGGCGAGCGCGGTGATGGCGCTGGAGTCGAGGCCGCCGGAGAGCAGGGTGCCCACCTTGACGTCCGCGATGAGCTGGCGTTCGATGATGTCCTCGAGGAGCTCACGGACGCGGGTGACGGTGCTGTCGAGGTCGTCGGTGTGCGGACGGGCCTCCAGCTCCCAGTAGGTGCGGGTGGTGTGGCCGCCGCGGTGGAAGCGCACGACCGTGCCGGGCACCACCTCGTGCATGCCCTTGAAGACGGCGTGGCCAGGGGTGTTGATGATGGCGAAGATCTCCGCCAGGCCCTCGCGGCCGACGACCGCCTCGGCGTCGGGGTGCGCCAGGATGGCCTTGGCCTCGGAACCGAACAGCACACCGTCGGGCGTCGGGTAGTAGAACAGGGGCTTGACGCCCATGCGATCGCGGACGAGGAGGAGTTCCTCGGTGCGCGGGTCCCACAGGGCGAGGGCGTACATGCCGTTGAGGCGTTCGGCGAAGTGCTCGCCCCACTCCAGGTAGGCGTGCAGCACCACCTCCGTGTCGCTGGAGGTGCGGAAGGTGTGGCCGAGACCGGCGAGTTCCTCCTTCAGTTCGCGGTAGTTGTACACCTCGCCGGTGTACACGAGGACGGGGAGGCCGTCGCCCTCACCGGTGACGTGCATGGGCTGGCGGCCGCCCTCCAGGTCGATGATGGAGAGCCGGCGATGCCCGAGGACGGCGTGCGGTGAGATCCACACACCGCGGTCGTCGGGGCCCCGGCACGCCAGCGTCTCCGTCATGGCCGACGCCGTGCTGCCGTGTACCGACAGATCGTGGTCGTAGGCGACCCAGCCTGCGAGTCCGCACATGAAGTCCCAGTCCTTTCGTTCCTGTAGTGGTGCAGGGCGGGGGGGATGGAGTGGTGCTCAGGGCCGCGGCACCCAGCCGGCGCGGTCCCAGTACGTCAGGTGGGGCTGGGCCGACACCGTGCCGACCCGCGCCACCCGCTCGCCGCCGAGGACCATCACGGTGGGCCGGTCCGGGCTGAACACCGGCCAGGCGGGCGCGTGTTCGCTGCTCGGTGTCCCGCTGCGGGCGAAGGCCGCCACGAGGTCGATCAGCGTGTCCGAGATCCGCCGCTCCAGTGGTCCGTCCCCGTAGGCGGGTGCGTTGACCGGCAGCGCGAACGTGCCGAAGAGGAACTTCGCGACGGCCTCGTGCGGGGTGGTGCCGGCGTACGGCGGCTTGAGCGGGTGGGCGAACTCCATCAGGTACTGCGGCGAGGCGGCGGGGTCGCTTTCGCGGGCGTGCCGTTCGGCCAGCCGCACGATCTGGTAGCGGAACAGCCCGTCGCCCCACACCTGTGTCCACACCGACACCGGGTCCCGGGGCAGGCCCTCCGCCTCGGACGCCCGCCTGTAGTGGGCGACGCAGTCGTCCACCTGCGCGTCGGTGACCTTGACGGCACCCTTTTCGAGGACCTCGCGGACGGCGGCGCGCAGTCCGGAGTCGTCGGCCGGGTGCGGGCCGGGGTAGGGGTATCCGGGTCCGGTGGTGAAGAAGGAGCCCTCGGTGCGGCAGTAGATGGGCATCATCGGGATGCGCGGGGTGGGCAGGGCGTGGTCGTAGCCGCGCATCCACCGCCCGTCGACGATCGGCCCGCGGTACTCGCGTCCACCCTGCACGGACCGCTCGGTGGGGCTGCCCGCGTACACCTCGTCGAAGGCGTCCCGCAGTTCGGTGGCCGGTACGGCGCGCAGGCCCGGCACGGTGGTGCCGAAGTGGCGCGCCAGGTGACGGTAGACCTCGCGGGACTCCCTGGGCGTGGTGGAACTGGCGGGCTCCCACACGTGCTTGACACTGATCGGGATGATCCTCTTGATGACGCGGCGCAGTTCGGGCAGCAGGGCGAGCTGCCAGGTGCTGGAGCCGCCCGCCGAGGTGCCGGAGACGGTGATGTTGTCCGGGTCGCCGCCGAACGCGGCGGCGTTGTCGCGGACCCAGCGCACCAGCGCGGCCTGGTCCTGCAGGCCCCAGTTCGCGCAGGCGCCCGAACGCGGGTCGGTGAGGTCCTCGTGCAGGCCCCAGCCGAACACGCCGAGGCGGTAGTTGAAGTTGACGACGACCATGCGGCCGTGGACGGCGGTGCGGGCACCGTCGTAGTCGGGCTCGCTGCCCGCGCCGAGCATCCAGCCGCCGCCGTGGATGTAGACGAGGACCGGCAGGCGGCCCGCCACGTCCGGGGTCCACACGTTGGCGTAGAGGCTGTCCTCGCTGCTGTCGGGCAGGTAGTCGCCCTGCAGGGAGGGGGCCGCGAAGGCGGTGGCGTCCCGTACGTTCTGCCACGGCTCGGGCGGCCGGGGCGACGAGAACCGCAGCGGGCCCACCGGCGGGGCCGCGTAGGGCACGCCCCGGAAGACGGTCAGTCCGTCGGCCCGCTCTCCGGCCACTCGTCCCGCCGTCGTCCGGACGACCACTGTGCGACTGGGCATCTGGTGAACCTCATTTCCCGCCTCGGTGGTGGTCGGGGGCGACGCGGCGCATCACGGGGCACAGTGATCGTCGCCCCGGTGCCGGGCCGGCCGCCAACCGCCGGTCACTACTCCGTCAAGTCAGGCCGCGTCCGCCGCGCGGTGCGGGGGCGGCGGGCCGCCGGGGCCCGGCGCGGACAGCAGCCGGTCCGGCGGGGCGTTCAGTTCGCGGCCGGTCAGGGCGCGCAGCGTGCGGTAGGCGGTGGCGTCGCCGGCGAGCACACCACCGCGCAGGACCCGCCCCTCGGGGCCGAGGACGAGCTTGGCGTAGGTGCCGGCCGTGTCGTCGCGCAGGACGTACTCCACGGCGCCCTCGGTCACGGCGTGGGCGTCACCGAAGCTGGCCACGTCGACGCCGAGGAGTTTGAGCTTGGCGGCCGTGTCCGGGTCGGCGAAGGGGGTCGCGGGGCGGTCGAGCAGCTGGTCGGCGACGAGTTCGGCCATCCGGTAGCCGGGGGCGACCAGCCCGTAGGTGCGGCCCCGGACAGCCGCGCACTCGCCGACGGCCCAGATGTGCGGGTCCTCGGTGCGGCACAGGTCGTCGACGAGGAAGCCGCCGCGTTCGCCCGTGGCGAGTCCGGCGGGTCCGGCCAGTTCGTCGCGGGGGCGCACGCCCGCGGAGAACACCACCAGCCGGGCGTCGAGCGCGGTGCCGTCGGTGAGGGTGACCCCGCCGACCCGGCCGTCGGCGGCCGGGCGGATCTCGCGGACGGCCGTACCGCAGTGCACCCGCAGTCCGAGACCGGTGACGAGCCGGGTGAGCACGCGTGCGCCCCCGTCGTCGAGCTGCACCGGCATCAGGCGCGGCGCGAGTTCCACGACGTGGGGGCGAAGCCCGAGCAGCCGCAGCGCGTTTGCGGCCTCCAGGCCGAGCAGGCCTCCGCCGACCACGACACCGGAGAGGCCCTCGCGTGCCGCCTCACGGAGGGCGTCGAGGTCGTCGAAGGTGCGGTAGACGAAGCAGCCGGGCAGGTCGCGCCCCGGGACGGGGGGTACGAACGGCCGCGACCCGGTGGCCACGACGAGTGCGTCGTAGCGGATGACGGTGCCGGCGGCGGTGGTGACCGTGCGGGCCCGCCGGTCGATGCCGGTCACCGGGGCAGCCGTGCGCAGCTCCACCAGGGGATCGGTGAGGAAGGCGCGGTCCGCGAGAGTGAGGTCGGCGGCGCTCCTGCCCTCCAGGTAGGACGACAGCGCGACCCGGTTGTAGGCGGGGCGGGGTTCCTCGGCCAGGACGACGACCTGCCAGGTGCCCTGCCGGTCGTGGGCGCGCAGGTGCTCGATCAGGCGGTGGCCGGTCATGCCGTGCCCGACGACCACCAGGGTGCGCGGGGTGGGGGTCATGGGGCGCTGTTCCCTCCGGTCGTGGACGCGAGGACCAGGCGCACGTCGTCCGCGCAGCCGCCGCAGCCGGTGGTGGCCCGGGTCGCGGCGGCTATCCCCGCCAGGTCGCGGGCACCGTCGTGCCAGGCGCGGAGCAGGTCGGCCTTGGTGACGTGGTTGCAGTGGCAGAGCACGGCAGCGTCCGGCAGTTCGACACGGGCGGACCCTTGCCCGGACGCGATGCCCAGCAGGAGCCCGAACCGGTCGGAGGGCACCGGCAGGCCGCGGGTGTACAGCTGGGCGAGCGCGGCGGTGGCGCGCGGCAGTCCGACGAGGACCGCTCCCGCGACGCGCTCCCCGGACAGGGTGAGAGCGGCGTAGCGGCCACAGGCGGGGTCGGACAGGGTGATGTGCCGGTCGGCGTGCGGCGGTCGGGGCGGGCCGAGGCAGGCCAGGTCGAGGCCGGGCGCCTTCAGGCGCAGCACTGGCCGGGCGGGGCGGTGGTGCGTGTCGTGTCCGGTGAGGATCCGGGCGAGGGTCTCGGCCTGTTCCCAGGCGGTCGTGACGAGTCCGGGGACCTCGCCGCCGAACTCCGCACAGTCCCCGATGGCGTGGATGTACGGATCGCTGGTGCGCAGGTGCCGGTCGACGACCACCCCCGTGCGAACGGCCAGTCCGGCCCGCCGGGCGAGCGCGGTCTCGGGTGCGGCGCCGGTGCACAGCGCGAGCACGTCGGCCCGCAGGATCTCGCCGTCGTCGAGGAGCAGCTTGCCGGGCCGGTACTCGGCGGCGGCGCGTCCCAGGAGCAGGCGGGCCCCGGCGGAGCGGAGGTGAGAGGCGAGCAGGGCGCCCGCCGCGTCGTCGAGCCGGTCGTCCATGGGGTGCGGCCCGCGGTGCACGAGCGTGACGTCGCGGCCGGCGCGCCGCAGCGCGAGGGTGGTCTCCGTGCCGAGGACACCGCCGCCGAGTACCACCACGGACCCCTCCGCGAGCCGTTCGGCGTCGTCGGTGGTGCGCAGGGTGGTGGCGCCCTCGGCGCACCGGCCATCGGCGGTGAGCAGGCCGGGCAGGTGCGGGACGCGGGGCCGGGCGCCGGTGGCCAGCACCAGCCGGTCGTAGGGGAACGTCCGGCCGGTGTCGGTATGGACCAGGCGGCGGGCGCGGTCGACGGCGGTGGCGGTGACGCCGGGCGTGACGCGCACGCCGTCGGGCGGGTGGGGCAGGGTCAGGTCCTGGGCGGTGAGGGTGCCGTCGAGGACGGAGGTGAGCAGGACCCGGTGGTAGGCGGGCCGCGGCTCGGCGCCGAGGACCGTGACCGGGCCCGGGTGGCCGAGCCGGGACAGCCGTTCGACGAACTGGTGGGCCGCGGGGCCGTGGCCGACGACGAGGACGTGGTGCGTGTCGGGCATGGCGGGCCTCACGAAGCCTCGGTGCCGGGTTCGATCCGCACGGCGCAGACCTTGAACTCGGGCATCCCGCTGCGGGGGTCGAGGGCGGTGCTGGTGATCAGGTTGGCCCGGCCGGCCCCGGGGTGGTGGAACGGCAGGAACACCGTGTCGGTGCGCATGCTGCCGACCAGTCGCACCCGGGCGATCGTGGTGCCGCGGGCCGAGGTGACACGGGCCGTGCCGCCCTCGCGCAGCCCGGCGCGTTCGGCGGTGTCGGGGTGGACTTCCACGAACGGTTCGGGCTCGGCGTCGTTGAGTTCGGGTACGCGGCGGGTCTGCGCGCCGGACTGGTAATGGGCGAGGACGCGGCCGGTGGTGGCGTACAGGGGGTGTTCGGCGTCGGGGGTCTCGGCGGGGTCGCGGTGGTCGACCTCGGCGAACCGGGCGCGCCCGTCGGGGGTCGCGAAGCCGTCGAGGAAGAGGCGGGGCGTCCCGGGATGCGGTTGTCCGTCCAGACGTTCGGGGCAGGGCCAGTGCAGAGCTTCCCCCGCGTCCAGGCGCTCGTAGCTGATGCCGGAGTAGTCGGCCTTGCCGCCCCGCGAGGCGCGTCGCAGCTCCTCGAAGACCCGGCGCGGCGAGGTCGGGTAGCGGTGGGCCGGCTCGCCGAGCCGGACCGCGAGGCCGTGCAGGACCTCCAGGTCGGTGCGCACGCCCTGAGGCGGGGACAGCAGCCGGCGACGGCGCAGCACCCTGCCCTCCAGATTGGTCAGGGTGCCCTCCTCCTCGGCCCACTGGGCGACGGGGAGGACCACGTCGGCCGTGCGTGCGGTCTCCGAGGGCACGAAGTCGGCCACCACCAGCAGGTCCAGGGCGGCCAGCCGGTCGGCGACGTGGGCGGAACGGGGCGCGGACACGAGCGGGTTGGAGCCGAACACCAGCAGGGCGCGCGGGCCGCCCTCGGTGCCGAGCGCGTCGAGCAGTTCGTAGGCGCTGCGGCCGGGGCCGGGCAGGGCGTCCGGTGTGGTGCCCCAGACCCGGGCGACGTGGGCCCGTGCCTGCGGGTCGGTGATCATGCGGTAGCCGGGGAGCTGGTCGGCCTTCTGCCCGTGCTCGCGGCCGCCCTGGCCGTTGCCCTGTCCGGTCAGGCAGCCGTAGCCGCTGCCGGCGACGCCTGGCAGGCCCAGGGCGAGGGCGAGGTTGATGAAGGCCGCGGCGGTGTCGGCGCCCTTGCTGTGCTGCTCGGCGCCCCGCCCGGTCAGCACGTAGGCCCGGCGTGCCTCGCCCAGCAGCTCCACGGCGGCGCGTTGTTCGGCGACGGGGACGCCGGTGACCTGTTCGACGCGCTCGGGCCACCAGAGGACGGCGCGCCGCCAGGCCGCGTCGAAGCCGGTGGTGCGCTCCTGGACGTAGCCCTTGTCGCACCAGCCGTCGCTCACGGCGATGTGCAGCAGTCCCAGTGCCAGCGCGAGGTCGGTGCCGGGCACCGGCTGCAGGTGCAGGGCCGCCCGTTCGGCGGTCTTCGTGCGGCGCGGGTCGACGACGATCAGGTCCGCCCCGCGCAGATGCCGCATCAACGGCGGCATGGTCTCGGCGGGGTTGGCGCCGGCGAGCAGGATCGTGGCCGCCGCGTCGAGGTCGGCGACGGGGAACGGCAGCCCACGGTCCAGCCCGAACGCGGCGTTCCCGGCCGCGGCGGCCGAGGACATGCAGAACCGGCCGTTGTAGTCGATCTGGCTGGTGCCGAGGGCGAGCCGGGCGAACTTGCCCAGCAGGTAGGCCTTCTCGTTGGTCAGGCCGCCCCCGCCGAACACCGCGAGGGCGTCCGGCCCGTGCCGGTCGCGGATCCGGCGCAGCCGCGCGGCGACCGTGTCCAGCGCGGTGTCCCAGTCGGCCGGGGCGAGACGGCCGTCCGCGCCCCGCACCAGGGGCCGGCGCAGCCGGTCCGGGACGTCGAGCAGGGCGGGCGCGGTCCAGCCCTTCTGGCACAGGCTGCCGTCGTTGACGGGGAAGTCGGAGGGCTCCACCACGGTGCCCCGGGCGTCGTGGCCGAGGAGGGTGCCGCACTGCAGGGCGCAGTACGGGCAGTGCGTGGCCACGCTGCCGCGCGGCGCGGTGTCAGGCACGGCTGACCTCCGACTGCTCGGCGGCCCCGTGCCCGGCCCGCCGCGCCTTCCGCCCGCCGCCTGGCGAAGTGCCGTGCGGGGAACGCAGGTAGACCTGGCGGGTGACGGTCACGCACACCGCGTAGAAGACGAGGAAGAACCAGAAGGCCGGCTCGCCCGTGCCCTGGCTGCCGTAGGACGCCCGGAAGGCCAGGTTGACGACGACGCCGCCGAGGGCGCCGACGGCACCGGCGATGCCGATGACCGCGCCGGTCAGGCGCCGGGCACGGGCGAAGGCCTCGGTCGCGTCCTGGCCGGCGGTGACGGCGGCCTCCCCCTGCCCGGCGAAGACCACCGGGATCAGCTTGTATGTGGACCCGTTGCCCAGGCCGCTCAGCACGAACAGCACCGTGAACACGGCTACGAACAGCGCGAGGGAGTCGCGCGCCGAGGCCATCAGCAGCAGCAGGGTGCCGGCTCCCATGGCGAGGAAGTTCCAGTAGGTGACCCGCGCTCCGCCGAAGCGGTCGGCGAGCAGGCCGCCGAGCGGCCGGGACAGGGAGCCGAGCAGCGGCCCCAGGAAGGTGTAGCCGACGGCCTGAAGCGGTGTGGAGCCGAACTGGTTCTGCAGGACGAGCCCGAAGGCGAAGCCGTAGCCGATGAACGAGCCGAACGTGCCGAGGTACAGCAGCGAGATCCACCAGGTGTGCCGTTCGCCCACCGCCTCGCGCAGGACGCCGGACGCGGCCGGGCCGGTGTCGACGTTGTCCATGCCGAGCGCCGCGAGCAGGGCGGCCAGCGCGATCAGCGGCAGGTAGGCGGCGATCACGTAGGCGGGATGGGTGTCGCCCGCGGTGGCGATGACCAGCAGGCCGACGAGCTGGATGACGGCGACGCCCAGGTTGCCGCCGCCGGCGTTGAGGCCGAGCGCCCAGCCCTGGTGCCGCCGCGGGAAGAAGTGGGCGATGTTGGTGGTCGAGGAGGCGAAGTTGCCGCCGCCGACGCCCGCGGTGGCGGCGATGAGCAGGAACACCCACAGGGGTGTGCCGGGCTGCTGGACGAAGTACAGCGCCAGCAGGGCCGGTACGAACAGCAGGGCCGAGCTGAAGACGGTCCAGTCGCGCCCGCCGAAGCGGGTCACGGCGTGGCTGTAGGGCATGCGCAGCAGCGCGCCCACCAGGGTGGGGGTGACCACCAGCAGGAACTTCTCGCTCGGGGCGAAGCCCAGGCCGATGGCCGGTGACATGAACAGCACCAGGACCGACCACATGCTCCATATCGAGAACCCGATGTGCTCGGAGAGGACGGACAGGACGAGGTTGCGTCGGGCGACGTGCTTGCCGGTGCGCTCCCAGAACTCCTCGTCCTCCGGGTCCCAGTGCTCGATCCGGCGTCGGGAGGCGCGCAGTGCCGTCATCGGGTGCAACTCCTCGGCTGGGGACGGCGGCCCGGCGCGTGGCGCGGGGCCGCCGTGCGTGGGGTGACGGGGGGGCGGGCCCACGTGGGGATGGGCCCGCGCCCCGAAGAGGCGGCGGTGCGGGATCCGGGACCTACACGTCCGTCCGCTCCGACTTCAGCAGCCGGGCCAGCTCCAGCCGCTTGATCTTGGTGGTGGCGGTCTGCGGCAGGTCGTCGAGCTTCCACTGCACGGGATCCGCCATCGCGGGCAGACCGGCCACCCCGGACTTCCAGGCCGCCAGGTCGAGCGGCTTGTCGTCGCGGGTGCACACGACGGGCAGGGGCCTGCCGTCCTCGTCCGGGACGATGATGACCTCGACGAGCTCCGGTATCCGGGCGAAGAGGGTGTCCTCGATCTCCAGGGTGCTGTCGATGCCCTCGATCTCGTCGACCTCCCGGTCCAGCAGGTGCAGGCAGCCCCACTTGGTGCGGTAGCCCAGGTCGCCCATGCGCCACCACTCGCTGTCGGCCTGCTTCTCCCAGCGCTCGTGCTCACCGAGGTAGGTGACGATCCGCCCGTCGGAACGGGCCTCGATGTAGCCCGGGTTGGACTTGGTGGGCCGCCTGCCGTCCCGGCTGACCACGCGGACGCCCGTCATGCCGGGGAACGGGGAGCCCACGCAGCGGCCGTCGGCGTCCGCGCCGCGCTTCTTGGAGTAGGTGCGCCCGGCGATCGGGCCCACCTCGCTCTGCCCGTACATCTGGACGAACTGCGGCGACTCGCGGCGGGACGCGGTCAGCATCAGGTGCACGGTGCGCGGGTGGATGGCGTCGAAGGTGCTGCTGAAGTACTTCACGTTCGCCAGCGGCCGGCGCGGGTCGTCGACCAGCACCTCCCAGCGCAGGAACGTGTTGGGGTGCGCCTCGATCAGGCCGGGCGGGGCCTGGCGGAACACCTCGGCCACGACCTCCGGGTCGTCGTCCCGGAGGATGATCAGCGGGTGTCCCTGGAGGATCGTGATGGGCATGGCGGTGAACATCCGCGAGTGCACGAACGACACGTGGATGGCCACCGGTTCGCTGCGGCCCACCAGGGAGGCCACCGTGCCCTGAGGGCGGTAACGGGCCTGGAAGGTGCGCCCGGTGTGCACCGCCAGCTTGGGCGTTCCGGTGGTGCCGGAGGTGTGGGTGACCAGCGTCGGGTGGTCCGGGGGCATGGTCACCGGCGCGACCCGGGTGGAGCCGGCCAGCGAGGCGAGCGTGACGGCCTCGTCGTGGCCACCGGAGGCCAGGAGCACCTGCCGGGAGAGGCCGAAGATCTCGGCGGGTAGGTGGTGGTCCAGCTTGTCCTGGTCGGTCACCAGGTAGGGCCGGTCCACGCGGCGCACCAGCTCGCACACGGTGGCGCCGTCGAGCTTGGGGGACAGCAGGACCGGGACGGCGCCGATCCGGGCCGTGGAGCAGGCCAGGAGTGTGATGTCGAACCCGTTGGTTTTGTGGACGACCACGCGCTCCCCGGGCCGGACGCCGGCCGCCCACAGCCGGGAGGCCAGGTCGTCGACGAGGTCGGCGACCTCCGTGAGCGTCATGCGGCGCCCGCGCTCCGGAGCTACGTCGAGATCATGGTCGAGAATCACGGGATTCGCCGGGTGCCGGGCCGCGGCCCGGTCGAAGAGCGTGCCCAGCCGAATTCCCTTGTTTCCGATGCGCTGGAGGAACATCTGCCCACCCTCTCATCCGCCGTGACTGTTCCTCAGCCGTGCGGCGGGCCGTTTGAATTCAGGCTCCCGTACGGATCACCGGGGAATTGTCACCGCTTTTCGATGACGTCCTTGATGCGCTTCAGTGTGGCGTCGAGGTCCTGCTCGAGCTTGGCGGTCCAGTCGGCGATGAATCGCTTGCGGTCGTCCTCGTCCAGGTCGGCGACGATCTTGTGGATGCCGGCGGTCGCCCGGCCCATGCGGAAGTGGTGGGTGAGCACGCAGCCGTCCTCCGCGGGCGCCATGTCGAAGCCCCAGATGCTCTCCTGGTCCTCGCTGGCGTGGCTGAGCATCATCCACCGGAAGGTGCGGCCGGGCTCGGCGGCGGTGATGCGGCACTCGGTGTGCCAGACGCCGCGCACCAGGGGGGCCCAGGAGACGACGTCCTCGCTGCGGAGGTTCTCGCCCCGGAAGACGGCGCCGACGGTGGAGGGTTCGCCGGAGGTCCAGGTGCCGCCCCGGCATTCGGGGCTCCATTCGGCGCTGCGCGGCAGATCGCTGACGACGGAGTAGACCGCCAGCGGGGTCGCGGAAACATGAACGTCGGCCCTGAGATCGAACAGCGGCGAGGTGTCGATGATTGACTGAGTCATGTGCAGAATTCTGTCGAGGGCGTCCGGCGCCGGTCAAAGACCGGCTTTCTCATTTGTCAGGTCCGAATTCTTGCATTTGGCGCCGTTCACCGCGGCCGGCTCAGTCCTCGGCGGTCACGCTCAGCACGAGTTTTCCGCGCACCTTGCCCTCCTCCAGCCGGCGGTGGGCCTCGGCGGCCTCGCTCAGGTGCAGCCGCTCGATCGCCCGGGGCCGCAGACTCCCGTCGGCGACGAGACGGTTGATGGCGCTGGCGGCCTCGGCGAGCTCCCCGGCGGTGGCGTGCGAGATGGCGAAGCCGTGGATCGAACGGTCCCTCAGGTACAGCGGTCCCACCGGCAGCACGGGCTTGGTGTGCAGTCCGGCGAGCAGCACGATCCGGCCCCGGCCCGCGAGGAGGTCCACCGCGGTCTCCAGGTCGTTGGTGCCGGAGGCGTCGAGGTAGAGGTCGGCGCCCGCCGGGGCAGCGGCGCGGATGCGCCCGAGCACGTCGGAATCCCGGTAGTCGACGACGTGGTCGGCGCCGAGTCCGCGGCAGTACCCGGCGTCCCGCGCGGAGGCGACGGCGACGACCCGGGCACCCGCGGCGGCTGCCATCACCACCAGCGCGCTCCCCACGTTTCCGCCCGCGCCGACCACGACGACGGTCTCACCCGAGCGGAGCCGCCCGTGGGTGAACAGTCCGAGGTAGGCGGTCGCGGCCGGATGGGCCAGCGCCACGCTCTCATAGGGGTCGGCCCCGTCCGGCAGTCGGTACAGCCGGTCGACGGGCACCACCACGTGCTCGGCGGCGGCCCCTTGACGGCCGTCGTGGCCGAGGCTGTTGCACCACACCCGGTCTCCGGGCCGGAACCGGTGGACACCGGCGCCGACCGCGGCGACGGTGCCCGCGAGGTCCCGCCCTATGACGAAGGGGAAGGTGAGGGGGGTTCGCCAGGCGCCCGAGCGTACGAACGTGTCGACGTGGTTGACGGAGACGGCCGTGACGTCCACCAAGACGTCGGTCGGCCCGGGTTCCGGCGTGGGCTGATCACCGTAACGAATGACGTCCGGAGAGCCGAGCTGTTCAATGTACGCAGCACGCATCATGGTCACGGATTCTTCCAAAACCGCCCGGGCCTCGTCCGCGAACGCCCCAGACGCCGTCGCGGATCTGTCAGATCGGGAGCGGATCTGTCAGATCCGCTCCGCTCACACCAGGTTGAGCCGGGCCAGCTCGCGCCGGGAGCCGACGCCGAGCTTGGGATAGGCCTTGTACAGGTGGTGCTCGACGGTCCTGCGGCTGAGGAACAGCTGCGCGGCGATCTCCCGGCTGCTGTTGCCGTCGGCTGCCAGCCGGACCACCTGCAGTTCCTGCGGGGTCAGCCGGTCGAGGACGTTCTCCGCGGTCGCCTTGGCACCCGTCGTCGTGTCACCCGCCGCCCGCAACTCCGCCCGAGCCCGCTCCACCCAGGGCGTGGCACGCAGTCGCTCGAAGTGCTCCAGGGCCGACCGGAGCGAGGCACGGGCCTCGCTGCGCCGCCTGTCCCTGCGCAGCCATTCCCCGTACAGCAGCGCGGTGCGGGCCCGCTCGAAGGGCCGCCGGCCCTGTCCGTGCAGCCGGACCGCCTCCCGGTAGTCCTCCTCGCGCCCGTCGACCAGCGCCCGGCACCGGTGGGCCACCGCCAGCGCCCACGGCTGCCGGCCGGCCCGCGCCCAGCCCTCGAAGGCACGCATCGGCCGTTCGGCCCGCTCGGACTGCCCGAGCCGTACCGCGGCCTCCACCTGATCGGCGACGGTGGCCATGGCCATCGCCATGTGGCGCTGCGGTCCCGGGCCGACGGCGGTCTCCAGTCGGCCGAGGGCCCCCTCGTAGTCGCCGTACGCCAGTTCCAGCAGGCTCAGGGCGCTCTCGCCGGCCACCCGGCCGACGTCGGGAACGTCCCGCATGAGGTCGCGGCAGCGCTGCTCGTCGCCCTCGATCGCCGCGATCCGGGCGGGAACGCCGTTGAGCCAGGCGATGCGCTCGCGCAGCCCGGTGTCGCGGGCGATCTCCATGGCCTCGGCCACCGACGCCTCGGCGTCCCGGTGCGCCCCGGCCAGCACCTGGCGTTCCGCGAGCAGGTGCAGGGTCCGGGGCAGGGCACCGATGAGGCCGTGCGCGCGGCAGCGAGCCACCTCCGTAGCGGCCAGTTCCATCGCCGCGGCGTCGTCCCCGAGCAGGACGGCGCTGTGCAGGGCGCGCGTGCGTGTCGCGTCCGAGCCGTCCTGGCCGGCGGCGACGGCGTCCTTCAGCAGGGGCAGTCCGCGGCCGTAGTCGTCGTCGACGAGTAAGGCCATGCCCTCCACCATCGGGTCGCCTTCCCCGAGGGACGCCAGTCGCCGGGCGGCCTCGCGTACCGAGTCCGCGTCGCCGGCGAACCAGCCGTACGTGGCGCCGGTGCGGAGCATGGCCGGGCCCAGCTCGGATCCGGCGGCGTCGGTCCGCCGCAGCAGCAGGCGGGCGGCCTCCCGCTGGTGTCCGGATTCGAACATCACGGCGGCCCGCACGGGGGCCAGCCGGGCCAGATCCTCCGGCCCGGCGGTCGACTTCTCGGCCTGCTCGGTGAGGTCCCGGGCCTGGCCGACGTGTCCGGCGTTCAGTGCGCAGGTGGCCGCGTCGGCGAGCCGGTGGACCTGTGCGCGCCGGTCGGGGGTGAGCCGGGCGGCCTGCTGGTGCAGGAGCGAGGCGGCGGCGTAGGCGCTGCGGTCGGCGGCCCGCTCGGCGGCGGCGACCAGTTCGGCCGCGACACCGTCGTCGGGGGAGGTCGTGGCGAGCGGCAGGTGCCGGGCCCGGCAGTCGGGGTCCTCCGCTGCGTCGGCCAGCGCCTGGTGGACGGCGATCCGCCGGGCCAGCATGGCGCCCTGGTAGGCGGCGGTTCCTATCAGCGGGTGGCGGAACACGACGGTGCTCTCGGTCACCTGGATCAGGCCCGCGCGCTCCGCGTCCTCCAGGTCTTCCAGGCCCACGCCCAGTGTGCGGGCGGCCTTCATCTGCAGCGGCAGGTCGCCCCGCCCCTCGGCCGCCGCGAACAGCAGCGCCAGCCGCGTCCTCTCGGGGAGTCCGGCGATCTGGGTGCGGTACGACGACAGCACCCGGTCGGCGACCGTCACGGGGGTGAACCTGCCGGGGTCGTCGCGGCGGGCGGCCCCGAACTCGATGAGCGCCAGCGGGTTCCCGGCGGACTCTGCGATGACCTGGTCCCGCAGGGTGGGTGCCAGACCGAGTCCGGCGAGGAGGCTCACCGCGTCGCCCGTGTCCAGCCGGGAGGGCCGCAGCTCGGTGAGGCCGGGGGCGGTGAAACCCTCCTCCCGGGTCGCGAACACCATGGCCACCTGCTCGGCGGCGAGCCGGCGGGCGGCGAAGAGCAGCGCGTCGGAGGTGGCCTGATCCAGCCACTGGGCGTCGTCCACCAGGCAGAGCAAGGGTCCCTGTTCGGCCAGGTCCGCGAGGAGCGTGAGCACGGCCAGCCCGGTCAGGAACCGGTCCTGCGTCCGGGTGCGCCCGGTCCCGAGGACCGCCCGCAGGGCTTCCGCCTGCGGCTCGGGTAACTCGTTCAGCCGTTCCTGCACCGGCCACAGCAGCTGCAGCAGTCCACCGAAGGCGAGGTCAGCCTCTGGCTCGATCCCGGTGACCCGCAGGACCCGCATGCCGGACGCCGACGCCGACTGCGCCGCCCGGTCGAGCAGAGCCGTCTTCCCGATGCCCGCCTCGCCCCGCAGGACCAGGGCACCGCTGCGTCCTTCTCGGGCCCGGGCGGCCAGTTCCTCAAGCGCCGCGAGCTCGGTGGACCTGCCGTACAGCACGTAGCTGCCCCCACTCCCCGTGATGCGGCCCACCGGTAGGCAAGCCGTGCCGACATACGTATCCGGTTTAAGAAATCTTACTGATTCGGACCGCCCGTCCCCGTTCCTACCCTGTGGAACAAGCCGGTTCCCCGATGGAGGAGATTGTGAGCCACCTTTTCGAACCGCTGCCCCTGGTAAAGCTGACGCTGCCCAACCGGCTCGTCATGGCGCCGATGACGCGCAGTCGGGCCAGGGACGGCGTACAGACCCCGCTGGCAGCCGAGTACTACGCACAGCGCGCGGCAGCGGGTCTCATCATCACCGAGGGCACGCAGCCCTGCGTGATCGGGCAGGGATACATCGACACACCGGGCGTCCACACGCCCGAGCAGGTGGAGGCATGGCGCCGGGTCACCGACGCGGTGCATGACAAGCAGGGCCGGATCTTCGTGCAGATCATGCACTCCGGCCGCATCGGGCACCCGAGCCTCTACCCGGACGGCTCGCTGCCCGTGGCGCCGTCGGCGGTGGCCTCGGGCGGCCGGATGTACACGCCGGAGGGCATGCTCGACCACCCGACGCCCCGGGCCATGGACCTGGAGGACATCGCCCGGGCGGTCGAGGACCACATCGCGGCCGCCAAGTGCGCGATCGACGCCGGATTCGACGGTGTGGAGCTGCACGGCGCCAACGGCTACCTGATCCACCAGTTCCTCGCCGACAACACCAACCTGCGCACCGACGCCTACGGCGGCAGCATCGACAACCGCATCCGGTTCGCCGTCGAGGTCGCCCAGGCGGTCGGTGACGCGATCGGTCCCGAGCGGGTCGGCATCCGCCTCTCCCCGGCCAACACGACCAACGGCATCGCGGAGAGCGACCCGGCCGCGCTGTACGAAGCCCTCATCCGCGCCCTGGCGCCGCTCAACCTGGCCTACGTCCACCTCATGGAGTTCGGCGGCCGTGACATCACGAAGCTGATCCGGCGGGAGTGGCCGGGTGTGCTGATCCTCAACCCGCACGCCACGGGCGAAGAGGCCGCGGTGACGCCCGAGGCCGCCGAGGCGGTTCTCGAAGAGGGCCTCTGCGACGCCGTGAGCATCGGCTCGCTGTGGCTCGCCAATCCCGACCTCCCCGAACGGATCAAGGCCGGCGGCCCGTTCAACACGCCCGACCCGGAGACCTTCTACGGAGGCGACAGCCGGGGCTACACCGACTACCCGACGCTGGACGGCTGACCGACCGGGCGGGTGGCCGTGGGGCCACGGGGCGGGCGCCCGGCCCGCCCCGCCCCGCCCCTGCCTCCCGCCCCATCCCGGCTCCCTGGCCCGGCCGGCGCCTTCTCCCCCGAAGGGCTGCACGCCGGACCGGGCCAGGGTGGTCCAGCGACAACCGACCGCTCAGGGAGCACAGATGAGCAACTCACTCGCCGAGTCCGGCGCCCCGGGTCCCGCCGAGCCGGGCAGAGAACCTCGGACAACCGATACCCGCGGCCCCTTCCACGGGCCCTCGGCCCTCTGGCTCGCCCTCATGGCCGGCCCGCTGTCCTTCGGCATCGCGGGCCCGGCCCTGGTGCTGGACGATGCCGCGAAGGATCTGGGCGTCTCGACCGGGTCCGCCACCTGGACGGTGACCGCGTTCGGCTGGGGCATAGCGGTCGGAACGCCCTTGCTGGCGGGGCTGCTGGACCGCCGCGGGGCGCGCAGCGCACTCACCGTGTGCGGTCTGCTCGTCCTGCTGGGAGCGGGCCTGGTGGCCGGCATACCCGTCCTCCCGGTCCTCGTCCTGGGCACCGCTCTGATGGGGCTCGGCACGGCCGGCCTCACGGCCGCGGCTATGAGCCTCGCCGGCTCGCCCCGCGCCATGGGGCTGGTCACCGCCTCGCTCGCCGTGGTGGGTTCGACGGCCCCGCTGGCCGGTTCCCTCGTCAACGACGTCCTGTCCTGGCAGGCCACCCTGGCGCTGCCGGTGCTGAGTGTGGTGGCCGTGCCCTTCGCCGCGGCCCGCTGTGGGCACGGCGCTCCAGCAGGGCGGGAACCGTTCGACCCCTTGGGCGCGGTGCTGCTGACCGCGCTGGTCACCGCGCTGGTGTTCGTGCCGCACAAGCCGCTGGTGGCCGGTGTCTGCTCCGTCCTCGCCGCGGGACTGCTGGCCGCCCACGTGCGCGCACGGCCTCGGGGCTTCGTCCCCGCCGGCCTGGTCCGCACCCCTGGCTTCCTGGTCTCGGCGGGTCTCGCGTTGTGCCTGGCGGTGGTCAACTTCGGCATGATGTACGCGATTCCGGAGCGGCTGGAGGATCACACGTCGTGGTCCACCAGTGAGATCGGTGTCGCCATGGTCTGGCCGTTGCTGCTGGGTGGTGCCCTGTCCTGGTTCGTGGTGGCGGTCTCGGCGCGGACGGGACGGCGGGTCGTGATCGTCGCGCTGGTCGGTCTCGCCCTGGCGGGAGTGGCGCTGGCGATCGCCGGCACCTCGGCCGCGGTTCTGCTGGCGGCCCAGGCCCTGACGTCGATCGCGGCGGCATCGGGCCAGGGTGCGTTCGCGGTGCACGCCACCTCGGCCGTCTCCGATGACCAGCGTCCTCCGGCCATCGGCCTGTTCAACCTCGCCTACCTCCTCGGCGCGGCCTTCGGCCCTGCCATCGTCGCTCTCCTGGCGCTCTGACCGCCGGCGGCCTCCGCCCGAGTGTGCCGTCACACCACACAGGTGTGACGGCGCACACCCTGTTTCCCTGAGCCTCACTGCATGCGTCAACTGGCATAATCCGTAAGGAGGTTCGTGAGGAAAAGCGAGCCGTGCGCCTGATCGGCCGCCACCGGGGCGGTCCGCGGGCCACCAGGTGACATGGGGAGAGGCCTGGGCTCTCGGTTCGCGGGCGCGGCCTGCGGAATGCACGCGGGCGTCCTCCCGTTGCACCGGTGGAACTGTGGCCCGTGCGACTCAGCCGTCGTGCACCGTCACTGCCGTCGGTTGGGAAACGAAACACCGGAGGGCCTCGTGTCGCGGACGAAGGACGAAGCGGTGGCGGCTGTGCTGGACCTGCTGGACCTGCTGGCCGGTGAAGCGTCGGCGAACCGCTTCGAAGCCGTGGTCGAGGAGGCGCGAAGACAGGGCGTGACCGGCGTCGACCTGCGCACGGTGGAACGGATCAAACGGCTGGCCCTCGGCATCCAGGCCCGGCTCGAGCGTCGCCAGCAGTGGAGCGCCGCCCTCGCCACGCTCGTCGACACGGCCTCCGATCTGGCGAGTCCGCACACGGTCGAGGACACCCTCAAGATCATCACCCGCCGGGCGCGGCTGCTGCTCGGGGTCGACGTCTCCTGGGTCACCCTGCCCGCCACCGACGACGCCGGGGCGCTCCGGCTGCACTCGCTCGACGGTCACGTCACGATGCTCAACACGCGGCTGCGATTACCGGAGGGAGCCGGGCTCGCGGCCGCCGTGCTGGCACACCGCGCGCCGCTGTGGACCTCCGACTACCTGGCGGACGACAGCTTCCGGCACGCGGCCGAGCTCGATCAGTGGATCGGCGCCGAGGGACTGCACGCCGTGCTCGCCGTGCCGTTGAGCCGCGGCGCCGTCTCCGTCGGATCGCTGCACGTGGCGGACCGCAGCGTGCGCCACTTCTCCGCCGACGAGATAGCACTGACGAACATGCTCGCGGAGATGGGCGGTGTGGCGCTGTCGCGGGCCGTGTTCCTGGAGGAGACACTCACGGAGACGTCGGCCCTGCGGGAACGGCTGTCGCGCGCCGAGGCGGAGCTGGCCGAAACACGCGGGCTCACGGAGACCCAGGGGGCACTGCTCGACCTGGTGCTCGACGGCTGTGACCCGCAGCTGCTGGTGGAGGAGTGCCACCGCAGACTGGGTGCTCCGGTGCTGCTGTGCGGCCCGCACGGCACCACGATCGCCGCGGCCGGCGACCTGTCCGAGAGGTGCGAGGAGTTCGCCCGCGCCACCAAGGACGCCGGTGTGCTGCTGGATCCCTCGCCCACCCCTCTGCAGGACGGCATCTGGTGCGTGCCGGTCCTCGCCGGCGGTCACCACCTGGGCGCCCTGTGCGTCCAGGCCGGTCCGGCCCTGACCGGCGGCACCGCGCAGCTGCTGCGGTACGCGGCGCGCGTGGTCGCGGTGCTGCTGTCCCTGCAGGAGGGCGGTGGTACGGCGATGGACGGGCAGTGCCGCGACGAACTGCTCGAGGACCTGCTGATCAGTGTCCCCCGCCCCCGCGCCCTGCTGGAGCGGCGCGCCCGCCGGCTGGGTATCAGCCTCGATGAGCCGCAAGTCGTCGTGATCGCCCGCCTCGAAGACGGCGTGCACGCACACGCGGTGACCCGGGCGTCGACCTGCGCACGCCGCCTGAACGGGCTCCAGACGACGCACGAGGGCGACATCGTGCTGCTTCTGCCGGGCACCGACCCGGGCGCCGCCGCCCGGACGGTGCACGACGAGTTGTCGTCCCTGCCCGGCCGTCCGCCCACGGTCAGCGGCGCCGGACCCGTGTCGGACCCTGGTGCGGTCCTCCACGGATACCGGGAAGCGGCACGCTGTCTCGACGCGATGACCGCCCTGGGCGCCGCAGGAACCTCCGCCTCGACTCACCAGCTCGGGTTCCTGGGGCTGCTGCTGTCGGACCAGGTGGACGCCGACCACTTCATCCAGAGCACCATAGGAGCGGTGCTCGACTACGACGAGCAGCGGTTGACGGAACTTATCCGCACCCTGGACGCCTACTTCGACACCGCAGGCAGTCCCACGTACGCGGCCGAGCAGCTCCACGTGCACCCCAACACCGTGACCCGCCGGCTGGAGCGCATCAGCGAGCTGATCGGCTCCGACTGGCAGAGATCCGACCGCGCCCTGGAGATCCAGCTCGCGCTCCGGATGTCCCGGATACGGCGTGTACTGCGCGAGCGCGACGAGTCGGCCGGGGATCAGGACGCATAGCCGAGTTCTGCGTCGTCCGTGTCACCCAGGGTCGCCAGGGCGTGCGCGGCGGACGCGAGGGTGACGTGCCGGTGCCAGCCGCGGTAGGAGCGTCCGGCGAAATCGCGGATCCCCACCTGGTCGGCACCGCGGGCGAGATCCTGGTCGACCTGCTGGATCATCCCCCGCAGCCGCATCAGGGACGCGGGGGGAACCGACATCAGGTCGGTCAGCCACATCTCCCGTGGCCGGCGCCCGTCGTTGTTCCCCAGCCCCAGCAGGAGCAGGTCACCGTGCCCGCGTCCGGCCCGCCGGCCCGCGGCGGTGGGGAGCGCCACCCGTACGGCTGTGACCAGCCCGGAACACCTGGCCGTCCCCCCGCCGTCACTCGGCCACACCACCGGCCGCTGCAGGCCCCGGCTCGCGCCCATGATCTGGCGCACCGGCCTGGGGGTGGTGTCCAGCCCCTTCAGCGCGGGGTCCGTCACCGACATCCGCAGGGAGTCGTCCACCCTGAGCATCATCGGCAAGCCCCGTTTGAGGAGGTGCGTCACCGTCGGGATGACGTCACCGCCACGGGCGTCCATCACCAGGGGACGGGACGGCAGTCGCCATGCCACCGTCTCCAGGTAGGCCCGGAGCGCGCATTCACCGAGGGTTTCCGCCGAGGCGTCGTCCGGGATGGACGCGCGGCGCCGACGGTCCTCCGCGCACCAGGCCGGGGAGAGCTGCAGCCGCCAGTTGACCGGCACGCTCGCTTCCTCACCGACCGCCCAGACACCCACGGCCTGCTGGGCGTTGAGCATCTGGCCGTGCTCCGGGAAGAAACGCCGCTCCACTCCGACTGAGTGCCGCCCGGCCTTGGGGATGATCATCGGCCGCACCACCCACGCCTGTGGTGGGACCACACTGTCCGTGTACCGGGCCAGTGCCCGGCGCACCGGACCCCATCCCCAACTCGAGTCGCTGATGAAGTGGTGCAGGCTCTGCTCCGTCGCCTGTCCACCGGCGAGCGCGGCGATGTTGCGTATCGATTTGCGTCCCCTCACCTCCAGCAAACCACGTATGTACTCCATACCCCTGCGGCGTTGGTCACTGCGGGGCAGGGAGGCGAACAGCAGTGAACACATCTCCGGCAGCGACACGTTGCACGGAGGCGCGTACGACTGCTCCTGCATGGTCGGACTCTGCTCTTGGTCAGGGCTCAGCGCGACCACACTCATGGACGGACCCTCCATCGGGAGTAGACGAAGACGATCCGAAGGGCTGCCCGTCCAATGTGCGGCAGGCGGGTTTCCCATCCCAGGTACGCAGAGCACACAACTTGTGACGGACAGCGGTGGCCGGGCCACCATCGCCCTCCTCTCCGCCGGAAGCCCCATCCGGAGAGCATGGTTCGGACGGTGTGCGGACCACCGCCCCGGTCCTCGGGGCAACCCCTGGGAGCCTCAGGCAGGGTGACTTGACGAAGTAGCTCCGGCACCGGGCGTCGGGTACCGCGCGCGCGTCACCATGGGACTTACGACGCGGCACACACATCGGGGACCTCGGTGTGTGTGCCGCTACCGAGGAGGACACATGAGCGCTGCCCCGGAACCACGCCCCGTCACCGTCTGGTCGGACCTGGGGTGCCCCTGGGCCACCCTCGCACTGCACACGCTGCGCACGGCGGCCCGTGCCCGGGAGCAGGACCTCCTGATCGACCACCGGTCCTTCCCGCTGGAGTTGTTCAACCACCAGCCCACGCCCAAGTTCATCGTGGAACCCGAGATCGTGGTGATCTCCGCACACCGACCCGACCTCGGCTGGCGCCTGTGGGCCGGCCGGGAGTACGACTATCCTTCGACGATGCTCCCCGCGATGGAAGCAGTCCAGGCCGCGAAGGACCCGTCCGTCGGTGGCCTGCGCGGCAGCGACGAGCTGGACGCCGGACTGCGTCACGCTTTCTACGTCGAAAGCCGCTGCGTCAGCATCCCCTCCGAGATCCTGGACGTCGCCGCAGGGTGTGAGCACATAGACGAACGGGCCTTGGCCCGTGCGCTCGAGCGCGGTGCCGGCCGCGCGGACGTCTACGAGCAGTTCCGCGTCGCCCAGGGCCCTGACGTCCAGGGCAGCCCTCACCTGTTCGCGCCCGGAGGATACGCGGCCCACAACCCGGGCGCACACGTCCAGTGGACGGGCGACCCCGACAAGGGGGGTGTGCCCCGCCTCGACCGCTACGACCCGTCGTGGGCCGAGGAACTGCTGGATCTGCTGGCGGAGGGAAGGCGGCCCACCGATGCCTGAGAGGGACCTTTCGCATCTCGTCCGCCGCCTGTGACCGTCTGGCGGCGGCAGTCGCGGCCGAGGCGGTGACGGTGCGGGCGTGTCCGGAGGAGCTGGCGGCACGGATCGCGCAGGTGCCCGGACGCCGTTCTCGTGCGGCCGGGCCGGAAGCGGACCCGGGGCTGGCGTCACCGGGGATCGACACCGCCGGGCCCGACCCATCACTGAGTCGACCCCGGATGCGTGGAGCCCCTGAAGTCAGGCTTGTGATCCTGGCCCGAAGGAGAACCACGAAGTGCCGGCGCCACGCACATAGCCGGACGACCTTCGCGAGCGGGCCGTCCGTGAGGTCCGCAGCACGGGCCGGCCGGTCGCTCACGTCGCCAGGGCCCGGGCCGGTTCGCCACCGTGTGAACTCCAGTCCTGTTGACGCTACCGCCGATTGGGCCTGCCGAAGCCGAGTAGAACGGCTGGTCATGGGAACGATCTGGGCTTCCGAACGGGCATCTCCGCTCACCTACGCGCAAGGATCGCCGATGCTTCCTGAGGTCCGCTCCCACCTATCCACCGCCCTCGGAGACCAGTTGGATCACCAACTGGACCTGGCTCCGCATCTCGAAGCCGGCCAGCTCAGCGTGGAGCGCGTCGCCGGGATTGCCGTGGTCGCGGCCGCCCACTCCGATGGCTATGCGGCCATCGGCCGTCTCCTCGGGCTGCTGGCCGCGCTGCCTGCCCCCACCAAGGCAGGAGAACGCTTCTGGTCGGACCTGTGGAGGTCGTCGGGCACCGCGTACCTGCTGCCCGTCAACATCAAGGCTCCGGTGCTGCGTTCGCTGGCAGGAGAAGGAACCGCCCTGGCCCGGCAGGTCCTCTCGGCCGTCGACGAGATGACCCCGCCCCAGCGCGTCGCGGCCGGGGAGGTGATCGGTCAGGCCCTCGTCGAGTCCGACCATCTGCCCGACCTCAAGACACAGGTCATCGGAGAACTGTGGCTCCGGGATATCGAGCTCACCGCCTGGCGCGTCCTGCACGCAGACCGCAGGTCGGACGATCCGGCTGGACGGAAAGCCTTCCTGGACGCCTGGACGAGCGTCTGAGCGGCGGCTCCTCCACGCTGCACGGCAGCCGCGCAGGACATGCGGATCCCGTGCCCGACGACGCTTGCAGCGACTGAGGTCGGGAGGTTCCGCGCCGAAGTCGCACCGGCCCGGGGGCCTGGACAGATCAGGGGCCGCGCAGCCATTGCTGCGCGGCCCCTGATCCTGCCGGCCCGGTACGAGAGCAGGCGGCTTCGTCCGGGTGGGTGGCAGGGCCCGCAGGGCGGCGGCCACCTGGACGCGGCGTGCGTGATCTCTCGGGTAGGTCCTGAGGTCAGACCAGGTTGATGTTCTCGGCCTGCGGACCCTTCTGGCCCTGGGTGACGTCGAACGTCACGGCCTGGCCCTCCTGGAGCTCACGAAAGCCTGTGGAGTTGATCGCGGAGTAGTGCGCGAAGACGTCCGGGCCGCCGCCGTCCTGGGCGATGAAGCCGAAGCCCTTCTCCGCGTTGAACCACTTCACAGTTCCCGTTGCCATGTCTCATGCCTTCCAGCCGATGAACGTCTCCCACTCCCTGTGGCAGACGGAGGTGATCGCCCTGGTCCCTGCGGCACACCACAGCAAAACACCCACACCATAGGCGTGGGCAGGAGGGAATTCCGAACCACGACAGCTGACGCAGACGTTACACGCCCACACACCGCGTGACCACAGGAAATGATCACAGCCGCACACGGGACCGTGCGCGCGGTGCCCGCCGACGCTGACGGGCACGCTCATCTCACGCGGCTGCCGTCGGGGTCGCTGACTCGGCGGCGCGGCGATATTCGGCGTTGATGCGCTGGGCTTCCTCGAGCTGGTCTTCGAGGACGATGATCCGGCAGGCGGCCTCGATGGGGGTCCCGTGATCGACGAGTTCCCGGGCGCGGGCAGCGATGCGCAGCTGGTAGCGGGAGTAGCGGCGGTGGCCGCCTGCGGAGCGGAGGGGGGTGATGAGGCGGGCTTCGCCGATGGCACGGAGGAAGCCCTGTGTGGTACCGAGCAGTTCAGCGGCCCGGCCCATGGTGTAGGCGGGGTAATCGTCGTCATCGAGACGGCCGAACGTGTCGTCTGCTGTCATTGCACCTCTCTGCGGAACGCGTGGAGGGGCCCTGACGCCGTACTGGCACCAGGGCCCCGAAGGAACTACTACACCATCTGCCGGCCCCGATACTGCACCGGCCCTCTGTTTCCGCGGACCCGACCCAGAAGCTGTCGGGGGCGCGGGGATCGCTCTTGCCTGACCGGAGACCACCTCACTATCGATGTCCTGCGGTACCCGGGTCCATGACTTCCACCCGGGCGATCCTGATGGCGCTCAGCTCCTCCGTTCTTCCCTCTTGAGCAACTACTCACTAACGGAAACCAGGAACTACTGGTACCGCAAACTGCTGGTGGCCTCGAACAGCGCCACCCTTCGACAGCCAGCCCCGTCGCCCGTCCTGCGTCTGCTCGGGCTTAGAACCCCACTGCCGAACCTCCCGGTGCGCGCGCCAGCAGCCGACGCCTTCACCGAGGCACTGCTCACTGACTTCACTGCTGTGTACTGCGAACCTTCACTTACTGGTAATGCCACTGCGGTACTGCTCATGGCGGCCCCTGATCACTGCGGGCCGCCCGGTCCGGTCGTCAGTCCCGTCGCCGTCCTGCAACCGCTCTGGCTTCGGAACTCCACCACCGCACCGTCCTGCGAACTGCAACTGCGTACCACTGCCCGGCAGTTCATCTCTCCGGGCCTTGCTCGATCTCGGCTACGAGAGAAACCATAACCACACTGCCGACGAAAGTCTACTCCGGCTGGCATAGATTTCCACGTGCTCGAAGATGAGGTAGTCCGTCCCGACCAGTCTGCCTCGACCAGTCGATGGATGGTTCAGGCCGCTTCGGGGTTCAGTCCGGCGCGCAGGGACCCTCGCCGCGCAGCACGTCGGGCTGATCGTGACGTCGCCGACTGCGCCGCGGCTACCGTCGGCGGGCACCGGCCAACGCTGCGTCTCGTGGGGCACTCCACCGGCCGGGACGGAGTCTCCGCCCGTGGCGCCCCCGCAGGACGGCCGCTGACGAGCGTGGCAGGAGGCCCCGCGCCGCCCTCGGCGATCCCGGGATGATCGAGCAACTCGCGGCGAACCGGCACGGCCCCTGACGCGAGCAGACCGCGGGCTGCTGAGACACGGGCTCACGGCAGCAGGTGCCGCCATGCATCGACTGTGGTCCTCCGTCCCCTTCAGGCGAGCACTGTGGCTCTGCGGGGTTGGCGGGTGGAGGGGCGGTGCACAGGGGCTGGGTAGGCACGGGCAGAGGCATGGACTATGCGGAGACCGGGGTGACCCTGATGATCACGGTGAGTGCCAGCGCCGCAGCCGTCCGTTCCACGACAGCCATCGCCGGCGCACGGATACGAGCCTTCCTCGAAGGTTTGCAGCAGCCGGCCGTTGCCCCTGACGCGGGGACAGCCTGGTCGTGTCCGAGCCGGTCACCAAGGCCCTGCGCTACGGTGGGGGCCGCTGCACACTGGAACTGACTGCGCACCCCACACCATCGAGGTCGCCGTTCACGATCCCAGTCGGCATGTGCCGCGCATGCGCACCCCTGACCTGAACGGCGGCACCGTGGGCTTCGGCTGGCCTATGGTCACCCGCCTCGCCCACGCCACGGCGGTCACCCGCCCGGGCCTCCGGCGGCAAGACCGTGAGCGCCTTCCTTGCTCGGTGGCGTCACCGCTCAAGCAGCCGCATGGCCGGCGAATATGGTCCGCCTCACGCCGTCTGACGAGTTGCCGGTTGACGTTGCCGCCCTGGTGAAGTCAGCCCAGAGCAACCAGATGCGTGGCCACCGGTGGCGCTGACATCACCGGTCGGTTGGCTGCCGAAGCGGTGTGGAGGCAGAGGGTGTCGGATGTACTGAGGGAATCCGCCCGCTTGGGCGAGTTCGCCGCCGTCTTCGACGCCCTCGCGAAGGACGACGAGCAGCCGGCGCATCTGCACCTTCATGTCGCCCGGATCCTCCAGGGCAGCACGGCGGGAATCCCGGAGACGGGCGGGATGTACCGGGTTGCTATCGAGGACGCCGGCGCCTGGACCGTGGGCGCCTCCGGCTGTTCCGACCACTGGGCGACGGCGACGGGAGCCGGCTGCACGCAGTGTGGGCCCGACGGGTGTACCGGTCGGGCCCACACTGCTGGTCAGGTCTCGGCTCGTGTCTGTCTACCGGGTCAGACCGTGAGAGGGGTGCCGAGCATCGCGGAGGCGCGCTGCATCGGGCTGAGCATGTCCAGGGGCGCTGCCACGGGGACGGCGCGGCAGGTGAAGCCGAGCTGAGTCATGGCCCGCAGGACTTCGGCGGCGCTGAAGTCACGGCGGTCCTGGCGGGTGATGACCTGGCCGACCTGCTTGACGGGGTAGTGGCGGCGGCCGATGATCACCGATTCGCCGGTGACCGGTTCGGGCTTGATGCCCTTCATCGATTCCAGCACGCCGCCCTTGGTGAGCTCGA
This sequence comes from Streptomyces sp. NPDC058741, assembly GCF_042746715.1. Taxonomy (NCBI): domain Bacteria; kingdom Bacillati; phylum Actinomycetota; class Actinomycetes; order Kitasatosporales; family Streptomycetaceae; genus Streptomyces; species Streptomyces sp. NPDC058741. The sequence goes on along the minus strand of NZ_JBHYQH010000009.1, from coordinate 74,446 downwards.
AGGGGAAGCGGGCGATGACGCAGCGCATGTGGCCTCACAGAGAGAAGGGAGGGAAGGAACGGTCCGACCAGGGGGGAGGTGTTTCAGCGGGAGAGGGCGAGGATGCCCAGGGCACTGCCTGGCGCGTCGACCACCGGCAGGACACCGAGCCGACGGGTGCGCATCGCGTGGTGGGCTTCGGCCATCGTGGTCACGGGTGAGGCGAACGAGCCGTGGTCGCCGAGGATGTCGCGCAGGCGGACACGGTCCGTGTAGTCGGAGCTGTCGCGGACGGCGGCGAGTCCGGTCCGGATGACCAGGCCGGTGCACTGGCCGTCCTGGTCGCAGACGACCAGTCGGACCGTGCGGGCGGCGGCCATGACGGCCAGCGCCACCTCGACGCTCATGTCGTCACAGGCGTGCGGTCCGGCCGCGTCCATGACCTCCACCGCCGGCCCGTGCACGGAGTCGGCGTCCGCCGGGCGGTGCCGTGTCTGAACCAGCGTCACAAGGTGCCTCCTGCAGAGATGGGCGGGCTTCCCGGCCAGAGAGTTCTAGGCCGCCGCACCGAAGCCGGGCTGACGTACGGGGGTGCGCCTGGTCGCCGAGGCGGGGCGGCGCCGGCCTCGGGAGGTGGTGCTGCGCTTGGGACGTTCGACCACCGGTGCGGTGATGACGACCGGGATGCCGGACGGGGCCTGGGCGCCGGTGATCCGGCTCAGCGCCTCGTCGCCCGAGCGGATCTGGGTGGTCTGCGGCCGGATTCCGGCGTCCGACATCAGACGGACCATGCCTCGGCGCTGGTTCGGTGTGACCAGGGTGACGACGCTGCCGGACTCGCCGGCGCGGGCGGTACGACCGCCGCGGTGGAGGTAGTCCTTGTGGTCGGTCGGCGGATCGACGTTGACGACGAGGTCGAGGTTGTCGACGTGGATGCCGCGCGCCGCGACGTTGGTCGCCACCAGCACGGTGACGTGCCCCGTCTTGAACTGCGCCAGCGTGCGGGTGCGCTGCGGCTGCGACTTGCCACCGTGCAGCGCGGCGGCACGCACCCCGCTGTTGAGCAGGTCCTGGGTCAGCCGGTCGACAGCGTGCTTGGTGTCCAGGAACATGATCACGCGGCCGTCGCGGGCGGCGATCTCGGTCGTGGCGGCGTGCTTGTCGGCGCCGTGGACGTGCAGGACGTGGTGCTCCATCGTCGTGACCGCACCGGCCGAAGGGTCGACCGAATGCACGACGGGGTCGGTCAGATAGCGGCGAACCAGCAGGTCGACGTTACGGTCCAAGGTGGCCGAGAACAGCATCCGCTGCCCCTCCGGACGCACCTGGTCGAGCAGCGCGGTGACCTGCGGCATGAAACCCATGTCGGCCATCTGGTCGGCCTCGTCCAGCACCGTGATGCCCACGTGGTTGAGTCGGCAGTCGCCACGGTCGATGAGGTCCTTGAGCCGTCCGGGTGTCGCGACGACGACCTCGGCTCCGCCGCGCAGCGCACTGGCTTGCCTGCCGATCGACATGCCGCCCACCACCGTGGCCAGCCGCAGCCGCAGGGAGCGGGCGTACGGGGTCAGCGCGTCGGTCACCTGCTGCGCCAGCTCACGCGTGGGTACGAGGATCAGCCCCAGTGGCTGACGGGGCTCGGCACGCTGTCCAGCGGTGCGGGCGAGCAGGGCGAGGCCGAAGGCCAGGGTCTTGCCGGAACCGGTGCGCCCGCGGCCCAGCACGTCACGGCCCGCCAGGGAGTTCGGCAGCGTCGCTCCCTGGATCGGGAACGGTACGGTCACACCCTGCCGTCCGAGTTCGGCCAGGAGCTGCTCGGGCATGTCGAGATCGGCGAAGCCCTCGACGGCGGGCAGCGCGGGGGTGATCGTCATGGGCAGCGCGAACTCACCCTGGGCTGCGGCGGGCCGACGGCCGTAGCCGCCGGAGCGGACGGGGGCGCCGGTACGGCGCGGTGCCTGCGAGCCGTAGCCGCTGCCGCCCCTTCCGGCGTCGGCACGGCCGTCACGGGTGCGGGCGGGGCGGTCGTTCGTGTACGTGCGGTTCATGCGGAACCTTCCTCGATGTGGCACATATCAAGGAATTCCCATGAACGGCACGGAGAATTACAAGTATGGACCGGTGGCAAAAGTATGCAGATCTGCCGGCGAAAACGCCCGTGGGCACGGGTGCTGAAATGGGTGACGCGATCGGGACCTTGCGATCCGGGGGCCGGCTGCGGTGCAGCGCTTCAGGATGCGCCTGCGTCCTGAGGGAGGAGCCGCTTACGGTGGTACTGCGGATTCCTCCGGGTCGTCCCGCGGGTGAAACCGCTGCGGGATACGCGTGCAGCTGGGGCCCGCACCCCGAAGGATGCGGGCCCCAGCTGCAGTCTGTGCGTGACCGTCAGGCCGGAACGATGTTCTCGGCCGTCGGGCCCTTCTGGCCCTGCGCGATGTCGAAGGTCACCTTCTGGCCCTCGAGCAGCTCACGGAAGCCCTGCGCGGCAATGTTCGAGTAGTGGGCGAACACGTCGGCGCCCCCACCGTCCTGCTCGATGAAGCCGAAGCCCTTTTCCGCGTTGAACCACTTCACGGTACCAGCAGCCATGTCATATCTCCTTTGGGGCAGTGCATTGGCATCCGCACCACGCGGACGCCGTGTCGCCGCGATGATTACCCCGCCCGGAAATGACCGGAAAAACAGAAGCGCTCCGACCGGCAGAAGCCTGGTGGGGGCACTTGAAGCTTTGGGAACCACAACTGCAACTGAGAACGACAGTAGCACGCCGGAACGACCCTTGTGCGTTGGACAATTCCGCGCTGCTGCTCGCGCCAAGAACTCCCGCCGCACGGCCCCCCAAAATCTGATCCCTCGGGAACAGATATTGATTCACGCGGAGTTTGACGTCTCAGGAAGAGTTGCCGACCGGCACGCAACGCGACGGCTTGGGAAAAGCCGCTGCCGCGCAGGAAACACAGCTGCGAGACTGTGGGACGGCTATGCGCGGGGGTCAGGGGGCGGCCGTAGCCGGTCATCAGGGCCTCGTGCAGGTCCGGTCGGCCGTGCCAGGCGTCGGACAAGCGGACGAAGTCCCTGATGGCCGGACCGCGTTCGCTGCGCCTTGTATCGGCAGACACCGTGGCCCACGCAGATCGTGTCGCGCTGCACAAGGCCGGAGCCATTCGTGCGTGCCGCGTTGCGGCGATCCATCGTGTCCCTTTTCCTGCACGACCGTGTGACTGAGATCATGTCAGTCGCCGTGGAAAGGGCGCAGGCTGACGGGCTGTGCGGGGGTGTTGCGGGAGGAAAGTTCAGACAGGGCCGCCTGGCGCAGGTGTTCGGCGAGTGACCGCGTCGCCTTCGACGCGGTGCTGTCCTTGACGCCCCAGGCCAGTAGATGGTGGCGGCGAGCCCACGGGTCCTGCAGTTCGCACACGTCGAGGGGCAGGTGAGGGTCGATGGCACGACGTGGTACGACGGCGAGCCCGACGCCGGCGGCGGCGAGGGCGACGAGGACGCTCAGGTTGGCGACGGTGGTGCGGTGGCGCACCACCGGAGCGTGGGGCCCCAGGTGCTTTTCGATCCAGCGGCGCAGCGAGGAGTCGTCGTTGAGCCCGACGAGAGGGTGCTCGGCGGCCTCGCTGTAGGTCAGCGCGGCCCGTCCGGCAAGGATTCCTCCAGTCTGGCCGATCACGACGAGGGAGTCATCGCCGAGGGGCTCCATGCGCAGACCGCAGTCGCGGGCCTCGTCGTCCAGGACGACCCCCAGGTCCGCCTCGCCGTCGGCCAGCATCCGCACGGTCTGTGGGGTGCGGCTCTCGGACACCCTGACATCGATGTCCGGGTGTGCGCGGAGGAACGAGATCAGGGCCTGCGGAACGAGCCGGTGCATCGCGAACCGGCCCGGCGATCTCGAACCCGGTGGTGAAGTCGCGGAGGTTTTCAGGTGCGTCATGCCGATCCTTGGTGACGGCACTACACGCTTTGCTGCAAACCAGACCGTCTGGAAGCCGTGCCGAGGGTGGGAAGCTGTGCGGCGCAGGGATTGGGAGGGTGCGCGAGCCGGGAGGACGCGCTGTCCCCACGGTCGGGCGTGCACATCGAAGAACCCGTACGTGGACCCATGAGGGTCTCGGCGGTGCCGGGCGTGCCGCGCCGCGAGGGCCACGAGCCGCCGGGTTCACCTGGCCGTGTGAGATTTCGTGAGACGTGAGAGGGTCTGAGGCGTGAGTGAGACACCGTCGAACACCCTGCAATACCGCTTTGACGGGCCAGAGAGGCTCCCGTCCTGATCCTGGGTCCCTCCCTGGGTACCACCTGGCACAGGTTGTAGAGACCGTCCAGGGGCGTCTACGCCACTCCAGTGCGGGCATGGAATTGCAGGTCAGAGCTACGTGGTCCGGGAGCGTCTGCGCAGTTGGTGATGGTTGTGTGATACGCGGGTGATACGGCGAGGCTCCGCCCGAGGCCGTCCTGGCGGGATCTCTGCGCGGATCCGTGAGACGGTGAGGCCGCACCGGAGCACTCCGGTGCGGCTTCTCTGGAAGATCGAACGCGCTGGCGCGCACGACGCGGTTGGCAACTCGCGCGGTGCGTGCCTGTCACTCTTTCGGGTGTCTGATTTGCGATCGCACCCGCTCATCCGTCCGTACGAGGGGTACGTGCCCCTCCCAGCGCGATCGGGTCGAGTGAGGGAGCGGGAGCGTGACCGAAGCAGACCGGTTCCGCGGAGGCGGAGCGGGAGCGTGGCCCGGCGCCCGGACGACTCCCGGCGCAGATCGCCAGTCGCCACCAACAGCGCGGGCTTGCGCAGGACTACGTCACGCTCGCTTACCCGGGTCCGGTGCGGAAGCGGGAGAGCTGGCCCCGGCCTTCTGCGTGGCCTGCTCGGCTTCCTGCTCCTGGAGGCCGCACTCCTGCTCCTGGCGCTCGCGTTCGTCAACTTCGGCCTGCTTGGCCTGCTGCTGCGCTGCGACGGCCCGGCTCTGGCAGTCCTGGTGTAGTTGCGGGTGCGACTCGGTCTGCGCTGCCGGCGACCATCCGCCGATTCACGCGTTTCTCGCAAATAAGTGTGAATGCTCTCTAAGCAGTCACTCGGGGGGAAGCACCCCGTGAGAGCCATGGGGCTGGCGCGTTGAGGAGAGTTGCTGATGAGTGAGTCGGTACATGACGGGGGCGAAAGGCTGCAGCAGGCCGGGCAGACAGCCATGGCCGAGACGTCGGCGACCGCCGATCAAGCCAGACAGGCCACGGGCCAGGTGGCATCTACCGCCGTCCAGCACGCGAAGGAGGTCGCGGACGAGGCACGGCAGCAGGCCGGCTCAGTCGTGCAGGACCTGCGCAGCCGTGTCATGAACGAAGGTGAAGCACAGACCAGGCGGGCCGCGGGAGCGTTGCGGGAGTGGGCACAGGACCTTGCTGAGCTCGCGGAGAACGCTCCGGGCGACTCGCCCGCCCGCAGCGTCGTGTCACAGGTTGCCGACCGCGGACATCGGGCGGCCGACTACGTGGACAAGCAAGGGGTCGAAGGCATCGTCGGCGACCTTCAGAGATTCGCCCGTCGGCGCCCTGGATTGTTCTTGGGCGGGGCGTTGCTGGCCGGGCTGGCCGTGGGGCGTCTGGGGAAGGTGGCAGGCAAGGCCGCGCAGTCCGGCGACGGCGGGCAGGAGCAGTCCGCGGGAGGGGTGCCGACGGAATACTCGGCCGAGCCTGACATGCCGACGCCACCGCCGGGGGCCGGTCAGTGGACACCACCGCAACCGGTGTCGCCGCCGGCCGCGCCGTACACGCCGCCGCCCGTGCCGCCCACGAGTCCGGCTGCTGGTGACATGCCGGCGCCTCCGCATCCGGGGGTGTGAGATGTCCTCGATCCAGCCGAACCGCGGCGGCTCCTACGGTGGGGACCGTTCCGTGGGTGAGCTGCTGTCTCAGGTGACCTCGGACGTCCAGACCCTCTTCCGTCAGGAGGTCGAGCTGGCCAAGACCGAGGTCCGGCAGGAAGCGACCAAGGCCGGCAAGGCGGCAGGCATGTACGGCGGTGCCGGGTTCGCCGGCTACATGACCCTGCTTTTTCTGTCTCTGGCCGCCGTCCTCGGACTGGCCAACGTGATGGACGCCGGCTGGGCCGCACTGATCGTCACCGCCGTATGGGCCGTGGTGGCAGCCGTGCTCTATGCGCGGGGCCGCGCCAGGATGCGCACCGTCTCCCCCACGCCCGAGAAGACCGTCGAAACGATGAAGGAGAACGCGCAATGGGCACGTCACCCGACCAGCTGAGAGCGGACATCGACGCCACCCGCGACCGCCTGTCCACCGATGTGAACCGGCTCGCCGACCGGGCCAGCCCCCGCCAGATCGTCCGCCGCCGCACTGACCGGGTACGAGACAGGGTCACCGGCCTGCGGGAGCGGGTCATGGGCTCCGCCTCCGACACCGCACAAAGCCTCGCCGGCAACGCTCAGTCGGCAACCGGTTCCCTGCAGGAAAGCGCCGGGCAGGCCACCGGCGCTGCCCGCGACGCGGCCCAGCAGGCCGGTGAAGCGGTCAGGCAGGCGCCCGAACAGGCCATGCGACAGACACTAGGGCATCCACTGGCCGCCGGTCTGATCGCCTTCGGCACCGGGGTGCTGGCCTCTTCCCTGCTGCCGACTTCGCAGAGCGAACAGCAGGCAGCCTCCGGCCTGATGGGACAAGGTCAAGAAGTCCTCGAACCGGTGAAGCAGGCCGCGCTCGAGTCCGCGCAGAACCTGAAGGAAGGCACCCAAGAGGCAGCAAAGAGCGCGGCGGAGGAAGTGAAGGACACCGCTGGCCAGGCCGTCCGCGCCACCCAGGAAGAAGCGCGCGATCAGGCCGGCACCGTCGCCGATCAGGCCCGCGACTCCGCCCACCACATCACCGACCAGAGCCGGCAACAGTGAGTGCTCGCGCACCGACACGACGGCTACAGCTCCCTTTCAGCAATCCACCAGTAACAGCGGTGGCCGGCGACTGCGTGGCCGCACTGGCTGGAACAGGCCGGGCGCGAGGCGGTCCTGGTGCCGGGGGACCCGGCAGATCCTCCTAGTGCCGCGAGGTGGGAGACGTCCGTCGAGCACCAGCCCTGGCCGCTGCGCGCGGCCTGACAGCGACCGGGTCACTTCCGCGGGCGGCGACAAACAACTTGCCACCGGGACTCCGGCCATCGCGCGGCCGAGTGATCGAGTCCGGGGCTCGTTTCTGCCGGACCGATCTTCCGAGGGGCTCATGGAGCCGACAGCCGACAGCCGACAGCCGAGTGCCGGAGCCGAGTGTCGGCTGCTGTGCGGCGACGCCCACGTGGGCGACAGCGAGCAGTCCGGCGTGGGCGCGATCACCTTCCTCGTCGTAACCCGGAGCTGCCGATGCCCAGAGCGTCTCGCACCCGGTCGTAGACGCTCAGCGGTACACCCGGCAGGGCCTTCCCGGGAGGCCGGCGGGGGATGACGGGGTGCGGATGTGTCGGGGCGGTCTGTCGTACCGCCGCCCAGGTCATGCCGAGTTTGCGCAGCCGGGCGGTGTCCACCGCGTCCTGCAACCGGGGGAGGAGAAGGTCTTCCTCGTCCCTGATGTCCTGCCGTATCAGGGCGAAGGCCCGCCGCACCTTGTCCTCACGTTCTGGATCGCCGGCGGGAAGGCGCTCGATGTCCGCGACGAGATCGTTGATCTGCTGATGTTCTTCCTCGACCCGGGCCGTCAGTTCCTCGCCGTCCGGGACCGAGGCCCGTACGGCGGGCCACAGCACCGTCTCCTCTGCGAAGGCGTGGCTGAAGACCAGTTGGACGACCTGCTTCAGGACCCGTTCGCGCTGGTGGAGGTCGTCGAGGGTCAGGTACTGGTCCATCAGCCGGTCCATCTCCTGGTGCTCACGGCGTTGCCGCACCAGGACGCTGTTGCCTCCCCCCAGCTCCTCGACGGTCTGGTCCTTGGTGATCGGAGCGTGGGCGGAATCCCCCGGGCAGAGGCGGTCTGCGACCGAGGCCGATCGGCTTCTCCGGGCGTCCGCTTGGTGCGGGGCACCGACCACCCGGGTGAAGGCGGTCGTAGCGGGTACTCGCCGGGACATGCTCAAGCGCGCACTGTGGCAGGGACTGCTCGCCGGCACCGCCGGGGGAGTCGTGATGACCTTCGGTGAGAAGATCGAGCAGGCCGTCACCGGCCGCCCCGACTCCCATGTGCCCGCACGGGTTCTCCAGCGGCTGACCGGCCTGCCTGAACGTTCCGGCAGACAGCCGCTGCCGGTCAACTGGGCCATGCACTACGGCCAGGCGGCCCTTCTCGGAGTGCTGCGGTCGGTCATGGCGCAGACCGGACTGCGCGGACCGATCGCCTCCGCCAAGTTCACCGTCGTCCGCATCACCAACGACCAGATCCTGGAAAACGCGACCGGCGTCGGCGCCCCACCGGCCACCTGGCCCCGCCAGGAGCTCGCCGTGGACCTTCTCCACAAGGCCGTCTACGCCTTCACCACCGGCCCCGTCGCCGACGCCCTCGCCGCCCGCAGTGGGCCCGGCCCCGGGCAGCGCCACGCTGCCGCCCGCCCCGGCCGCCACGCCGGCTTCGGCCCCCTGCCCCGCGGAGACGCCTACGGAGCAGACGGCGGAAAGTGAGTGGGCGTCGAGTGGTCCCTGAACCGCTCCGGGTCTGATGGAGGCTCGATTCCCTGAGAGGATCGAGCCATGGCACGTCCGTCCCCCTCTCCTGCTGAGCTGCGTGAGCGTGCGGTGCGCATGGTCGCGGAGGTCCGCCCGAATTACCCGACCGAGTGGGCCGCGATGAAGGCGGTCGCCGCGAAGCTCGGGATCGGTGCTGCTGAGACGGTGCGGACCTGGGTCCGCAAAGCCGAAGTCGATGCCGGCCGGCGCCCGGGCGTGACTTCGGACGAGGCTGCGGAGATCAAGCGCCTGAAGGCGGAGAACGCCGAACTGCGGCGGGCGAACGAGATCCTCAAGGCGGCTTCGGCTTTCTTCGCGGCCGAGCTCGACCGGCCGTCGAAGCGCTCGTAGCGTTCATCGACGAGTTCAACAAGGTGTTCGGAGTCGAGCCGATCTGCCGGGTCCTGACCAGCCACGGTCTGAAGATCGCGACGAGCACCTATTACGCGGCGAGGAACCGCACATCCAACACCCGAACAGTCCGCGACGCGGAGCTGAAGACGCAGATCAGCCGCGTCCACACGGACAACTTCGGGGTCTACGGGGTCAGGAAGGTCTGGCGGCAGCTGCATCGCGAGGGCATACCGGTGGCCCGCTGCACCGTCGCCCGGCTGATGCGCGATCTGGGCCTGGAGGGCGCCCGGCGAGGGAAGAAGATTCGCACCACCGTCCGGGACGACGGCCATGATCGGGCAGCTGACCTGCTGCAACGCGACTTCACGGCGTCCCGGCCGAACGAGAGATGGGTCGCGGACTTCACCTATGTCGCCACCTGGTCCGGGATTGTCTACGTCGCGTTCGTCGTGGACGTCTTCTCCCGGGCGATCGTGGGCTGGTCCGCCGCCACCAGCAAGCGGGCCAAGCTCGTCCTCGACGTCCTCGACATGGCCTCGTGGTGTCGAGAGCGCGCCGGAACTCCCGCTGGACCGAGGCTCGTTCATCATTCGGATGCCGGCAGCCAATACACGTCGTTCGCGTTCACCGCGCACCTGATCGAAGCGGGTATCGACGCCTCGATCGGCACCGTCGGCGACGCCCTGGACAACGCGCTCATGGAATCCCAGATCGGTCTCTACAAGACCGAGCTGATCAAGCCCCGCAGGCCCTGGCACGGCCTCGCCGACGTCGAACTCGGCACCGCGGAATGGATCGACTGGTTCAGCAACCAGCGCCTCCACACCGCGATCGGGGACATCCCGCCCCACGAGCACGAGACCAACCACAACACAAGCCCCAGCCGGCGGCTGGAGTCAACGCATAAAGCCTCCACCCATCCCGGAGCGGTTCAACCTGCGCAGTCGCAACCCTCGTTATAGGGACAGTCGTGAGACGTGAGAGGGTCTGGGGCGTGAGTGAGACACCACCGAACACCCTGCAATACCGCTTTGACGGGCCGGAAGACGCTCCGGTCCTGATCCTGGGTCCCTCACTGGGTACCACCTGGCACATGTGGGACCGCCAGATCCCCGAACTGGTCAGGCAGTGGCGCGTCTTCCGGTTCGATCTGCCGGGGCACGGCGGCGCGCCCGCGTACCCGGCGGGCTCCGTCTCCGACCTCACGACCCGGCTGCTGGTCACCCTGGAAGGGCTCGGCGTGCAGCGCTTCGGCTACGCGGGCTGCGCGCTGGGCGGCGCGGTCGGCATCGAGCTGGCCCTGCGCCACCCCGAGCGCCTCGCCTCCCTCGCCCTGATCGCGGCCTCGCCGCGCTTCGGCACGGCCGACGAGTTCCGGCAGCGCGGCGTGATCGTCCGCACCAACGGCCTCGACCCCATCGCCCGCACCGCCCCCGAGCGCTGGTTCACCGGCGGGTTCGCCGCCGCGCAGCCCGCGATCACCGAGTGGGCCGTGCAGATGGTGCGCACCACCGACCCCGGCTGCTACATCGCCGCCTGCGAGGCGCTCGCCTCCTTCGACATCCGGACCGAGCTCGGGCGCATCGGCGTGCCCACCCTGGTGCTCGTCGGCTCGGACGACCAGGTCACCGGCCCCGCCGAGGCCCGTACCCTGGTCGCCGGCATCCCCGACGCCCGCCTCGCCGTCGTACCCGGCGCCTCCCACCTGGTACCCGTGGAGCAGCCCGCGGCGGTCACGGACCTGCTCGTGCGGCACTTCTCCACCGCCTGGCAGCCCGCCTTCGAGACCTCCACCGGCCAGATCGCCCTTCCCACGGCCGCCGCCCTCAAGCCGGCCCCGTCACCGGTGTCGGCGCAGCCCTCGCAGACCGGGCCGGTCGCCGAGATCGCCCCCGCCGCCGTGCCGCCGCAACCCGAGGGCCGGCCCGACCCCTACGACGCCGGCATCAAGGTCCGCCGCGAGGTACTCGGCGACGCCCACGTCGACCGGGCGCTGGAGCAGGCCGGCGACTTCTCCGGGGAGTTCCAGGAGTTCCTCACCCGCTACGCCTGGGGCGAGATCTGGGACCGCCCCGGGCTCGACCGCCGCACCCGCAGCTGCATCACCCTCACCGCACTGGTCGCCGGCGGCCACCTCGACGAGCTGGCCTTCCACACCCGGGCCGCCCTGCGTAACGGCCTCACCCCGGACGAGATCAGGGAAGTGCTGCTGCAGACGGCCGTCTACTGCGGCGTACCGGCGGCCAACAGCGCGTTCAAGGTGGCGCAGCAGGTCGTCCTGGAGGAGACCACGCCCCAGGAGTGAGCCCGGGCGCGGGAGCGCGGGGCAGGATGGAGGCATGAAGCTCACGAAGAAGTCGCACTCCTGCGTCCGTCTGGAGAAGGACGGCCGGACCCTCGTCCTCGACCCCGGCGGATTCACCGAGGAGGACGCGGCGCTCGGCGCGGACGCGATCCTGGTGACCCACGAGCACCCCGACCACTTCGACGAGTCCCGGCTGCGCGCCGGGATGGAGGCCAACCCGGCGGCTGAGATCTGGACCCTGAAGGCGGTCGCGGAGAAGATCTCCCCGGCCTTCCCGGGCCGTGTCCACACCGTCGGCCACGGCGACACCTTCACCGCCGCCGGATTCGACGTCCAGGTCCACGGCGAGCTGCACGCGGTGATCCACCCGGACATCCCGCGCATCACCAACGTCGGCTATCTGATCGACGGCGGCCGGGTCTTCCACCCCGGCGACGCCCTCACCGTCCCCGACCGGCGGGTCGAGACGCTGATGCTCCCCGTCATGGCTCCCTGGAACAAGATCAGCGAGGTCATCGACTACGTCCGCGAAGTGCGGCCGCAGCGGGCCTACGACATCCACGACGCCCTGCTCACCGACCTTGCCCGGCCGATCTACGACCGCCAGATCGGGCAGCTCGGCGGCTCCGAGCACCTGCGGCTGACGCCCGGGGACTCCGCCGAGGTCTGACGGGGCCGGGCGGGCTTGTCAGACCCTCCGGGTAGGTTGTGGGACATGCGCATCGCCACCTGGAACGTGAACTCGATCACCGCCCGCCTGCCCCGGCTCCTGGCCTGGCTGGAGAGCAGCGGCACGGACGTGCTGTGCCTCCAGGAGGCCAAGGTCTCCGAGGCGCAGTTCCCGTCGGAGCAGCTGCGCGAGCTGGGCTACGAGGCGGCGGTCCACGCCACCGGCCGGTGGAACGGCGTGGCGGTGCTCTCCCGCGTCGGTGTCGAGGACGTCGTCAAGGGCCTGCCGGGCGACCCCGGCTTCGACGGCTCCGTGGAGCCCCGCGCCATCTCCGCGACCTGCGGCCCGATCCGCGTCTGGTCGGTCTACGTGCCGAACGGCCGCGAGGTCGACCACCCGCACTACGCCTACAAGCTCCAGTGGTTCGACGCCCTCAGGGCCGCCGTCGCCGGTGACGCGGCCGGCAGCCGCCCGTTCGCGGTGATGGGGGACTACAACGTGGCGCCGACGGACGACGACGTCTTCGACCCCGCCGCCTTCGAGGGCTCCACCCACGTCACGGCCGCCGAGCGCGCGGCCCTGGCCTCCCTGCGCGAGGCGGGCCTGTCCGACGTGGTCCCGCGGCCCCTGAAGTACGACCACCCCTTCACGTACTGGGACTACCGCCAGCTCTGCTTCCCGAAGAACCGCGGCATGCGCATCGACCTGGTGTACGGCAACGCGCCGTTCGCCAAGGCGGTCAGCGACGCCTACGTCGACCGCGAGGAGCGCAAGGGCAAGGGCGCGTCGGACCACGCGCCGGTCGTGGTGGACCTCGACGTCTGACCTTCCCGCCCGCGCGGCGGCCCCGGCGCCCCGGCTAGGGCCGCAGCAGCCGCAGGTCCACCGCCCCGGCCAGCGCCGCCAGACCCGCGTCGCCCGGATGCAGATGGTCCCCGCTGTCGTACGCGGGCAGCATGCGGGCCGGACGGTCCGGGTCGCGTACCACGGCGTCGAAGTCCAGGACCCCGTCGAAGACGCCGCCTTCCCTGACCCACTCGTTCACCGCGACGCGCTCGGCGTCGACCGCGGCCGTGCAGCGGGCCTCGCCCTCGCAGGGCAGGATCGTCACGGCGAGCATCCGCACGCCCCGGGCGTGCCCGCGCGCGGCGATCTCCCGCAGCCCGGCGATCACCTGCTGCGCCGAGGCGCCCCAGCGCAGGTCGTTGACGCCCTCGAACACGACCGCCGTACGCGTCGACGGCTGTGCGAGGACGTCCCGGTCGAAGCGGTGCAGAGCGCTCACCCCGGCCGCGTCCGCGGAGACCCCGTCGCCCGGGTAGCGGTCGGTGACCACGCGGTTGCCCGAGGTCCCCTGGTTCGGCACGCCGTAGCGCGGGACGTCGTCCTGCCGCAGCAGCCGGCCGGCCAGGACGTCCGGCCAGCGCCGGTTGGCGTCCACCGTGGACCGGTCGCCGTCGGTGATCGAGTCCCCCAGCAGCACCACCGACCCGGGCCCGCCGCCCACGTCGACCCCGGCGAGCAGCGGCCATGCGGTGATCACCGAGGTATAGGGCGCCGCGGAGGCGTCGGCCGTATGGTCACCCGGCTCGCTGACGTACGACCGCTGCTGAGCCAGCCGGTGCGGAGGCGCCGCCGTCACCGTGCCGGGCAGATGGAAGCTCAGCAGCAGATCGGCGTCGGCGGGCACGGTGAAGCCGAGGGGATCGCTGTGGGCCTGTGCCCCGGCCGGGATCACCACGCCCGCCTCGCCGCCGAACGACAGCGGCACCGGTGCGCCCCGGGAGGCGGCGCCCGAGGCCCGCACCGCCACCGTCGCGCGGCCGATCCGCGCCGGCGCCGCCGCGAAGGTGTTGTCGAACCGCACCCGCACCCGGGGCCCGCCGGCCGAGGTGTGCGCGACCAGCCGCAGTGTGCGGTCCGTCCAGGGCCCCACCGCCGTAGCCGCCCGTGGACGTCGCCCAGCTGCCCGTCCAGCCCCGCGTGGCGGTGCGCACCGGGCCCGTCAACGCGCCCCGCGTGGCGGTGCGCACCGGGCCCGTCAACGCGCCCCGCGTGGCGGTGCGCACCGGGCCCGTCAACGCGCCCCGCGTGGCGGTGCGCACCGG